>JAYRQY010000157.1:0-11336 GCA_041910365.1 Anaerolineaceae bacterium | reverse complement strand
GGCTGCGGTTATCGACAACATCGACCAGAAAACCGGCGTGTTCTCCAAAACTACTTTCCGCATGGTGGTCACTGACCGGCGCCTGGTTTTTGCCCTGCAGCAAAAGAACGGGGTCGATTACCTGCGCCAGGACCCGGGCTTGACCCTGGCAGAAAACCCCGCGAATTTCGCCATTCCTTTGGAGGAGTTGGTCAAGATTGAAACCTATTCCGCCGGCATGGATGACAGCAACCCGGATACCATGATCGTCATCACCCGAGCGCAAAAAACGCGTTTTATCATCCACAATTACCATAAAGTCCAAAAACAGCTGAAAGAAATCCTGGGGAAACGTGTTTCGTGATTTGATCAAGGAGGAGGGGATGAAAAAACTATGGGAGAGGTCGAGCAGAAGTTGTGATTCCAACCAGTTAAGTCAGCCATTCCGGCAAGCGCTGGAAAAGGTTCTCCGTGAATTGGATGAGCCGCTCAATGAGATCAGCTGCATTGAAACCCGGTCAGAACAGCTTCGCAGCGGTCTACTCATGGGTAAGAAGAAGGTGATCACGTCTGTGCTCATCCTCACGCCGCGCTGGCTTTTCCAGGTCATTGATGAGGGAGACAAGGATGGTCCATTCGTGGTTGTGTACTACCTGGATAAGATGGAAATCAACGATAACACAATGCAGATGGCAGCACAATTGCACATGGAAGACTTTGGGGTTGATGTTCTCACCACCATTCGCGGGCAGGTAAGGCGCAGCAGCACTTTTCTCGGATTCGAGAACAACGCCCAATCCGCCCAATTCATCCAGACCCTGAAGGATACAGTCAAAAAAGCAAATCAACCCTGAGACACTCGGGGATAAAAAAACAATCTGAGGAGGGCACAACTTGAAATTTCACCCGGTAATTGAAGGCTTTGAAGGTCAGAATATTGAAGTCAGATCCAGCCTGGTCGCAGGAACCAAACTGCTTGTCAATGGGCAGAAGGCAGGCAGGGGGCCAAATCGCGGCACGGTGTCCCTCACGCGCAATGACGGTAAGGTAGTCACCGCCCGCTGGATCCCCCAAATGCTAGGCTTTGACACCCCACAGCTCGAAGTGGACGGGAAGAGTTATATCCTCACCCAACCGCTCAAGTTACCAGAAATGATCCTCTCTGCCCTGCCCATCGTCCTCGTTTTCATCGGCGGATTGCTGGGTGCGATCATCGGGATTCTGGCGTTTGGCGCTAATGCAGCGCTTTTCCGCTCCGGGCTGAACAAGGTCGTCAAAGTATTACTTGCCATTCTCATCATCGTTCTTGCAGTCGTTTTGTACCTGATTGTAGCCACCCTCTTCCAACTGACTGTTGGGGGGTGAACCCCTACGGGAATAAATACAGGAGCCTTTCGGCTCCTGTATTTTTTAGTACATATCCGCAGCCTCGAACTGGCTGTTGTAGATCTCGGCATAAAATCCGTTCTTCGCCAGCAGTTGCTCGTGCTTTCCCTGCTCCACGATATCGCCATTGTTCATCACCAGGATGAGATCGGCGTTGCGGATGGTGGAAAGCCGGTGGGCAATGATGAAGCTGGTGCGCCCGTGCATCAGTACATCCATGGCTTTTTGGATCAGCACTTCCGTGCGGGTATCCACTGAACTGGTCGCTTCATCCAGGATAAGGATGCTCGGGTCGGAGAGGATAGCCCGGGCGATGGTTAGCAGTTGCTTTTGCCCCTGCGAGATGTTGCCGGTTTCTTCATCCAGCACCATGTTGTACCCATCCGGCAGGGTGCGGATAAAGTGGTCGACATTGGCGGTTTTGGCTGCTCGGTAAACATCTTCATCTGTAGCATTCAATTGCCCATAACGGATGTTTTCGAGGATGGAGCCATTGTACAACCAGGCATCCTGCAGCACCATGCCGAACATGTTGCGCAAGCCGCTGCGAGTGAATTCACGGATATCGTGCCCGTCCACCTTGATGGCGCCGCTGTTGACATCGTAGAAGCGCATCAGCAGTTTGACCATGGTGGTCTTGCCGGCGCCGGTGGGACCAACGATGGCAATCTTCTGCCCCGGTTGAATGTCAGCACTGAAATCATTGATGATGATCTTCTCGGGGTTGTAGCCAAAATGCACATCCTTGAATTCCACGTGCCCTTTGACCGTAGCCAGCTCAACCGGGTTGGTAATCTCCGCGGATTCTTCAGGCTCTGCCAGGAACTCGAACACCCGTTCAGCAGCGGCTGCAGTTTGCTGCAGCACATTGGAGATGTTTGCGATCTGGGCAATCGGTTGGGTGAACGAACGCACATACTGGATGAACGCCTGGATATCCCCCACGGTGATGGTGCCCTTGATCGCCAGCGAGCCGCCCAGGATTGCCATGGCAACATAGCCAAGGTTTCCCACAAAATTCATCATCGGCATCATCAAGCCGGAGAAAAACTGTGACTTCCAGGCAGAATCATAGAGGGTGCCGTTGATGCCATTGAATTTCTCGATGCTGCGCTCTTCGCCATTGAATGCCTTCATCACCACATGCCCGCCGAACATCTCTTCAATATGTCCGTTCACGTGGCCGAGGTAATCCTGCTGCTGCTTGTAGTACCGCTGTGAGCGTTTGACGACCACCAGGATCAGCACCGCTGAAATGGGGAGGATAACGAGCGCAACCAGCGTCATCAACCAACTGATGGAAAACATCATCACCAGCACGCCCAGCACGGTGGTCACTGACGTGATGATCTGGGTCATGCCCTGGTTGAGCGTTTGGCTGACGGTGTCAACGTCGTTGGTGACGCGCGAAAGCACTTCACCCTGGTTGGTGCCGTCAAAGTAACGCAGCGGCAGGTGGTTGATCTTTTCGGCGATATCCTCACGGAACTTGTAGGTGATCTTCATCGATACACCAGTCATGATCCAGCCCTGGATGTAGGCAAATACTGCCGAAACCAGGTAGAGTCCCATCAGCCAGAGAAGAATGTTGCCGATGTAGACGAAGTCCACTCCATCGCCGGTACCGGCAAACTGGGCTACGATCCCCTCGAACAACCTGGTGGTTGCCTTGCCAAGGATCTTGGGTCCAACGATCGAGAAGATGGTGGATGCAATGGCAAAGAGGATGACGACGATCAATTGCCAGCGGTATTCTTGCAAGTAACGCAGCAGCTTGGTGATGGTGCCCTTGAAGTCAACTGCCTTTTCGCCGCCGCGCAGCATCCCCGGAGGTCCGCCGCCCAATGGTCCGCCCATGGCACGGCGGGGTCTTGCTGTAGATTGTGAGGATTGCGAGGTGTGCATCATTGCGCCAACTCCTTCTCGCTCAATTGAGAGGTTGCAATGTCGCGGTAAGTTTGACAGGTTTTCATGAGTTCCTTATGGGTTCCAATTCCGGCGACCTCCCCTTCATCAACCACAACGATCTGTTCAGCATTCTTCACTGTGGCAACGCGTTGGGTGACGATGATCATGGTGCTCTCACCGGTCTCTTTCTTCAACGCCTTACGCAGCGCCAGGTCAGTCTTAAAGTCCAGCGCCGAGAGGCAGTCATCGAAGATGTAAATTTCAGGCTGTTTGACCAGCGCGCGGGCAATTGCCAGGCGCTGTTTCTGCCCTCCGGAAACGTTGGCTCCCCCCTGCGAGATCTCCGATTGCAGCCCTTCCGGCTTGGACTTGATGAATTCAGTCGCCTGGGCAATGGCTGCGGCTTTCTCCAGCCTTTCAGTGGTGGCGGCTTCATCTGCAAAACGCAGGTTGCTTTCGATCGTTCCCGAGAAGAGCATGCCGCGTTGGGGGATATAGCCGATCTTTTCGCGCAGTTCTTTCTGGCTCACCTCGCGGATATCAACTCCGTCCACAAGGATGACGCCATCCGACACATCAAAAAAGCGCGGGATCAGGTTGACAACGGTCGACTTGCCCGATCCAGTGGAACCGATGATGGCGGTTGTTTCACCCGGCTTGGCGGTAAAGGTGATGCCGCACAGCACATTTTCTTCTGCATCCGGGTAGCGGAAGGAGACATTGCGGAATTCCACCACGCCTTTTTTGGCGGGGTCAAAGGATCTTGGAGATTGCGGGTCCACGATACTGGGCTTCACCGCAAGCACATCGGCAATACGCCCGGCAGAAACCGAAGCACGCGGCAGGATGATGAACATCATCGACATCATCAGGAAGGAAAAGACAACCTGCATGGCATATTGGAGGAATGCCATCATATCGCCCACCTGGAGCGTTGAAGCCGCCACCTGGTTGGCCCCCACCCAGATGATGAGCACAGATAAACCGTTCATCAAGAGCATCATCATCGGCATCATGATCACCATAATGCGGTTGACAAAAAGGTTGTTGCTGGTGAGGTCGGTGTTGGCTTTTTTGAAGCGGTCCAGTTCAAAATTCTGGGTGTTAAAGGCGCGGATGACCATGATGCCCGAAAGCGCTTCTCGCGTCACCAGGTTCAACCGATCGATGAGGCTCTGGATGCGTTTGAAGCGCGGCAATGCAATAATGAACACGATGATGATCAGGGTCAGCAACAGTGCCACGCCCAGCCCGATGATCCAAGTCATGGAAGGGCTCTTGGCAACGGCGCGGATGATTGCGCCGACGCCAATGATGGGGGCGTAAAAGACCATGCGCACGAGCATCACCAGGGTCATCTGTACCTGGGTGATGTCATTGGTCGAGCGGGTGATGAGGGAGGCGGTGGAAAACTTTTCAAATTCGGCTTTGCTGAAACTTTCAACGGTGCTGAAAACATCCCGGCGCAAGTCCCTCGCAACGCCGGCGGCAATGCGCGCGGCGAGAAAACCAACGATGATGGTGGCGAGTGCGGAAAGGAAAGTGTACAGGATCATCCAGCCGCCGATGCGCCAGATGTACGCCGATTGTACTTTGGCAGTATCCATTCCCAGCGCGTCATACTCAGCCTTCACTGCCGCTGCTGCTGCCTGGGTGATCATACTGTCGCTCATGGAAGAGAACTTGTCATTGACGGCAGCGGTCAATTTTTCAACTTGCGCCGCCGGCATCATCTTTAATAGGGTGAATACGTCCATCCCTGCAGGCACCTGGCTAAGGTCAAACCCGGCATTTGCGCCAAGCAATGCCGCCTTGGAGGGGTCAGCCGCTGCTTCCTGGATGGCATAGACTACGGTCAGGGTTTTCCCCAGGATGGGGTTCAATACTGACTGGGTTGTTTCATCCATCTCGTTAAGGACATACACGGATTCGGTTGAGAGTGCCGGGTACTTTTCGAGCAGCATGTTGTAATCCGCTGCACTGGTATCCACCAGCGTGTAATTTGCCAAAACTTCTGTCTTTTCATCTACGGTCATAAAGAGCGTGGCTTTGTCCATCTGGCTTTGGCGGATGGCAGCAGGAACAGCGCTTTCAATGCCGCCCTGCTGAATGCCAACGTTCACGATTTCGGACATGTAATTGGGTAAAGCCAGGTCAGCCATTGCCTGCCCGAAGAGCAGGGCGATCGCTGCCAGCAGCAACACCCAGTACGGTTTGAGGTACTTCATTAATCGAAGCATGAGGTCAATGTTTCCTTTCTAGTCTTTACATGTAATTTCATTGAAATTAATCTTGTTATGGCGTAATACCATCAGCGAAGTGCGTAATTTGTTGAGGTGCGCAATCATCTCTTCCTTTTCTTCGCGGGTAAGCCCGGCGGTGATGACGTTGATGCATTTCATGCGGGTGGGCATGCTGGCGACAATGCGCTCCCGTCCGGCGGGCGTCAGGCGAATGTAGTACCCGCGCCTGTCCTCGGGGTTGTTCACCCGTTCCACCAGCCCCTGCTCTTCAAGACCATTCACCAGGGAACTGACGGTGTTTTTCTTCACATTTTGATAATGACTGAGAAGCGTGGGGTTGATCCCCCGGGTATTGCCCATGTCCTCTTCCGCCAGCAGGCGCATTAAGATACCCATGCGCGGACCGGAGAGATCCGCCAGGTCCGGGTGCTGCGAAACCCAGGCGTCGATAAAATGCATCGTCATGCGCATCACATTGACCATCTCGATCCCGGTGATGTCTTCGCCGCCGGCCATTTCCGCCAGTTTTTCACGCCATTGAGCGTGCCGTTCTTCGAATTTTCTCTCAAATAGTTCTTCCATAATCATCCTTTTTTTAGTTCGAGGTCGAACTATACTACGCCGAACTAGTTTTGTCCACCCTTTTCGGAAAACTCTTATAAAAGATTAATACTTCGGCTGTGATAGAATTTTTACTAAATGGAAAAGGATGGGCTAATGACATCGACAAAGTGGAAAAAGGTATTACTCGTCTCGTTGCTCGGTTTGAGCATTCTCACGCTCACCGGATGCACGCTCTTCACCACTCTCACCAATGCCGCCGGCAATCTTCTTCACCCCGCCACCCCCACCCCCGCCGACCCGGCGCTGGCAGTTGCCGCCATTCCGGATGATGAGATCATCAGCGGCATCCAGCAAACTATGGGGGATTACGCCCGCGCGTATAACACCAACGACCTGGCCCTGCTGCAGAGCGTCACGGATGCCGAAAACCTGCCATTCAAGCGCCTGGTCAGCAGCCGCTTCTCCGATTTCCAACAGTCCATTTATGCCGGATACTATACCTACTCATTTGACGTGGAGTCCATCCAGCGCATGCCGCTGGGGTTCGTACAGGCGCATCTGCTCAGCGATGGCACCACCGCCCACGACTGGCTCTTCCGCCAGGTGGACGGCAAATGGCTGCTTTCGGAGCCCACCGAAGCCCAGTTCGGCACCCCCACCAAAAAAGAGACCGAGCAATTCACTTATCTTCTTTACGCATGGAATGACGCGACAAATGAAGAGATCATTACACTCATGGAAAACGCCGCCCTCCAGGTGAAGGAAGTGCTCGGTGCGCTGCCGAAAGAGAAAGCCGAAGTGGAGATCCTGCCCGGCTACAGCGCGGACCCCTATGCGGATCCCAATTCCCTGGCTTATTACCAGACCGGCGGCAATGGCGAGCCGGATAAAATGGTCATCTTCAGCCCCAACTCCTTCTCGTTTGGCTGGTACGACGAAGAAACAGGCTGGCAACCAGACCTGCAAGCCACGCTCACCCATGAATACACCCATATGGCGCACCAGCGCGCGTTTGACAAAGCCGGCAAACTGCTGGACTGGTTCAGCGAAGGGCTGGCAGAGTTCGTCAGCGGCAGCGACCGCTATTATGAGATCCAGGATGCACTGGATCCTGATCAACTCATCCCCATCCTGGATAAGTCCGTCACCATCAACCAGCAGGATTTGGGGCATATCTACCTGCTTGAGAATAATATCTCGCTGGCGTATGCCGAAGCTGAATCCCTGGTGATGTTCCTAAACGAAAAGTATGGCGGTATGGATGGCGTGTGGGCTTTTGCCCGCGCCCACGACGAATACCAGGATTACGATGAAGCCCTGCAGGCTGCCTTTGGCATCAGCTATGCCGACTTTGACCAGCAATGGCGTGATTGGCTCAAGAACGAATTGTTCGCCAAGTAACCTGAGATGGCTCCTGCCTATCCGCCGCTCGATTGGCTGTTGCAAGGTTCCGCCTGGGTGGAGTACCGCACCCGGCGTGACCTGCTGCAACAACCGGAGGAAGATTTACTGGTATCGCAAGCCCGTTCCCGCATGCTGAATGACAGCCTGGTGCAGGGGTTGGTATCAGAACTTGGCAATTGGCCGGGTACGGTCATTGCCAGCCATAAGAGCGCCGGACAGCCATTCCATAAACTGACCTTCCTTGCCGACCTGGGTATGCAGGCTGCTGACCCCGGTTTGGAATTGCTCATAAACCGCATTCTCGCGCACCAGGACAATGCCGGACCCTTTCAATTGCCATTGAACATCGCCACAGCCCCCGGTACTCCCGGGCAGGAAACTTGGGGATGGGCACTCTGTGATGCACCGCTGATACTCTACGCCCTCTCATGTTTCAGCCTGGCCGATGATGCCCGCGTCCGCAAGGGCATCCAGCATCTCACCGGATTGGCGCAGGAGTTCGGCTGGTCTTGCGCGGTATCGCGTGAACTCGGCAACTGGCGTGGTCCTGGCAAAAAATCAGACCCATGCCCCTTTGCCACCCTCGCGATGCTCAAACTGCTCTCGGTATCTGGGGATCTGCTCAACAGCCCGGCTGCCAATCACGGCATCGAAACCCTGCTCGATTTATGGCAGAACAGCCAGGCGCAGCATCCTTATATTTTTTACATGGGCACGGATTTCCGCAAGCTCAAGGTACCCTTCATCTGGTATGACCTTATGCACGTGCTGGATGTTCTTTCACGCTTTCCTTCTGCCAGAAGTGACGCACGCTTTCGGGATATGCTGAGCGTTATGACCGCCAAAATGGATGTTGACGGTCGCTTCACCCTCGAATCCGTATGGCAAGCCTGGAAGGACTGGGAATTCGGCCAGAAGAAAGTGCCCTCGCGCTGGCTTACCCTGTGCGCCTGGCGCATCATTCAACGATCGGGGAATTGAGGAGGATTATGGATGCAAAGATCGATTGGTCTTACGAGGGCAAGCCTGATGAATTAATGGGAACAGGTGCGACCAAAAGCGAAAAAATCATCGCTTATGCCAGTGGTTTGCTTGTTCCCCTGGCACTTCTCTTTGCGGGCATCAAAGGCATGGTCCATTGGAACTGGTGGCAGTGGCTCATAGCCATTGCTATTTCCGCCGATATCAGCGCCGGAGCGGTGGCAAACGCGTTGAACTCCTGCAAGCGTTTTTACCATTCTCCGGTTCAACCCGGGGAAGAGAATTTCCGCCTGGTAAAAAATCCTCTCTTCTTCACTGCTTTGCATGTTTATCCGTTGATCGTTTGGTTTGCCTTTGACCGCACGAACTGGCTATTCGCCGTGGTCTGGTACACCCTCCTTCTCCTCGCTGCCTGGATTATTCTGCGTATCCCCCTTTATTTGCGCCGGCCAGTTTCGGTTGCAATCGTAGTCAGCGTGATTCTTATGAACGCTTACCTGGTCGCCCCCATCGCCGGTTTCGAATGGCTTGCGCCTTTGCTATTCATCAAGATCATTGCTGGTCACGCGGTCAGGGAAGAACCCTACCGCCCGGCTTGACCATTGGAACAACTTGCCATAGCGCTCGTCTTAATGGCTGAGACAGATAGAAAAGGAATCTCATGAAAAAAACCATCTGCATAACCGCCCTTCTCCTGGGAATCATCGCACTGGCAGCCTGCAGCCGCCCAACCCCTGCGCCGCTGCCAACCCCTACCCCCACTTTTGAGCCGTTGATCCTCTTGCCGACGGCGCAGCCCACCGTCCAGCTCCCCACGCCCACGACCGTTTCCCTGGTTTACACCCCAACGGCAAGAGCCTACGATCCCATCCCGGCAGAGGTGATTTTTGATAATTACTTCCTGCGTTCAGGTCCCGGGCGCATGTTCGAGACTCTGCGCATGTATGCCACCGGCGAAAGGGTGCTCCTGCTGGCGCGTGAACCTGGCAACAACTGGGTGCTGGTGCAGACCGCTGATAACCGCTCCGGCTGGATGAACGTGGTCGGACTGCAGTTCACCGGGGATGTGACTCCGCTTCCAATCTTCACCGTGCCGGATGCACAGGTGCTCCGCGGGCATGTGTGGCGCACCGATAAAAGTGCTGCCTCGGGGATCGGGGTGAGCATCGCCAGCGTCACCGAGCCAAGCCCCGACCGGGAAGACGTTTCCAGTACTAACACCCAGGGAGAATGGTACCTGTATCTTCCCCCGGATATGGATGGGGAATGGGTCATCGGCGTCAACTCGTATGGCTGCGAGAGCAACGCGGTCGATTCCAACTGCAACCTTCTGGGCAAGATCCCCGCAGCCCAAAAGATCACCCTGCCGCTGGCGGCGAGCGTCAATTTTGAATTCGCACTGGAGCCCTGATGCTGACAGACACTCAGTTACTGCAAAGTCTTGTCCGCTAATAAACGCTAATAAAAACCAAAACCTGTTATCCGCTAATGAACGCGAATCAACGCGAATGAAAACCATAACAAAAAAACCGCTAACCGCTAATGAACGCGAATAAAAACCTAAACCTGTTATCCGCTAATGACCGCTAATGAACACTAATGAAAACCTTAAACCAAATAAAATGGACCATAAATTTTTGTTATAGAATCTGAAAAATAATGCATAATAATATACAAGAACAATGTACAAGAACTAGCAATGTGAAACAGAAACGGTACATTTGTATCTTGTGATGCTGAATTGGGGTGAATGATGAGTGGGGGATGCGTCCAAGTGGGACGACGGTCACTGATGACAATCTCTGAAAAGGCTGTACATGCATCCCGCATTCTCTTTCTCCTGACTGATGATCGGGTTACCTGGAACGCGCACTTATTTTCGACCGAGTGAAAGGACAAGCCATGTCAATTGAACGAAGAATTAGCAACCGGTCCAAGTTTGGTTATTACATGCCTGTATTCGATAACCGCACCCATGAAAGCATTGGCTATCTTTCCGACATCAGTACGCAGGGTTTTAAACTTGAAAGCCAGAAGAGTGTATTGCTCAATTCCGTCTACCACATGCGCCTGGATCTGACGCCTGAGTTTTCAAAAAAGTCGTTTATTGTGTTCTATGCCAAAGCCGTCTGGAGCAACCCGGATCCCGTTAACCCTCAGGAATATGTTCACGGTTTTCAGATCGTCAGCATATCCCCTGATGAGCAATTCATTTTTGAACGAATCGTGGAAAAATACGGCGAACCCAAGAGCAAATGGTAAGCGGCAGGGAATGTCCGCAGCAGGAGCGACTGGGGAATTGACCTCGCTGTCACCGGGTTTCACGCAGAACCGCAGAGATAAACATATGAATCCATCGGCGGTTCAGTGAAAAACGTAATCCTGAGGATGGTTACTGACGAAAACCGCCTGACAGCATAAATCCTGGGTAACATCAGACAAACCTTAAAAACTTGCCAATTTGGCAAGTTTTTGGCTTTAAATTTGCCAAACTGGAAGTATTAAATTCGGGCGTTTTCCGGTACACTCTATCTATCATCATAGAACATTCATTCTATATTGATAGGAGGAAAATGACCCAACGCACACCGTCCACACTCGAAGGTCTTGACCGCGAGATCGAGATCCTGCGCCGGCTGATCCACGAAGCCGCCGAACAGCAATCCGCCACGCGCTCCTTTGATGAGCAGCTCAACCTGCTGGACAGCGTGGGGCGCAATGCGCCTGCCCTCGCCCGCCTGCTCAAAGCCCGCCGCGACCTGATCCACCAGGAACTCGACCCCGCTGCCCTGCTGCGCCAGGCACTGCTGGAACTCCAGGAGGAATGGCCGGAACTCAAGGCATTCAATGAACAATTCAAGCCTAAACAAG
>JAYRQY010000156.1:0-15108 GCA_041910365.1 Anaerolineaceae bacterium | reverse complement strand
TTGCCGGCGGCGTCACTGCTGATGGTGGCGGTGAGGGGCAGCGTGCCGGGGCAGGTGCCGCTCCAGGATGCCGGCCCGTTGGCGCTGGCTGACGTCACTGCAAACGAGTTCCTGGTGACGATCTGCACCCAGAAGGGGGCATCGGCATTGACGCCGATACCAAAGCGTATGCCGCCATCAGTTTCGAGCATCCAATTGCCGCGGATGGTGGCCTGGTTTGCCGGGGCAACTAGCGAAATGGAAATGTCGATGCTCTGGCCGGGAGCCACCGTCTTGCCCAGGCTCTGCGAAGCCGGTCCCCCCATGGCGTCGCCGCTGAAGAACACGACCTTGAAATTCGGCGTCCAGGCAGCCGTGCCGCTGTTTTGGATTCGCCAGGTCTTGATGAATGCTGTGCCCGGCTGAACCTCCGTGTTATCGATGTAAGTCACATCGGTCACCGGGCCGGCTTTGTACAGCGGACCCGGGGTGGTGAGAATATCAGGGGTCAAGGTGGGCTGTGGGGTGGGTGCTGCGGTAGCGCTGGGGCTGAGTGTGGCGGTGGGGTCTGCTTGGGGCGCGAGTTGCACCGCGAGCTGGGTTTGCAGCACCACCACCGTCTGTGCGATGGCGGTCTGGTCTATGCCGAGGATCTCGTTGGAATTGTCGTTGCCAAGGCTGCAAGCGCCCAGCAAAAGCGACAGGCAAAGGGTGACCAGGATTACCACAATTCGTTTGCTGCTCATGGAACCATCCTCATGAGGCTAAAAAAGTAGCCCCATCGAATATCATAACATGAGCGGGTCTGGTTGCTTGGGCTCGGCACGCCGGAACCATTTTTTGAAAGGCAGCCGCGCGATCAATCCTAGGAGGAGCACGACCCCGGCGATCAGCGGTTTGATGGTGGTTGCACCGAAAACGGCAGAACCGCCTTTCATCACCAGCAGGTAGTGGATCACCGCCAGCACGCCAGCCAGGTACACGAAGCGGTGCAGCGGCTTCCACTTTTTGCCGAGTTTGACCTTGAGCGATTTAAGAGATGTGATTGCCAGCACAAGCAGAATCAGGAAGGCCGGCAGCCCGGCCCACAGGTACCAGTTGTGCAGGAATGCCTGCCAGATGAACTTGAATGAGAATCCGTAATCCACGGCAATGAAGATCGCCATGTGCAGGGTGGCATGGTAGAAAGCCTGCAGCCCCACCGGTCGCTTGAGCTTGCCGAGCTTTGCGTACCCGGTGATATTCTTGAGCGGCGTGATGGATAGCGAGGTCAACAACAGGATCAGCGCAACATCCCCCAGGAAGACCTGGGCACGCTGGATGGGGTTAGCTCCCAGCCTGCCGACTGCCCAGGAGATGAGCAGCCAGGTGAGCGGAACGAGCGCAAGCGCATTGACAATGATTTTCAGCCAGTTTGGTTTGATTTTTTTCATCAGTAATTTACTCTCAGGTCCATTCCTTCATATAAATAGGCTACCTGGTCGGCGTAACCATTGAACATCAGGGTGGGGCGGCGCCTGTCTTCGCCGATGCGCCGTTCCGTGGCCTGCGACCAGCGCGGGTGGTCTACGCCCGGGTTCACATTGGAGTAAAAGCCATATTCCTGCGGCGCAATAGCCGACCAGTAGGAGAGCGGTTGATCGGGGACGAGTTCGATCTTTACAATTGCTTTTATGCTCTTAAAGCCGTACTTCCAGGGAACCACCAGTCGCAGCGGAGCGCCATTCTGAGGCAGCAATGGCTTGCTGTAAACACCGCTGGCTAGGATGGTGAGGTCATGGTAGGCTTCGTCCAGGCGCAAGCCTTCTACGTAAGGCCAGGGAGAAAAGTCATTTTGCTGGGCGGGCATGCGCTCGGGGTCATAAAGGGTGGTGAAGCGGATGAACTTTGCCCCGGGTTGGACGCCGATTTCATTCAGTAACCGTGAGAGCGAAAAGCCGTTCCACGGGATCACCATCGACCAGCCCTCCACGCAGCGCATGCGGTAGGTGCGTTCTTCAGCCGGGTAACGCGCGATCAAGTCCGCTGCGTCGATGGTCTGAGGCTTGTCCACCAAGCCGCCAATCTCCACCGGCCATGGCGCAGTCACCATCCCCGCGGCTTTTTTAGCGACTTCTTCTTTGGTGAATGAGAATTCATAGTAATTGTTGTAATTGGTGATGTCCTGGTAGGACGTTGGCGTGTCGGTAAATTCAACGCTTGTGGGGGTGGGGGATTCACCGGAGGCTGGCGTTCCGGTAGCGGTTGGCGCGACCCCGCAGGCTGCCAGGGCGTAAGCGGTGCCGAACATGGCTGCCAGGCGTATGAATTTGCGGCGCGATAAAAAGAGTACCTCGGGGGTGACCTCTTCGCTTGGTATCTTGTCAATTGGAATCATTTGAACATCCTTTGCAGAGCCATACCGATAAGATGAAAAAGATATTATTTATCCTATATTATAGCGGCAGTGTGTCAGAAATTTGCAAGAATCGGAGTTTGAGGTTGAGAGGAAAATCATTCCAACTGCCTCATCCCGGGCCGCAGGAAAATCACCAGCCAGGTGATGAGGAGCAGCATCCCCGCGTTGATCAACACGGTTGCCGGCTCGCCAAATTTTTCCGCCAGCGTCCCTGAAAGCAGTGAGCCGATGGGCGAACTCCCCATGAAGATGAGCACATGCACTGCCATCACCCGCCCGCGCAATTCATCGGGCACCCAGGATTGGATCATGGCGTTGGTGGTATTAACCACTGCCATAAAACTCCAGCCAAGCACAACCAGTGTGATCAATGAGACCGGAAGCACCTTAAAAATACTGAACAAAATGAGCCCTATCGGCATGATCAAATTTCCGATAAACCAGATCTTGCCCCTGATGTTCCGCGATCCCAGGTAGGCGATCATCAAACCCCCGATGAGTGAACCAACACCGCGGGCGGATAGCAGCCAGCCATTGGTGCGCACGTCCCCGTGCAGCACCGCCGACGCCCATGCCGGGATCAATGTCATCATCCCGAAACCAAATATGGCAGCAGCCAGCACCACGATTTCAAGCGTGAGGACATTTTTGTTTCCGAGAACGTAGCGGATACCCGCCATGAAATCAGTCCGGGTTGTTTTTCCATTCCCGGCAGGTTTTGGCAAGGCTGCCAGCTTCATCAAGGCCAATGCGCTGATGACCGCAACATAGGAAATGCCATTGATGGTGAAGCACCAGGCTGGTCCGACCCAACTGTAGATCAAGCCCCCAATCGCCGGTCCGATGACCACCCCGATATTGAAGATGGAACTATTCAGCGCAACCGCATTGGTGATCACATCCCGCCCTACCATCTCGATGACGAACGACTGGCGCGCGGGCGCATCGAAGGCGTTGGCGATCCCCAGCAGGAACGCCAGCACGATGATGTGCCACGGTTCAACAAGATCTGTGAACACCAGCACCGCCAGCACAAATGCCAGCACCATCATCATCGTCTGGGTGATGATAAGCAACTTGCGCCGGTTGATGCGGTCTGCAATGACCCCTCCGTAGAGGGTGAACAGCCAGGTAGGCATCCCCGAAGCAAAACCAACGATCCCCAGGAAGGCGGCGGATTGGGTGAGTTGATAGATGAGGAAGCCCTGGGCGGTTGACTGCATCCAGGTCCCGATGATCGAAACCACCTGGCCTCCGAACCAGAGGCGGTAATTGGGATATTGTAAAGCGGCAAAAGTTTCGTTGATCTTTTGGTTCATCTGTCCGAATGAGTTGACTATAGCATAAAAAGAACTTATCCACGAATTTCACGAATGAACCGAAAGGAAGACCTTATCCGCTAATGACGCTAAACAACGCTAAAAAAGGGCAAAGGTTAATCTACCAAATTCGCCAATGGTCGCGCATGAACAATTTTAATAAAAACGATTCGTACGCATTTGTGGCATCCGTAGGTGGAATTTTGGTTTTCGCTTAGCGCTTCTTCGCGTAATTAGCGGAGAAATGGTTCTTCCGGTGACGCGAAAAAAAATTGCCCATTGACGTTTTATCCGAACATCGGTAAACTAAATTATCTTAAATGTGAAAGGAGGAACAACAATATGACAAGAGTCAGAGTAGAGCATGCCGTGTATTGTTGCGCACCTTTCACCTGGTTGTGGATGTAACTTAACAAAATCACCCCCAAACCACAGGTGCGCGTACCTGTGGTTTTTGTTTTAAAAATAGTGGAGCTATTTGAAGATGAGCAAGAAAAATTTACACAAAGTGGATGTGGCGTTGGACATGGAAGAGATGGGGATGCCTGCGTCGATCCGAAATTCAAAAATTGATTTTGACAAAACGAAGGGGATGGTGCGGCAGGATAAAGCCATACTCTCCCCGGAGGTCAGCCAGGCGCTTGGCTTCCAGGCTGATAGCGGTTACAAATTCACCTACGCCGCCTCGCGCTATGAATCTGCCTGGCTGCTGGACTCACTGAGCGACCTTTATGACCAGAAGTGGTTTGATGATATCCTGCGCCTGGTCAAGGGCGGCAAGGAGGCTTCGGTCTACCTGTGCCGCACGGAAACCGATCAGCCCAACCACCTGCTGGCAGCCAAGGTGTACCGTCCGCGCCAGTTCCGGAATCTAAAAAAGGATCACATCTACCGTGAAGGGCGCAGCAAACTGGGCGGCGATGGCAAAGTGATCCTGGATGACCGCGCCTTGCACGCCATGGCTAAACGAACCAGGTATGGGCAGGAGTTGATGCACACTTCCTGGCTGGGGCATGAGCTTAAGACCATGCAGATTCTCTTTGCTGCTGGAGTGGATATACCGCAGCCGCTGGCAAGCAGCGAAAATACCATCCTGATGGGCTATGTGGGTGACGAATCCGGCGCCGCGCCTGCCTTGAATGAAGTGAGCCTGAACGTCACGGAAGCCCGGCCCCTTTTCCAGCGCGTGATGCACAACATCGAGGTAATGCTCGCTCATAACCGCATCCACGCGGACCTATCGGCTTATAACATCCTCTACTGGGAGGGAGCGGTCAAACTGATCGATTTCCCGCAAGCCATCCACCCGGATGAGAATGCCAATGCCTGGCGCATCTTTACCCGGGATGTGACCCGCGTCTGTGAGTATTTTGCCCGCCAGGGAGTAAAAAATGACCCGTTTGCACTGGCGCGAAAAATGTGGCAGGCGCG
Source organism: Anaerolineaceae bacterium (assembly GCA_041910365.1). Taxonomy (GTDB): domain Bacteria; phylum Chloroflexota; class Anaerolineae; order Anaerolineales; family Anaerolineaceae; genus UBA6107. Next base: position 9,981 of record JAYRQY010000156.1, on the reverse strand, counting down.
CGGGCGGGAAACCCAGCCGGCGCTTGACCCGCACTTCCTTGATCCTGAAAAAGAGGAAGACCGCCGCGTGTGGGCAAAACAGTGACGCTGTAGAAGGCGGCCAATGGGTCGCCTTCTATTATTCGCTAACTGCTTTCTCCGCGGCTTTTTCAAACGCCTCGCGCCCCTCGGAAAAGGAGAACCAGGCGATACCCAGCGCGCCGATAAGATCAATGTAGGCAAAGCCGGTGAGCATGTAGACCAGGCTCGAAGCCAGCAGCACCACCGACATATAGATGCAGGTCTTCGTGCAATTGGCGTCGGCAATGATCGGATCGGAATCCAGTTTACGCCCAACATTCAGTTTCGCGCGGTACAAAAAGACCATCACGCTTAGCGAGATGATGGAGATGATCAACCCGCTCAATGCGGTTTCAGGTTTTGACCCCTGGAGAATGTTCAGCCCTGCCGTAACAACCAGTCCGGCAGTGAGCAGATAAAAACTGACCCCGGTGATGCGCAGCGCCACTGTTTCGAAACGTGAACGCGGCGATTCGGGGGACCGGGCGATACGCAGGATCATCACCGAGATGCCGATGGCGGAGAACACTTCGATAAAACTATCCATCCCAAAACCGAACAAAGCCAGGGTGCCGTCTTTTTGCCCCAGGATGGTGGAAAATGTCCCTTCCACCAGGTTGGCGAGGATGGTGAAGAGACTTAAGAAAAATGCTTTTTGGTATTCACGTTTGACATTGGCGAACACAGGATCTCCTTAATCAGACAATATCTATCCGATTATATTGATGTTATACGCCCCTGTCAATCAACCGTATAATAAGCGAAATGATTTGAGGGCAGCGTGAGAGCCGGACTTGAAGAAGCAATTCGCAAGGCAGTAAACTGGAAAGTAACCCGGGATGTTTTTTCCTGGGCTTTGAACCATTGCCCGGGCTTGCTTCCGCTGAAGCCTCTGCGTAAAACATCGAACTGGGTGGTGTACGTGCATCCAACTCCGCTTTACCCGGTTCACCTCGTCATTCTGCCCAGGGCAAATGTAACAAATTGGATGGCGTTGCCCAGTGAGGACGGACTCATCATGGCGGATTTCATCCGGTTAACCCAGGCAATGATCAGCGACTTTGAACTGGAACCGGCAGGCTACCGGCTGATCATGAATGGCGGCGCCAACCAGACCTTCCCGCACCTGCATTTTCATCTCGTCGCCGGGGACCAACTGCCGAAGAAAAATGAGGAACAACCATGACCGATCTGATCGATGTGATCTATTCGCGGCGAAGCATCCGCAAGTACAAAGATACGCCGGTATCAAAAGAGATTCTGGAGACGTTACTAAAAGCGGCTATGGCTGCACCCACCGCCACCAACGCGCAGCCCTGGGAATTTGTGGTCATCACCGACCCGGATACCCTCGCGGAATTGCGCAGAAGCACGCCATTTGCGCGCATCAACGCGCCGGCAGCTATCTGTGTGCTTGGCAGCGAGCGCATGCAGCGGAACAAATCAGGAGATAGATTCTGGGTGCAGGATTGCAGTGCCGCCACCGAGAATATCCTGTTGGCTGCCACATCCCTGGGGCTGGGGACGGTCTGGGTTGGAATTCACCCGGTCACCTTGTTCACCCGCCCGGTGGTGCGAATCTTAAACCTGCCGCAGGGCGTCAAGCCATTGAACCTGATTTTTGTAGGCTACCCGGATGAGATCAAGGAACCCCGCACGCAATACGATGCCAGCCGCGTGCAATGGGGAGCCTTCCCTGCCGAACCGGCGAAGAAACCCCGCAAACCACTTTTGGACAATTCGAAAACGGATCCCAAATGATGGTTGAGATTGCAGCGTTCTCTCCGCAAGATTATGATGAAGCCCTGGCACTCTGGCAGCGCTGTGAGGGAATCGGTTTAAGCGATGCTGATGAACGCGCGCCCTTGCTCGCCTTTATCGAAAAGAATCCTGGACTCAATTTTATCGCCCGCGAGAAGGGCAGCCTGGTCGGCACCTGCCTGTGCGGCTCGGACGGCCGCCGCGGATACCTGTACCACCTGGCGGTAGACCCCGCCAAGCGCCGCCGCGGCATCGGGAACAGGCTTGTGGCATGCACCCTCCGGGCATTGGCTGCGCAGGGCATCCACAAATGTCACATCATGGTGTATGGCAGCAATGAATCCGGTTTAGCATTTTGGATGATCGGCGGCTGGGTCAAGCGCCCTGAAATCGTGCTGATGTCGCACGATGTGGGGGATGCAGAAAGCCAGGGTTCCTGCTGATGAAAAACTCAGTCAAACCCGGCAGACACGAAATTGAAAAGAAACTCTGCATCGCAGTTATATTCGTTTCCGTTTTGCTGCTGGCTGCATGCCAGCGCCAGGCGACGCGTTCCAACTGGTCGCCATTAAGTTCAGCGACGCTGCAACCTTCGCTGTCTTCAACCGCAGCGGGTGTTGCAACACCGGATACTCCAGAAGCGACAGCAACTCCCCGCAAGACCCCGACCCCGGTGAAAATTGCCACACTTGAAATCAGTGCGCTGGCGCCAAAGTATCCGTTAGCCACAAAAGGCTATGAACTGGTTACGTGGCAAAAGGACGGCGATTGGGTCTTTACCCTGCTCTCAGGTACGAACCGGCAAAAGAGCTTTGATGAGATATTGGCGGAGGAAAACACGTTCACCCAAACCGAGTTGATCAAGGTGACGGTGGTCGGGATCGATGCCTTCAAGGAATTGGTGGGTCATCTGCCAAAAGGGGAATGGATCACCTGGGGCGGGATGGTCCTTGAAGGCGAGGTTCCCTCAAGCACATTGTATTTCACCTATCCGCCGGATGCCGTTGTGGACGAACTGATCAAGTATTGTAAAGGAAAAGGGATCACCCTGGTGTCCCTTCGGGAGAAATAACTATGGAATCCATGATCGACCCAAAGCTTCCACTCATTGACTTGCACCATCATTTGGATGGCAGCCTGCGCCTGCAGACCATCCTTGAGCTTGGATTACAGCATAACCTGCCCCTGCCGGCAAAAACAGTCGAGGATCTGCGTCCTTACGTTCAGGTATCCACGCCGCAGCCGGGGGTAATGCAATTCATCGAAAAATTCAAGTGGATGACCGGCGTGCTGGTGGATTACGATGCCTGCCGCAGGGTTGCCTATGAAAACGTTGAAGACGCCGCCAAAGAAGGGCTGGATTACATCGAGCTGCGTTACAGCCCGTGGTTCATGGCGCAGGCGCACGCGCTCAACCCGGTGGGAATCATCGAAGCCGTGACCGATGGGGTGAAGCACGGGGAACTGGATTTTCGAATCCGGGCTAACCAGGTGGGCATATTATCGCGGCATTACGGTCCGGAAATTGCGCTCAAGGAGTTAAACGCTCTGCTGGCGCATAAGAACTACTTCTGCGGGCTTGACCTTGCCGGCGATGAAGCGCACTTCCCGGGAGCGTTGTTTATTGAGCATTTCAAGCTGGCGCGGGATGCCGGCTGGCATGTCACCGTTCACGCCGGCGAGGCAGATGGACCAGCCTCCATATGGCAGGCGATCCGGGAGCTGAGTGCTGAACGCATCGGGCACGCCGTCCGCGCGCCTGAAGATGCGCAACTCATCGAGTACATGCGCGAGCAGCAAATAGGGATCGAGTGCAACCTGACCAGCAACGTGCAAACCAGCACGGTCAGCGACTATGCTGCTCATCCGCTGCGGTTTTTCCTTGAGAAGGGCTTACCCGCAACGATCAACACAGATGATCCGGGCATCAGTGCCATTGATTTACATTATGAATTCAACGTCGCCGCCCCCCTGGCTGGCTTGTCACGCGCCCAGTGCCGGCAGGCGCAGCAGAATGCTTTGACGACGGCTTTTCTCGACCCGGCAGAAAAGCAAGCGCTCCTGGAGAAGAAAAGTCATTGAAAGGTTCGGCTTTCGGCTGCATGCTATAATCTAGTACCGTGCCAAACAAGATAGCATGGGATGGCACGGCACCAGGAACATTACAGGTAAGGTGGTTTGATGCGATTTTTGATCACAGGAGCAGCCGGTTTTTTGGGTTCAGCGCTTTCCAACCGGTTGGCGGCTGAAGGACACACGGTGCAAGGGGTGGATGACCTCTCAACCGGCGACCCGAAGGTGCTGGCTCCGGCGGTTCAATTCACCCGGGGGGATGTGAATGACCGCCCAAAATTATGGACGCTCCTGCAGGGTGTGGATTGTGTGTATCACCTGGCAGCACGCGTCATTGTTCCTGAATCGGTGCTCTACCCCCGTGAATATAATCAAGTAAATGTAGGCGGCACGGTAACGCTGATGGAAGCCATGCGCGATGTGGGGGTCAGGCGCGTGGTGCTCATCTCCTCGGGCACGGTATATGGCAACCAGGCGGTTCAGCCGGTCACCGAGGATGCAATTCCCAACCCGCGCACGCCTTATGCGGTATCCAAGTTGGCTGCTGAATACTACACCAAATCCATCGGAGCCCTGTGGGGCATCGAAACCGTCTGCTTGCGCGTCTTTAACGCGTACGGACCCGGTCAGCATCATCCCCCGGTGCACACGCCTGTGATCCCCAATTTCCTGCGGCAGGCATGGGAAAATGGCACCATTGTTATTCATGGTAATGGTGAACAAACACGCGATTATATCTATGTAGATGACGTGGTCGATGCCATGGCGGCTGCGGCAACCGCCCCGCAAGTGGACACGCTGACGATCAATGTAGGCAGCGGCAGCGAGGTGAGCGTTAAAGAACTTGCCCGCCTGGCGGCAGAAGTAACCGGCGGAAATCCGGAAATTGTTTACAATCGCCGCAATGAAGGCGGTTTAAGCCGCCTGTGTGCTGACCTCACCCTGGCGCGTGAAAAACTTGGCTTTGAACCGAAGACAACGCTTGCGGAAGGGCTAAAGACCACCCTTGAACGCGAGATCATGCCCGTTCAAGCCTGATTCCCCTCGAGTCATCGCACCAAGAATCCCTGCTATTGATTGGGTATAATACGTTAATGTTCATCCTGCCCCGGCGTTTTTACCAACGAGAAGTTACGCTTGTGGCTCGTGAATTGCTAGGGATGCGCCTGGTTCGGCAGATCGGGGATCGGCGTGTTTCCGGCATCATTGTGGAAACCGAGGCGTACCGCGGTGAAGAAGACCTGGCTTGCCATGCCCGGCATGGGAGAACCCCCAGGACTGAGGTGATGTATGGGGAGGCTGGCAGGGCATACATCTACTTCACCTATGGCATGCACTGGCTGCTGAATGTTGTCACCGGCGATGATGGCTTTCCGGCTGCAGTGCTGCTGCGCGCGGTTATGCCGGCGGAAGGAATCGAGTTGATAGCTGCAAACAGGAGCGGCAGGCTTGAAAGCCAGTGGTGCAATGGGCCGGCCAAGATCTGCCAGGCGCTCGCGCTTACCGGTGCAATGAATGGCGTGGACGTGACGGACACGCGTTCAGGTTTATGGATCGAGGAAGCACAGCCAATCCCGGATGCGCGGGTGGTCACCGGAACGCGCATTGGCATTGGTTCAGTACCTGAACCCTGGAAAAGCATCCCCTGGCGGTTTAACGCCATGATGAAAGACAGCGAATTGTGAGTGATCAGGAAGCAACACATTACCGCAGCATGCTGCGCATCCGCCGTTTTGAGGAAACCATCCTCGAGCAGTTCAAACGCGGCTTGTTCTCTGGCACCACGCACACCTCGCTTGGGCAGGAAGCAGACGCTGTGGGGGTCATTTCGCAGATGCTGCCGGAAAATGTGATCGTCACCAACCACCGCTGCCATGGGCATTACCTGGCGTATGGCGGCGATATGCGCGCATTGTTTGCTGAACTGATGGGGCGCAGCACCGGTATTTGCGGCGGCCGGGGCGGATCGCAGCACATCCACTGGCGCAATTTATATTCCAATGGGGTGCAGGGCGGCATCGTACCCATTGCCACGGGCATGGCGCTGGCGGAAAAACGCAAGGGAAAAGACACCTCCGTAACCGTTTTCATCGGGGATGGCACGTTTGGGGAGGGGGTCATATATGAAGCGTTTAATATGGCCAGCCTCTGGCAGGTTCCTTTGCTGATCGTTGTGGAAAACAACCACATAGCCCAGACAACCCCATCTGAGTTTGCGCTTGCCGGCAGTATCTCGCAGCGTTTTGAAGCCTTTGGGATCCCCGCAGTGGAACTGGATACGAGCGATGTGCTGGAAATTGCCACTGAAGCCTCCCAGTTGTATGCCGAGGTGCATGAGGAGCTTTCGCCGCGGGCGTTGATTCTGAACACGGAACGTTTTGGACCGCACTCCAAAGGGGATGACACCCGTCCGGAGGAAGTGGTCGCCGCCATAAAAGAACAACGCGATCCCTTGAAAATTTCTGAGGCGCGCTTGCCGGCAGAAGCGGTCAGGGTCGTTGACAGCGAGGTTGAGGAGGAAGTCCGCCTGGCATTCGAGCAGGCGCTAGCTGATCCCCCGGCGAAGTTTGAGGAAGATATACTATGAGCCGCAGCGTGCTGGATTCGCTCAATGCCGGGCTTCTGAAAGCCCTGGCTGCGGATGAGCATGTACTTTTGCTCGGCGAGGATATCCTCGACCCCTACGGCGGTGCGTTTAAAGTGACCAAGGGCTGTTCAGAAAAATACCCGCAGCGGGTGGTCACTACCCCCATTTCCGAGGCAGGGTTGGCTGGCGTGGCAGCCGGACTGGCGCTGCGCGGGTACCGCCCGGTGGTTGAGGTGATGTTTGGGGACTTCATTACGCTCATGGCTGATCAACTGGTCAACCATATCACCAAATTCCGATGGATGTACAATGACACGGTGAGGCTTCCGCTCGTCATCCGCACCCCGATGGGCGGCAGGCGCGGTTATGGTCCCACCCATTCGCAGACGCTGGAAAAGTTGTTTTTAGGCATCCCTGGTCTGACCGTGATTGCTCCCAATCATCTGCTGGCGCGTGGTTCTGCTGAGCCGGGGGAACTGTTGGCAAAACTGATCCTCGAAACGCAAGATCCGGTAGTTTTTATCGAAAATAAGGCACAATATCTATTACAGTTACAAACGGATGCGCAGTTGCAGGATTTTGTGGTGGAAGAGGTTTACGAATCAACGGATCAGCAGCAGCGCTTTCCGGTGCGCACCGTTGAGGTGAAGGGTGCCCCGCATCCCGCCTGCACCATTGCCGCCTACGGATATATGAGCGAATTGTGTTTGCAGGCAATGCACAAACTTGCTTTCGAACATGAACAGTTCTGCCGGCTGGTGATCCCCACTAAACTATCCCCATTTGATGTGGGGACACTGGCTGAATCTACCGCCCGGACCGGGTACTTGGTCACGGTTGAAGAGGGTACACGAACATCAGGCTGGGGCGCCGAAGTGGCAACCCGCTGCGCTGAACAGCTTGGCGCAAAACTTAAAGGTGTACGCCGGGTGGCAGCCAAGGATACGCCCGTCCCGGCAGCCTTAACACTTGAAACCGGCACGCTTCCGCAAGTGGATAATATTGTGGATGCGGTGAGAAAACTGGCAGGGAAAAATGGATAAACTCACACAAGTCTTTGTACCGCTGGTCAATCCGAATGAATCCGATTCTGCGCTGGTGCAGTTATTCGTTAAGGAACGCCAAAAGGTGAACAAGGGAGATGTGCTGGCGGTTTTTGAAACCACAAAATCCACCCTGGAGTTGGTGGCGGACTGCGGAGGTTACATTCTCGGTTTATCCGCAAAAGAAGGGGATACCCTGGCGGCAGGGCAGGGATTGTGTTTCATTGCCGAGAGCGTCAATGCTATCATTCCAGCGGCAGAGAAAACGAAGGATAAACCGGGTAAGGACAGCAGCGAGCCGCCGCAGGGATTGCGCATTACCCAACCAGCGCTGGCACTGGCGCGGCAGCACCACCTTGACTTTGCGGCTTTGCCCACTGACCAACTGATCACCGAGGCTTTCATCCTCGCCCGGGTGACGCCCATCGAGGTCACCAGCGCGCCGAATGCCCTGATCATTTACGGCGGCGGCGGGCATGCCAAATCGCTGATCGACCTGATCCGCGCGGAGGGGAAAAATACGGTCGTTGGGATCGTGGATGATGGGCTGGCTGCGGGAACACAGGTGATGGGTGTGCCGGTTTTGGGCGGCGGCGCGCTCCTCTCAGAGCTGCAAAAAAAGGGGATCAACAAAGCCATCAACGCGGTTGGGGGAATTGGGAACATTGCCCCCCGGCTGGCGGTGTACGACAGGTTAAAAGCAACGGGCTTTACCTGCCCCACGGTGGTGCACCCGCGGGCGTATATCGAACCGGGAGCAATCGTTGGCGAAGGCGGACAACTCTTTTTCAATGCTTACATTGGAAGCGATGTGACTATTGGTTTCGGCTGCATCATCAATACCGGCGCGATCATATCCCATGATTGCACGCTGGGCGACTATGTGAATATTTCACCCGGGGCGATCCTTGCTGGCGCGGTGAATGTGAATGAGCGTTCGCTGGTGGGCATGGGCGCGACGATTAACCTGCATGTCACCATTGGTGCCGGGGCGCGCATCGGCAACAGTGCCGTGGTCAAAGCGGATGTTCCCCAAAATGGCATCGTCAGGGCGGGTACTATCTGGCCTGCGGACCAGTTGAGTTGAGAGCATAACCGGTGCGGAGGGAATGATGTTTAAAAAAACAACGATCAATGATCCAACGTCACAACCCGTCATCGAACGGGTGACTTCGGTTCTGGGTCCCGGCATTAATTGGACGGGCAACCTGGGCGGCAAGGGCGGCATCCGCATTGAGGGTACCTTTGAGGGAGAAATTTCCATCAGGGGGCTCGTGGTTATCGGCGAAACCGGGCGATTGAGCTGCCAGAACCTTCGTGCGAACAATGTGGTTGTGGCGGGGGCTGTGAAAGGAAACATCACCGCCGAAAAACTGGAGATCCGTTCTACCGGACGGGTGTGGGGCGACGTGGTGGTTGTGTCCTTTTCAACGGAAGAGGGGGCGTTTCTGCGCGGGCAGGTGCGCATGGAAGATACGGTGGACTTGCATCTGGAGGAGAAATCCCCCGAGTCACCTACTATACCTGAACCGGAGCTTCCACAAGTTGAACCTGAAAAAAAAGTCCGTAAAATTGCGAAAGGCGGGTAGGGTAATTTGGATATCAAATTCTGGTTAGGGTATGCAAGTGAGTGGCTGGGTGTGATTGCGGTGACGATGATCGCCGGTGTCAGCCCGCTATTAAAGAAAGTTCGCCAGATTGAATATCGTTTTCCGCAGCGAGAAGCCACCTTTGCGCTCTCCTTATTTGCGTTGATCTACCTCGTGGCGTTCCAGTATTTCTCCAACCCTGCCCTGGCATTTGCCAAAAAGGCTGCGGCAGTTTTTGCCGGAGGCGAGTTGGCGGAGCACATGCTGCTGGCGGTAATCTGCCTGGTGCCGTTCCTGATTGCGCTTCTGCTGCGCGGTCAGCCTTTTAAAAGCCTTGGCTGGAACCAGGAGAACCTGAAAGCCAGCGCAACACTTGGTCTCTTATTGGTACTCAGCACGCTCTTCCTGCGCGGTAAATTCTCTGCACTGTTAGGAGGTATCACGGCTGAGCAGGGCAGCCTGCTGCTGGTTTGGCTGCTCTTAGCCGTGGCCGAAGAAACCATTTTCCGCGGTTATATTCAGTCCAGGTTGGCTGCACTGTTCGGCACAACCTGGGGATGGCTGGCTACTGCCGGGTTGTTTGTGCTCTGGCAGTTGCCCGGCAGGCTATGGGTCAGTCCATTGGCAGATTTCTGGACCGTCCTGGTTATCGCCGCCATTCAAGGCTTGCTGCTGGGGTGGATCATGCGCAAGGGCGGACACGTGCTGGCTCCCATCCTGTTCCGCGCGGCTGCCGGCTGGTTCTTGTTGATCTGACCGTGCGCGCGGCTCTTCATCGTGTCCGCGTCCACCGGGTTCGTGGAGCCGGCGTGGTTGCCGGTGCCGGTGTCGTGGCTGCCGCCCGCGCCGTCCTTGCCCTGCTGAGCGT
>JAYRQY010000155.1:0-11569 GCA_041910365.1 Anaerolineaceae bacterium | reverse complement strand
GTCGCTAAAGTCAATGCCATTGTCATGGTTTACCTCTTCAAAGAAGAAATGGTGCGAATATCCAAACTGCCGGTACGCAGCCGGATCTGCACTGCCAGCGCGAGCCCCACTACGGCGACAATGGTATCAGCTACGATGATGGTAAGCCCATACGTCTGTCCGAGATTCTCGTTTTGGGTCAGGTGAGCTGCCAGCATAAACGCCAGCACAGCACCTTTAACCAGGAGCTGCAAGCCAACGATCACTTTGATCAAATTGCGGGTGGCAAGGATGCAGTAAAGTCCCACGCCAGCCAGCCCGAGAATCACAATTAATACGATCAAGGGTGCGGGTATGTTCATTCGTGTTCCCCCCTGCCGGCTTCTTCTTTGCCCGGCGCAAGGATACCAATCACCCCGAGAACTCCAGCGAAGATGAGCATGACCTGGAGAATAATATCCAGGAAGCGCGTATTCCAGTCGATCAGTGAGGTTTTTGCAGCGGCATCCGCAAAATGAACAATCCCGAGAGTCTTCAAAATGAGGTAAAGTGCCAGACCGATGGCGATGAGAAGGCTCCCCCAGGCATAAGGCTTGGGCAAAATGACCGCCTGGTCAAACGATTCTTCGCCTGAGATGTTGATGGCGAAAACAAACAACACGGTCACCAGCCCTGCGCCCACACTCAATTCGATTACAGCCAGGTGTGCCCCGCCCAGCATGTAAAGCATCACCGCCACCAGGGCACTGGTCAATGCCAGCCAAACAGCGGAGAGCAACAGCCGGCGGGAACTGAACGCCAGCACGGCGCATGTCAGTATCCCCACCCCGACAAGAACAAATTCCATTTAGGGCCTCCCGGTAATCTTGATAACCAACAAGAACGACTTCGTTTGTTTATACCATTGACTACATTTATTGTCATGGATTGATTAATCCATCGACTACGATACTTTGCCCAGACAATAAAGTTTTAAGGTTTTCATCTCTTGAAGCTGCAGTAATTATAATTATAATCAAGGAGTTTAAACAAAAGAATTATGGAGAAATATTCGAAATGAAAATTGCTGTACTGGCTAATTTGAAAGAAGATGCGCCCATCCGACCCGAAGACCCTCCTGGGTGTTGGGACGATCTGGACGATCAAATCACGATCGATGAGATCCTGAAATCGCTCAAGGAGCTCGGTCATGAAGGCAAGTACTTTCCCGCAGTTTTGGAATCAATTGAAGAATTAAAGAAATTCCAGCCCGATCTTTGCTTTAACTCGGCTGAAGGACACTTTGGCGATTCCCGTGAAGCGCAAATGCCGGCCGTGTTGGATATGCTGCAAATCCCATACACGTGCGCTGGTGTAGTGGGGATGGTGCTTTCTCACAATAAACACCTGGCAAAACGCCAGTTCATGGCAAAAGGTTTGCCCACTGCGAAATTCATGATCATCACCAGCGCCAATGCCATCCCCGATAGTGACCTGCGTTACCCCATGTTCGTCAAACCTGCATCAGAAGGCTCATCCATTGGCATTAACGAACACGCAGTGGTCAGGAACCTCGAGGAATTGCATAAACAGGTCAACTGGGTGTTGGAGACCACGAACTCTTATGCGCTTGTCGAAGAATTCATCGAAGGGCGGGAGTTTACCATCGGCATTTTAGGAGAAGAAGCCCTGCCAATTGTGGAGATTGTGTCTCCCACCGGTTTTTACTCTTACGAGTTGAAGGAAGATTTTGACAGCCCCGTCTACCGGGTTTGCCCTGCCAAACTAACTGATTCGCAAACCAGGGAATTCCAGCACATTGCCATTGCCGCCAAACATGCACTGCGCCTTGAAGATGTGTGCCGCATGGACATGCGCATGGATAATGCCGGCAACCCCTACATCCTGGAAGTCAATCCCATCCCATTGATGTATCCGGACCCCAAGCAGGCTTCACTCATCTTTGCCGCATTTGCCATCGGATATACCTATACCGATATCGTGCGCAAGATCATTGGATCGGCAGTTAAACGCTGGGAAATTTAATGGGAACTAAAAACGCTCCTTGCGGAGCGTTTTTTTGTTATTCATTGAGCAGGTTGCCAAACAATCGCCGGAAATACGCAAATTCACCGCTGCGCCCCTTATGATTGGCATCTGCCGCATCCCAAATAGCCGCAAAGGATGCTACAACATCGTTGGCGTCGAAAGTCGCATTGTTCGAAAAGCGGACGTTATACCGTAAATGGAACGTCCATTGGGTCAGATCTGCATTGCTTTCCCAGCTTTCGGCAAGCAAAGGTTTATACTCAACATCCCCGAAACCTGGAGCGAGTAAGGAGTCATAGAGTAGTCGTGTGACCCTGAAAGTTTGATAATCATCTTCATCTGCCGGCCACAGGCTTTGCGGTTCGGTTATCCCGTAATACTGGATCTTCTTGCTCTCTCCGGACATTTCCTCAAAGTTTTCGTAGTACGCGTTGACCGCGCTGTTGTTCGCTGTCACGCGGAACACCGCAATGTTCACCGCATGTCCCAGGGGGATCAGCGGAACATCCTCTTTGACCATCGTGTTCAAACGGTCAAAGGCTTGCTGGCGAATGGTTGAATCTGTTGTATTCTGGGTATTGATTATTTCTTGTTGGATATCCGTATATGGGTTTCCCAACAACCCCGAGTCATTTTTGTAAATTCCTTCAAAGAACGCCGTCGCATCGTAATAATCTGCAGTGTACCAATACAGGTAAGCCATTTCTGACCCGGCTTTGAGACTTTCCTGAAGCTCCGCCAGCGGCATCACTTTTACCCGAACGTTGACGTTGATTTCTTTAAGTTGGGCGGCGATCAACTCGGCAAGTTTAGCCGGGGTCTCCACATATCCCATTTGTTCTTCTGCCACAGCAAGTGTGATCACCTGCGAGAAGTTGAAATTAGCTGATTGCAGTAGAGAAAGAGCTTCTTCCTGATCCCTGGTGTACCAGTCCAACGTGCTCGAATTTCCGGGTGAAAAAGAGGCCGGCACCATCTGGCTGGCGAGGTCGGAACCCAGCGGGAAATACTGGTTGAAAAGTGCTTCGCGGTCCAATGCCAGTGCAAAAGCGCGCCTGACTGCTGCGTTATCCATCGGTGCAAGTGTATTGTTGAAGCCGATATAATACAGGTTCGTCAGGGGGTGCTCCATGGATTTTAACGAGCTATTGGTCCGGATGGAAGCGATCAGTGAAGATGGCGGTGCGTCTACCCCATCGACGGAGCGAAAACTTACATAGCCATATCGTGGTCCAGCCCCGGGTACCCAAAGCAGCTCAATTGATTCCGGTAAAGCCGGAGTGCCCCAGTAAGAGGTGGATGGTTCAAGTGTGATTTGCCGCCCTTTTTCCCAGGACGACAGGCGGAAGACACCCGTGCCCACAGGAGATTCCGAAAGAAGCGCGGAATCACCGCCAGTGGCATTCAAGGTGGCTTCGTCCTGAACCGCAAAAATTGGCGCAGACATCTTTTTGGCGAAGGCGGCATCCGGCTGGCAAAGGGTGAAGGTAACCGTGTAGGCATCTTCAGCCTGCACGGAGCGAATCTCACCGCCGTAAGAACAATCTGCAGCAGAAACGCTCCTGCCAGCAAATGATTCCCCCTGGGCTTTGTACGTGTCCAGGTAATCACAAGAGGTCAGCGCAAACACCATGCACATAAATAATGGGATAATTCGGTTTAGAATTTTATTCTTCATCTCTTTTTCTCTCGATTTGGGTTATATTATCAAGGAAAGATGATATAAACCTGCTGGGAAGTTACTTTCCATTATATATTATCCTGACCGTGAGACACTTAACATAAATCTTAACTGGGATTCGTCTTTCTTGCCCCCCAGTAACCAGCCACAGAAAGGAGCATTATGAAACGTGCAGTCAGCATCAGCATCGGGTCATCCAAGCGAGACAAAGCCACCCAGGTGAACCTTTTAGGCGAAACCATTTCGATTGAGCGGATCGGGACGGATGGCGATATGAAAAAAGCCAATGCCCTTTACCGCGAGTTGGATGGCAAAGTGGATGCTTTTGGCGTTGGCGGTGCACTGCTGGGGATCATGATGGAAGATAAATGGTCAACCATGCACTCCGTCCAGTCCCTCATCACCGGGGTAAACCAGACCCCAATCGTCGATGGAACTGGCCTAAAGATGACGCTTGAGAAGAAAATCACCAATGTCATCAACAACGACCTCTCCGGGGTAGTGAAGGAAAAACGGGCATTCGTGGCTGTAGCGCTGGACCGCTGGGGCAGTGCCAGGGCATTCCTGGACGACGGGTACGATGTCATCTTTGGCGACCTCATGTTTGCCATGGGGCTGGGAATCCCAATCCACAGCGAAAAGCAGATTCGCGCGCTCGGCAACGCCCTTCTACCGGTGATGAGCCGCCTGCCGTTCGAATGGCTCTACCCGACCGGAGAAAAGCAGAATGAACGCGAACCGAAATATCAAAAGTATTTCGAGTGGGCAACCGTTGTGGCGGGGGATTGCCATTACCTGTGGAAATACATGCCTGATAAATTGCCGGGAAGGGTGATCGTCACCAATACCACCACGCCATCTGACCAGGAATTCTTTAAAAATGCCGGCATAAAACACCTCATCACCACCACTCCGATCCTCGATGGACGCTCATTTGGCACCAATATGATCGAAGCCGCCATCATTGCCGCGCTGGGGCGTAAAGAACCGGTTGATTATGCCCACCCGGGGAATTATTTTGAGACCATGGAGAAAGCCATCCGTGAAATACCACTGACCCCGCAGGTGAAGGAGTTTTAAGAATGGATGCGATCGTTCTTGCAGGCGGCAAATCGGACCGTGACCCCCTGGCTGCAATGGCGCAGGGTAAACCCAAATCCATGCTGGAGATTGCCGGCAAACCGATGGTGCAGTGGCTGCTGGATGCGATCAACCAGGCGCCATCAATTAACACGGTCGCGTTGATCGGCATCGAGGAAACAAAAGACCTCACCTGCAACAAACCCCTCATCTGGCTGCCGGATCTTGGTTCCCTGATGGCGAATATTCAACAAGGCGCACAAACCTTTTCCGATTTGCATCCCGAAGAAACCCACCTGGTATCCATGTCGGCGGACATCCCCACCATCACCGGCGAGATCATCGAATCCATGATCCGGGAATATTCCGGCTTTTCCTATGATATTTACTACAGCGTGGCAGAACGGCAAGTGATGGAAAAACGCTTTCCGGGCTCAAAACGGACGTACATCAAGGTAAAGGATGGTGAAGTGTGCGGGGGGGATCTGAACTGTTTCAGTAAAAAGGCTGCCCTTGACCCCATTGCGCTCTGGAAAGAACTGATCCGCCTCCGTAAAAACCCCCTCAAACAGGCGGCGATGATCGGACTGGACACCCTCGCTTTGCTGCTTCTCGGTCAACTAACGCTGGATGCGGCTGCAGAGCGAGTTTGCCGCCGCATGGGCATTACCGGCAAGGCAATTCGCGTTCCGTATGCCGAGATCGCCATGGACGTGGATAAGCCATTCCAATTTGACATTGTTCAAGCCGACTTGCTGGGGTAAAATTTGCCAATGTTTTGGAAAAATCTTCTCCAACTCGATGGGAAACTAACAGCATCCCTGCGAATCCACGAGCACCAAAAATGGATGCGTCCGCTGGGTACCTTCTTTGCCCATTCCGGTGACTCCTGGTTTCTCCTGTTATTTCTGGTGGTCGCCTGGTTTTTCACCAAAGGATCCTGGCACCGCATCACCGCGCTCATGGCCGGCGCAATCGTCATGCTGGCACTGATCGTCCTGGCAATCAAGTTTCTCATCCGGCGCAGGCGCCCTGAAGGCACCTGGGGTGCCATCTACCGCAATTCCGATCCGCATTCCTTCCCATCCGGGCACGCCGCCAGAACGATGATGCTGGCTGTACTCATGCTCCTGCTTGGTCCTGCCTGGTTGGGCATCGTCCTGGCCGTCTGGGCGCTGCTGGTCAGCCTGGCGCGCGTTGGTATGGGCGTGCATTATGTATCCGATGTTGTGGCGGGGATAATTCTTGGCGTTCTCTTCAGCCTCGGATTTACCGCCCTGGTCCCATGGTTTGTGGCCACCCTGCCTGCCGTTTTTTAGCGCCTTGTCAAAATCTCACCCAAAGAGTATTCTTAACCCCGGGAATGGATGGATCCCGGTGGGTTCCACGATCTTCAAAATCGATGGCGGGTCGCCATGCGGGCCGCGGTGGGTTCGACTCCCATGCATTCCCGCCTTCATTAATAGTAGAGAGGTTGAATGAGCGAACAACCGATGCAGCAAGAAGTACTGGATGCGCTCATCAGGCGCATTTTTTCAATCCAGGATATCACCCAGGGAACTTCACAGCAGGGATATCTTTTCCGTTACCGCGGCACCCTTAGTTCCGAGGATTCAGCCCATGCTTATGAGCAGTTGACCGAATGGCTTAAGCCTCACCACCTCATGCCGCTGTTCCGCATCGAGAACGGGCAGCATGTGATCCTGCTGGTGAACCAGCTTCCTACTGCCAAAGAGGGGAAACCCATGGTTAACCTGGTGATGTTCATCCTGACGCTTCTCAGTGTCATTTTTGCCGGCGGTTATTTTAACCAAACCGAAGCCCTGCCCGCTGACCCGTTGCAGGCGATGGTTACCCTGTTAAAAACCGGGTGGCCCTTTGCAGTCAGCATGCTGGCCATTCTGGGTACCCACGAATTTGGGCATTACCTGGCTGGCCGCGCACATGGCACAAAAGTGAGCCTGCCGTTCTTTATCCCCATGCCCTTCTCGCCTCTGGGCACAATGGGCGCTTTTATTAATATGAAAGAACCGCCGCGGAACAAACGTGTGCTCATGGATATTGCAGTTGCCGGACCCATTGCCGGTTACCTGGTGTCGCTGGTGGTCATCTGGATCGGTCTTTCGTTATCCCATATCGAGACGCTCCCGCTCTCTATTCAAGCGGGACAGGGTTTGCAGATCGAGGGGAATTCCATCACTTACTTGTTGATGAAATACTTGTACTATGGCAAATTGCTGCCCCAGCCCGCGGATTATGGTTCAGTCTCCCCGCTGATCTACTGGATCAGGTTTTTCTTTACGGCTACCCCCTTCCCCCTGGGTGGAACTGATGTGATGATCCATTCGGTGGCGTGGGCAGGCTGGGCAGGGCTGCTGGTGACTTCGCTTAACCTCATCCCGGTGGGGCAGCTGGATGGCGGGCACGTCTTCCAGCTCCTCTTCGGCACCAAAGGCAGCCGCAGGATCTATCCGTTCCTGCTGGTCCTGCTGGCAGGGTTGGGGTTCCTATGGTCAGGCTGGTGGATGTGGGCGGTGCTGTTGCTGTTCTTTGGGCGCATCTATGCCGAACCGCTGGACGAGATCACCCCGCTGGATAAGAAACGCAAGGCACTGGGGGTTGCTGCGCTGATCCTCTTTGTGATTACATTTATCCCCGTGCCGCTAAGCCTGATTTATTAGCCCCGCGTTCATCACTGGTTGAGCGTGGTTATTTCGATCCCCTGTACCGTGTAATACTTGCGCATCACCTGCACGGTCAGGCAGGAATGAGCGGGGATGATGAACAACAGGTCGCCGACCTTGATCCTCTCGAATTCCGCGCCCGGCACCCGCACCACCCCGTGCTCCTGCGATAATCCGGTCACCGCTGCGCCGGCAATCGGCAGCCCCCAGCGGTCGCCATCGGTGCAGCATGGCAAGCCATAACTCTTCTCGCCACCCTTCACCTGGTAGTCCTTGGAGAGGTGAATGGCACCCCCATAGATGACGATCTCACTCCGTGAAGGATGCTTTGCCACAACCGGGCAGGCAACTGCGGCTGCAATATCCTCATAAGTGCAGACCCCTGCCATATACTGCTGGGCGTCGTAAAACACAAAGTTGCCGGGGCGGACCTCATCCGCGCCAGACCAATCCTCGCATAAGGTGCAGCCGGGTGTGTCTCCGACAGAGACTTGCAGACCGGTGACTCCCTGCCGTGCAAGCCCTTCGCGCAACTGGTTCAAGCGCGCGATGCCCTCGCGGAAAATGGTGCAACCTTCAGGAGTGGTGGATGCCCGGTAAGTATGCCCGGAATGTGTCAGCAGTCCCATCAGGGTCAGGCGCGGCGTTTCGTTGATTTGCCGGCACAAGGCGGATACTGCGGACATATCCTGCCAGTCCAGCCCGGTGCGGTGATTGCCCACGTCGACCTTGACCCACACATCCAGAGCGCAATCCGGGAGTCCGGCAAGGCTTTGCACCTCTTCCGGGTTCTCCACCAGCACGCCTAATCTAACTTTGCGCGCCAATGCCTGAATCCTCGGTATTTGGCGGATATTTAATGAAAACGCAATGGTGATATCGTCCCAGCCGTGCTGCACGAAGTATTCCGCCATTTCAACAGAAGAAACGGTGATCTTCTCGACGCCATATTCGCGGAACCATTCGCCTACTGCAACCGATTGGTGGGTCTTGAAATGCGGGCGGAAGAGGACTTTGTTCTTTTCAGCCTTAGCCGCCATGCGGGCAATATTACGCCGGGCAATTGTTTCGTCAATCACCAGGGTGGGTTGGTCAATTCGGTCAAGGAATGCCATTGGATGAGCCTTGCCCACGTTTCAAGGAAGCGGTGCGTAATATACCAGGTTGCCAAATGCAATGTAGGCAATGCGTCCGGTGGAGATTGCCACCGAGGTCGGCATTAACCTTTCAATGTCGGCGTCATCCATTAAGCTCGGGAACATGATCTTCTGAAGATTGCGCTGCAGGCTGAAATGGTAGATCGACCTGTCGCTGGCATCCAGAAGGTAGAGTGAAGAATCCGGCGCAGGGGTCAGCCGCAATTGCACAAAACTGGCAGTCGGGAAGCTGACTGGCTGCGGTTCCTGGGCGGTGCGCATATCGCCAAACGGAGCCGGGTCAATGCACTCGGTTTCCTTGTAATCCTTGAGCGGGCTGTACGTGCATTCGATCATCTGGCTGTTCGATTTCAGAATGTACAACTCGAAACCATTGACCTCGATGTCGATGGCATCCGCCAGGTTCGGAACGATCTTGTCAAAGAAAAGTGTTGGTTTTTCGTTAAACTGGATGCCATCGCCATAATAGCGGTAAACCGCGTTCCCGCCTGCATCCAGGATATACAGATACCCCTGGTAAACAGACATCGCCTTAAGCGAAACCCAACCGGCATCCGGCGGAATGAGCGAGCCAGTGATCCCCGATTCACCCGGAACGCAGAATTCGATCACCCCAGCCGCGTCGATTCCCATAATCGTCGCGCCAAAGGAATTGCCGGCGGACATGGGGATAATATCCACAAGCTTTCCGATCGGGCTGATCACGTTCTTGGGATTTAAACCGCAATCGAAAGCCTCATCTGCCAGGTATTCATCGCCTGAGCGGTAATAACGCAGCACGGTGCCGCTGGTCTCATCCAGCAAATACACCTCGGTGTTGGTTGCTACCATCTGGGTGATTTTTGTGGCTTTGGACAGGCTGCCTGCAAAGAGAGGTGCCATCGCCAGGCGTTGGCCTCCCTGCAGCTGGTCGAGCGCGCTTTGCACATTGGCTTTGAGCGCTACAAAATTATCAGAGGTGCCATACTCCTCGGCTTTTTCGATCCAATACATGGCTTGCTGGAGGCTTGCAAGTCGGGAGGGCGGGTCGCCCATGTAGGTATCAGCTTTCGCCGCATATTGCTGCGCCTGCAGAAAAGCCGCTTCAAATTCCTGTCCCTTCCCTTTTTTCGAATAGACACTCCCCGCAATCAGACCAATCACCAACGGGATCACCAATGCAATGAAGATCAAAACGGGTATGTTCAGTTTCTGCGGAGCATCGGTTAACCCGGGGATTAATTTTGTGAGGAATTCACTTGATTTCTGCCTGAACGCCGCCCAGGTGTCTACTGCTGAACGGGTGGTTTTCCCGATGGCAGCCTTTGTTTCCGGGCTGAGTAAATCTGCTTTTACCGGCTCCACTCTCTTCCGCCGAACCGCCGGGATGGGCTTTTCATCGGGTACTGCTTCTTTCTCAATTTGCTCATTTTCCGGGGTGATCTTCACTGCCACGTCTGCTGCTAAACTCTCAGCAGGCTCATCCGCCTCAGGGGATGGCTCCGCCGGCGCGGCACTGAAGTATGCGGCATCCGGGATAGTTGCGGTCGTCAGGCTGCGCTTTAGCGGGTTGGTGGTCAGTTTTCCGCGCCCAGGCAGGAACTTGATTACCAACGCTCTGACGTCTGAGCCGCATTGGTTGAACAGCCGCCGCGAAAGCCCTTCGATTGTCAGCGCATTGCCGCCATCAAATGCAGCAGTCGACCAGGTTGCCGGCGCCACCGGTGCAAACAACAACAGGTCATTCTCGTGGATCTCTTTTTGGCCAAATTTAATGGCAGGCGACTCAGTTACACCAACGTCGCGCGGTTGTTCATCCTCTCTGATTTCAATACAGTCCTGTTCGGCGATGTAAAACGAGCGTGTATCCCCCACATTCGCCAGGTAAAGTTGATCGCGCTTGACCACGGCAAGATTTAACAGCGCCGTCAGTTGTGTGCCCCCTTGAGCGCGCTTGATGTTGCGCTCCAAAAGTTCCCGGTTGATCTTTTCCACCAGGGAGCGCATGGCAAAAGTAACCGTGCCGGGAGTTTGGAAATATTCTTCGCATTTCTTCTCCAGCCAGGTGCGCAGGCTTTCAGAACTGATGGAAGAAGGTCCTTTCAAGGTGATCAAGACAATGAGAAGATCCGATTCGCGCCCGCGCGCCGCACGCCGCGGAGAAGACATGGTAATGAGACCAGGCAGATTATCACGGTCAAGACTATCCGCAATATGGATGGTGTAGAAGTTTAGATCAACCACTGTTTACCTCGCAAGCGGGAATCATTTTTGATTATACAACACTGCCTGAACAGCCCGCATCTGGATGGATACAAGAAAAGGGCCAATTTTTATCAGGGGGCATGGAATTCGTCTATAATAAATAAAAAAATCCAAAGGTGATGGAAAATGGCGACAATTTCTCCCAATTACTTCCTCGGCCGTGTGTATGATCCCAAAACGCGAACAGCCACCAGTGAACCTGTGCTGCTTGACCCTGCCAACCTGACCACGCATGCCGTTGTCACGGGCATGACCGGCTCTGGCAAGACGGGGCTGTGCATCGGGCTGCTCGAAGAAGCCGCCCTCCACGGCACACCGGCTATCATCATCGATCCCAAAGGGGATCTCACCAATCTGCTGCTGCATTTTCCCGGTCTCCTGCCCGCCGATTTTGAGCCCTGGATCGACCCTGAAACGGCAAAACGGGAAGGCAAAACCGTCACCCAGATGGCAGAAGAGACTTCAGTAAGATGGAAGAAAGGACTTGCCGATTGGGGGCTGGGAGAAGAACAGCTTAAAGCCTTAAGCGAAAGTGCCGATTTTGCCATTTATACACCCGGCTCATCTTCCGGTATTCCGGTGAACATACTCTCTTCCTTCCAGGCTCCAGAACTGGATTGGGAATCCAATGCCGAGGTGCTGCGCGAGAGGATCTCCAGCACCATCACCGCCCTGCTCGGGCTAATCGGTATTTCCGATATTGATCCGCTGCGGTC
>JAYRQY010000154.1:0-6083 GCA_041910365.1 Anaerolineaceae bacterium | reverse complement strand
GCCACATAGACGGTCTCTAAAATGGCCACCAGCCAACCCAGTCCCAGGGTGAGGGGCACGAAGAAGAAGTGGTAGATGATGGTGAGCGCAAATTGCCATCGCGAAAGCATTACAACATCCATAAGGTCTCCTTTTGCAGTCTAGTGCACTGGCCAGAATGCCGGCAGCAGCAACCGCAAGACAACATCCAGCGCCAGCGCCAGCACGAACAGATTGCTGAACAGGCGGTTATGGTAAAAAGAGAAGCCTGAGAACCAGGTCGGCCAGAACTTCCATTCCGCCGGAGGTTCTTCAGGGCGCGGTTTTGCCAGCACCCCAAAGGCATACAACGCGCGCTTGCCAGCCAGCAGCACCAGCAGCATCACCGGAGTGAAATAGCGCGGGATGAACACAAGGTAGAGGATGACCAGGTAGATGAGAGCGATCACAGCCATGTTCAGGTAGCGCGCCGCCTTCTCGCCGATGACCACCGGCAGTGTGCCCACCTTTTTGCGCCTGTCCTGCGCAGATTTGTCGATATGCTTGCCCAGGTTGATGCTCACCACGCTTAGCCCGATGGGAACCCCCGCCAGCGCTACCTGCCACAATGCCGGGGTGAAGGTCTTTGCCAGCACCAGGTACACGCCGGAGACCAAAATGGGACCCCAGATGAGAAAGATGTTCAGTTCCCCCAGCGCGATGTGCTTGAGCGGCCAGGTGTAAAGCAGCAGGATCAGCGCGCCAAAAACGAAGTATCCAATCACCGTCTTATCAAAATGTGTGTAGAAGAGCGCATAAACGCCCGAACCTGCAGCCAGCACCCCGCTTACCGCAAACCAGGTGAGCTGCTGGCGCTTGCTCCAGAACTTCTGAAAGAGCGGGTGCACACCGTAATCGGTGCGGAAGTAATTATCCGTATCCACCCCGCGGCTGAAATCGGTGTAATCGTTGAGCAGGTTGTTCGTCCCGTGGGCGATGAACAAACCCAATGTGACGATGACGAATGGCAGCAGTGAAAAGACGCCATCGCGGATTGCCAGCAAACCGCCCACTGCGCATGAGTAAAACGTCACAATGGTCACCCCCGAGCGCGTGGCTATGAGCCATTTGGAAATCACGTCCAGGCGATCCCACTCCGCCTTGTCCGCCATCTTCACCAAGCCAGACAACGCCTGCTTCCACATCCCGAAGTTGATCTTCATTTCCACTCCCTGGCGAAAAACTTCACACTATGTATTCTTCATTTTATCAAATTCAGGAAATAAAAGTTCACAAGATGTTGAGAATCGGCGCTCAGGGGATCAACTTTTCCAATCCAAAGCCGCCATAAGCAAACGCCACTGAACCAATGATCAGCGCTACAAAAGCCGTCCAGAGAAAACGCCAGAAATTGATTTTGTATACTCCCGAGATGATACTGACCGTCTTGCCGCCAAACCCCGGAATGGCACGCGCAAAGAGCAGGAATGCCAGGGAATTCGGGTTTAGTTTTCCCAGTCCGAAGGGTAGTTTCTCTTTTTTCTCCATGAAATCTGTTGCGCTACCAATGCGCCTGCCAACGGAATATTCAGCGATGGACGAGAGCGTATTGCCCGCCAACGACGCCAGCGTAGCCACCCACGGACCGAACATGGCGCCGATCAAGACGGTCAGCGGCTCAGAAGGGACAACCGTAAAGCCCAATAAGCCATAGACAAGGATCGCAACAAAGATTCCCCAGATTCCAGCTTGGGAGATATAGGTTTTTATTTTTTCGAAATCGAACGCAACGATCAGACCGATCACTACGAGAAAAAGCCCTGTGGTTAGCAATGTCTTGATCGTTTGCGAGCGTTTCTTTGCGGAATTCGTTTGTTCAGTCGAAGTTGCCATAATATGCCGGCTCTGGTCTGAATTACAGCGTGGATGAGCCAATGATCCCGGCAGAAGCCTCAACAGGAGCAGCAGCTGGAAGACGCATTTTCCTGGCGGTGATGAAATTCAACACGGAGATGATCACCCCCAGCAGGAACACGTACTGGTATCCGAAATTTGACCAAATTACTCCTCCCAGCAGGGCGATGCCGATGGAAAAAATGTGATCAATCGTGATCGAAGCCGAGAGCGCAGGTTGAATATCCGTGGGCTGCAGGGCAATCTTTTTAATATAGGTCGACCGTGCCATACTGACAGACATTAACACCTGGTCAAGCAGGTAGCACACGCAGGTGATGATGAAAGCCGTGTTCTCGGGGAACAATGAACCTGAAAAACCATACCCCAGGCACACAAATATGAAGGCAACTGCCTCGATGGTGATGATGGTCTTCTCGCCAAAGCGGTCAATAGCGCGGCCCAGGAACGGCTGAAATATGATACCGATGATTCCCCCGATGACAAGCAGGGTGGCAATGGTCTGCGTGGGCTTGTGATATATCGTCACGATCACCCAGGGTGCAAAGGTGATGAAGAGCTGCTTCCGGCTGCCATACAGCACAGCCAGGATGTAAAAAATCCCATAATCCTTGCGGAGTTTGAGGAATGAATGACTCAACTCGACCTTTTGCGGGCTTACCAGCAGCATCAGGGCAGCCGCGATGACGAGAACCACTGCCGTCAGGATGAAATTGAATTTGTAGGTAAAATGCAGGTATTTAAAACCAAAGAAAACCAAGCCTGCACCTGCGATCATCGCCATGTTGCGGACAGAGTTCATTTGCCCCAGGCGCGCCCCGGTGCGCCCATCGGCTGCCAGTTCCATCCCAATGGTGGTTTGCACCGGCATAAACACATGCATGCCCAGGCTATAGGTAAACACAAAAATCACCAGGAAACCGTATCCGTTGGGATTGATCCCCAGTAAAAGGACGCCGGCAGCATACAGGAGCAGGGAGAAAAAACCAAGCTTGCGGCTGCCCAGGAACCAGAACAAGGCAGAGACGAAAACCACCAGAAAACCGGGCAATTCCCGGGGAAATTCAAGAAAAGACCGCTGAAATCCGGTTAGGGAGTAGGTTTCATTAAGAAAATTGTTGAACGTGGAATCGACCAAATTGGCAGCCAGCCCGACCGCAAAGGAAATGGCAAAAAACAAGGCGAGGTCACGCGGCATATTCTTAATTCTGGTCACAAATTTTTTTACCATTGTTCGATGCTCGATTCTATGTGGAGTAAGTACTTAATGGAGTGACCTGCTGCGGTCCTGCTCGATGAGGATCTTGAATCCTTCCACTGCCACGCGGATGACGTTATCCGCGTCGAATTCCACCATGTGAGAATCAGAATGCCCGCCCAGGTCAGCCTCGTTGACCACGATCATTGCCCCGCCGGCGCGCTTGCGGTAAATGGAAGAGAGGATGAACAATGCCGAAGATTCCATTTCAGAACACATGGCGCCGCCGGCAATGAAGGCATTCCAACGTTCTTCCAGGCGGCCGGGCATGGGCATGCGTGTGCGCTCCACCTCGCCGTAGAAAGAATCCTTGGATTGCGAGACGCCGCAGTGATGCCGCAGCCCCAGGCGTTTTGCGCCTTCGCGCAGTGCCAGCACCACGTCCAAATCTGCGATAGCGGGGAACTCCATTGGCAGGTAATGGCTGGTGGTGCCCTCATCGCGGATCGAGCCGGTGACCACCACCACGTCGCCGCGGTGCACTGTCGGCTGCATTGCGCCGGAGGAGCCCACGCGCACCAGCGTGTCTGCGCCCATCTCGATCAGTTCTTCCACGGCAATCGCCGCCGATGGGCAGCCGATGCCCGTGGAGCAAACCGAAACCTTCTCGCCCAGCAGCGTGCCGGTCCACGTCACGTACTCCCGGTTCTGCGCCACAAAATGGGCATCGTCAAAGTACCTTGCGATCTTCTCGCAGCGGGCAGGATCGCCGGGCAGCAGCACATAGCGCCCGATATCGCCTTCTTTTATATGAAGATGAAACGCCAGACCTTCTTCGTTACGCATGGCTTCGCCTCTTTGATCTGAAATCGTATTGAATTATAGTCCAACCTTGCGGAACAGGCACGGCGCAACCAAAATCGGGTTCCTGACTACGGAACCCGATCTATTTTTTACTATCAGAACGAACGTGAAAGACCCGGCTAAACAAACCGCTCGATGTGAATCTGCCCGGGTTGCTGCTTGGTATGCTCCACGAAATTCTCCGCGTTCAGTGCACCCAGCATGGCGTTGACCATGCCGGAAACGCCGCAGAGGAAGACGTGCGTGTTCTCGGGTGTGGGTTTAAAGCCCCAGGCCTGCTCGACCACGCCGGATTTCCAGACCTCCTGCACCCAGCCGGTCTTACCGGTCCACGGGACGGGTTCTTCGTTGGGGCGGTCAATGGTGGTGATGTACTTGAAGTTCTGGCAGAGGTACTGCATCGTCTGCAACTCAGAACGGTACCCCAGGTCCCAGGAATGAAAGGCACCGTGCAGCACCGCAAACATGCGCGGTGAGCCGCACTGCAGCTCAGAGGAAAGCATGCTGATATACGGAGCCAGTCCCGTGCCGGTGGCGACCATGACGATATTCTTATCTTTGGGCACCTGGTTGAGCGTGAAGATGCCGCTGGTTTTCGGACCCAGCCAGAGGGGGTCGCCGACTTTCAGCGCGAACAACCTGGGGGATAATGCCCCGTTGGAGGTCATGCTGATGTAAAACTCCATGTATTCTTTGGTCTTGGAGGAGGAGGTGACCGAGTAAGACCGCCGGATCAGTTTATCCGGTTCACTGGGGGTGATCTCCGGCTCAGACCACTGGCTGCGCGGAGCAGACCCCGGCAGCCCCAGCACCGCAAATTGCCCGGGGATAAAGTCCGGCAGTTCCCAGCCCTGCGCAGCCACCCGCAGCGTCATCACCCGGGAAGATAATTCCACTTTTGAAGTCACCACTGCGTTCAAAGCCACATCCGCCATATTCCCTCCAGTTTCCCTGCCGCCAGATAACCCGCGTTATCTTTTAGATATATTATATCTTAATTGTCAAGTAAAGTTGACGGGTCGAGCGTCGTCAAAGCCAAGCATTCTCTGCCTCTGCGATCCGTGCGTATCTTTCATTTTCGATCGGCAGCCTTGGGTTCCGCTATGCACTCCCGCTTCCTAAGTTCGGGTCTTCTGCTTTTTTTTATGATTCCTGCGGATGGTCGCGCAGGAGGTGCGAGCGCGCAGTCTGCGGTAATCTCCTAAATGGGCTTGTCATCGCGAGCGAAGCGTCACCTGCACTGCAGCGCATTCAGTGCGGTGCAAGTGGGCGATCCCCTATACCTTTACTACTCCCCACATCCTTGTCATCGCGAGCCCTGCGCTCTTTGCAGGGCGTGGCGATCTCGCTCCTACTCACCGTTGGAAAGATCCTTCCAATCTGGATTCATTTCATTGATCAGGTCGATCTTGTCTTGCCTTGAACCCGCCTTGATTTGTTTCTCCCGGGCAATTGCTGAATTAACGTCTTCGATTGTTTCGTAATAAACCAGTTTGGTGACGTTGTAACGCGAGGCGAATGATTTTGGAGCCTTCGTCCGATGCCCGATAAGCCTGCGCTCGAGGTTATTGGTCACGCCGGTGTAAAGGACGGTATTGATTGTATTGGTATGGATATAAACAAAGTAGAATCTGGGCATGTTTCATTATAAGGTGAGAGTAATCACCATCGCTCGCACCGAGAGAAGAGCGAGATTGCCACGTCGGGCTACGCCCTCCTCGCAATGACGTGCGTAAGGGGTTGTGTGAAACGGCTATTCATACCTGATATTTAACCTCTCACGAAGTTACCAAGAGCACTAAGAAAATCTGCTTGATTTTTCCTTTATGCCCTTTGCATCGCACGGTTTTTATGCCTCTGAGTGCTTTTTACGAATCGGGTTTTGTGAAACGGCTTTTCATACCTGATATTTATCCTCTCACTAAGTTACCAAGAGCGCTAAGGAAATCTGCTTGATTTTTCCTTTGTGTCCTTTGTGACTTTGTGTGAGACAACTTTTTTGAGACGGCTTTTTATAATTCGCCCTTCACTTGACGGTTCTCCTCAAGTGGGGTATATTTTCATCCGCTTATTGTCGCCCGCCCTCGTAGCGCAATTGGACAGAGCGTTTGCTTGCGGAGCAAAAGGTTGCAGATTCGAGTTCTGCCGG
>JAYRQY010000153.1:0-9944 GCA_041910365.1 Anaerolineaceae bacterium | reverse complement strand
TGGTATCGCAAGCGGAGACTCCCAATGTAACGGTGACGGGGATATCCACCTCGTGATAGATAAACGGGGTGGTCAGGATGCGCGCCCGGATCTTTTCAGCCACCACGCGCCCGCCCTCAGCGCCGGTCTCCGGCAAAAAGACCAAAAATTCATCCCCACCCCAGCGGGCCACCTGGTCCTGCTTGCGCACGATGAAGTTGATGATGGCAGCCAGGTTGACCAGCACAAAATCGCCGGCATCATGACCATATTCGTCATTGACTTCCTTAAAGTTATCGATGTCGATCATGATCAGCGTAAAAGCCTCACCGGTACGCTCCAGCCTGGTCTTCTCCTGGTCGATGCGGTTCAACATGGTGCGGCGGTTGGCCAGGTTGGTCACCGGGTCTGTGGCGGCCAGGTTTGTCAGGCGTTTGTTGGCCATCAACAGGGTGGATTCGATCTCCGCCGCGCGCTTCTCAAAAAAGTATCCGATCACAGCCAGTGAAACCACCGCCCAGAGCAGGTTGGTTAAAAAGAGCCAGCGCAGAAGCGTCGGATCCACGGCAATTTGTGGATTCATATACCAGGAGGCAAGGTTCAGGAATATCACACTGCCGCCGATAGCCAGACCCACAAAAAAGGCTGATACCTTGTTCAGATGCACGTTCAAGAAAGAGACCGGCAGCACCGAAAGGATCAAGAAATAGAATCCGCTCGACCACCCCAGTTGTGAAACGGCAAACAAGGCATAGAGAATCGATACACTGCCCCCCATAATGAACAAGGAACGATTGTGTTTTTTCTGATATCCGAAATAGGTGATCACCCACAGGATCATGGAGAAAGCAGACGCCCAAATGAGCGGCCAGTTTGTAAAGACGGCAAACACCCCCGTGAAGAGCAGAAAGGTGGCAATTTGTACAACGCTAAACTTGTTGACCACGGCAGTAAAGCGTTCATTCTGCCATTGGACTTGCTTCTGGAAGGTTGTACCAGGTTGCGTCACGAATCCCCCGCGATGGTCAATTGTAGAACCATTTTTTCTCCACTGTTCCTAGCATCAGCACTCACCGGGTTCACCCGGAAAGTGTTAAGTACAGACACAAATATAAATCCTGATGCATTACTCGGATTAAACTTATTATAAACAAACATATTACTAATTACAACCCCCTTTCAAAATAGTCGGCTTCAGTAAAAAAATCCCTTCGCGCTGTATTCCAGTGGAAGGGATGGGTTGACAATCTTCTTTTACGCCCTCTAAATGTTAATTGTTATAGAACCAGTTGTAGGCGTAGTAGCCGGAGCTCGTTTCGATGCGGATGGCAATCTTGTACCTGCCTGCCAGTGCATCCGGGATCATGTACGTGGCGGTAAAATCGCCGCCTTTGCCGGAACTGATCTTGGTGACCACAATGCCATTGACCCCGGCGGTGCCAAACTCACCCATGCGGATCGTGAGCGTTTCACCTGCGGGAATGTTATGGACGTCAACGATCACGCTTTTACCCTTCACCACAGAAACGATCCCCATCGTCGGGAAGCCGGAATAAACAGGCGCAGGCGTGGTCGGTACAGGGGTGGCGGTCACTTCCGCCGTTGCTTCCGGGGTTACCGCAGCCGTGACCTGGGGGGTTGCTGTGGCAGGAACCACTCCGGTGGTGTTATTGTAGAACCAGTTGTACGAATAATATCCCTGCGGACTTTCAAGCCGGATGGCGATCTTTTGGGCACCGCCCAAAGATGCCGGGATATCATAAGTGGCGGTGAATGAGCTGCCGGATGCAGGCTCTTTAACCCCAACCACCACACCGCCAATGCCCAGGGTACCATAAGCACCCATGCGTACAGTAAAGGTTTGGTCTACCGGGAAATTGACACCCGAGATGGTCACGTTCTTGTTGGCTTCCACCGCGGTGATCTGAATGGTGGGGACGTTGTAGTAAGCCTGCGTTGAGGAGAAGACGCCCAACACCAGCGCAGCGCTGATGACCAATGCAGCGATAATTTTGCCTGTTGATCGATGACTATGACTCATGCAATCCTCCCAAAACAATTCTTCGAAACTGTCTTATTAGTGCTGTGTCAAGCCTGTTTCTGAAGTTTGCCAGAGACGGTTTAGACGAAACACCGTCTCTGGCAAACCGTGCTTTCATATTTGACACAGTACTAGTATAGCGCGTTTTGCACGAAAAGAAACGCCCTCCTGTGGGGAAATCAGGAGGGCTGTCCTGCGTTATGGGTGAGTCACCCTTGCCGCCATCCATTGAGCCAGGTCTTCCTTGGAATTGCCCTGGCTGAGTACCTTGAGGAAGAAAATGACTTCCTTGCCATCCAGTGAGGAGAGATCCACCGACACCGGCAGGATATTCCCATCCAGCGTCTTGTTCCAGGTACCCAGGGTCGTCCGTGTGGTACCACCCTTCTCCATGTAAGACAACTCAAAGGTCACCGAACAGGCGGTCATCTTGTTTGAGCATAAAAGCGTAGCCGCAAAGAAATCACCGCTGTGGATGGTCATGGCAGGGTATTGTCCCTGGATCATGCCATCGCCGCCGGTGGCCGGAACCGTCTGTAATGCGCCCTCATCATCCACCTGACCATTTTCCAGGATCGGGGCATAACTGCGGGTGATGGAACCATTCTGATAATCGATGCCGGTGCTGGGGCAGTTGATGAAACCGGCATTGGTACGCCATTGCGCCGAGCAGTAATTCTTGACAAAGTCATACACGATGTGGGTATCCTTTGAATTGGGGATCGCAGTAACCTTAATAACAACCGTGAGAGCTGCATTCCCACTGCTGCCCACCCCAAAGGTCGTGCCATTTGCAGCCTTCAACATCCAGTTTCCGCTGTAATCCCCCGTGTTGGCAGGAGCATTCATCGGGACAGAAATATCCACCGTGCCGCCTGGGTTCACCGTATCGGGAAAGGCCACGGATGCCGGGGCGTTCATGGCATTGCCATTAACGAAGACGATGCGGTAATCCTTGGTCCACGAACAGGACCCGGTGTTCTTGATGCGCCAGGTTTTCACGAAGGGATCCCCTGCTGTCAGGGAGGTGCTGTCTTTGATGGTCACATCCTCAATGAAGGATGCCCGGTGGCATGGGATGGGAACTGCCGTTGCTGTGGGTGGAATGGCTGTGTTTGTGGGGATGTGGGCAGTGGCAGTGGGTTGTGGGGTGCTCGTCGGCTGCGGGGTAGCCTGTGCCTGTTGGGTCATTTGCGCCAGCAGGTCATCAAAAGCAATTTGCGTCAGCCGGGCAGAAACCGTGGCGTCAATTTCAGCCTGTGAGAGGCTGCCGCCCGGGGTTGCCGTTCCGCCAAAGGGAAGGCTGCAGGCCGCCATGCCGAGCAGCAGTACCACAATGGTTAAAAAGTATTTATGAAATGTTTTCTTCATTCTTAACTCCTTATCATCATTAGTTAAGACGCCCCGCCCGCCCAATTGGTTCCCGAACAAAAACCAGCCCCTCAGGCTGGTCTATTTTTTATCGATTTCATCCAATTTGTCGCGTGTCTTCTTCACCCTGGCACTGATGACTACCAGGTAAACCGCCGCTGCAATGAACAGTGCGCCGAAAACGAGAAAGATGACCAGTACGGATGCGGGCATGCGTTATTTGCGGTTGAAGACGGTACCGACGCCGTCAATGGTGAGCAGCAATTGATCATCTTCCACCTTCCAGGTCATGCGCTGCTCGGGCACCGTGCCATCCGTGCTGCCCTTGAAGATGATGATGTCCGGATCCTGCCGCTCGTAATCCATGGAATAGGATACATTTCCCCGCCCCATCACCAGGGTACCATCTTCCTTGAATTCAATGGTGATCCCGGAAGAGGGCTCTTCCCACTTTGCGATCAAGGGGTCATCTTCGCTGCATCCGGTGGCCAAGAACCCCAGGACGAGGATTGCAAGCAGGGTGATCAACTTGATGCGCATCATTTCTCCAGGAAAATGTTTCATTTACAATTCCATTATATCCCATCCGCCTTGGGGGGTTCTCCGGTATCGTCCCCTTTGCGCTCCCAGGTGACCTCTCCGGTGTGAGGATCCTGCGCAGGCTGATCGGTCTCGCGGATCAGGTCGGAAACTGCGCCCTTGACCGAGCTGGTGAGGTTGCGCGTCTCCCGGTTCATCTCGCGCAGCGTTTCATCCAACTGCGCCTCCTTGGCAATCATGCGCGGGATCTCCTCCAGTTCACGGCGGGTAGCCCACACTTCCTTCCAATAGGGTGATTTTGTAAGCTTGCGTAAAAAGGCTCCGGCATCGCGGGCGGTTTTTACCATGTTCCTGGGTCCGAAAATGATCACGATCAACAGCAGTATGAAAATGAGTTCGCCGGCACCAATATTGAAGATTTTCACTTTTCCGCTTCTTCCTTTGCCGGTTTGCGCCGCGCAAAAACCGCGAAGAGGATGCTGATCAAATAGAGCGAGAACAACGGAATCATCATTAACCCCATATTCACCGGGTCAGGCGTGGGGGTGATGAGCGCCGCCAGCACAGCTGAGCCCACAATGGCAATGCGCCATTGTTTGAGCAGCATTTTGGCATTTACAATGCCCAGCCGGGCGAGAACGAACACCAGCAGGGGCATTTCAAAACACACGCCAACCCAGAACATCAGGTTGAGCACAAAGCTGAAATAATTTGCCGGGCGCGGCGATGTGGTGATTCCCATGAAATCCAATAAGAAGGGCAGCGCAGCCGGAAGCATGACGAAATAGGCAAACGCCACCCCGCCAGCAAAGAACATCGTGGCAACCGGAATGACCCACCAGATCCACCGGCGCTCAGAGGGCTTGAGCCCCGGCAGCACGAACGCAAGCACCTCATACAGGATCACCGGCAGCGCAAGCACAACGCCTGAAAGCAGCGAGATCTTCATGAAGGCAGCCACGTTCTCGGTGACCTCGATGGAAGACATGGCGGCCAGTCCGCCGATGGGTGCTGCCAGGAACTCGGCAATCTTCTGGCTGAAGGCAAAACTGCCAAACACGGCAATCGCCAGCGCCGCCACCATCACCAGCAAACGTTTGCGCAGTTCAGTGAAGTGCCCCAGCACCGTCAGGTTTTTCGAATCCTGCCCTGTGGTTGTGCTTTCATCCATACTTGAATTATAACTTTCATTCCCTCCTGCGCTGTTTAGTTTAGGGATATAGCAGCCTATAACAACTTATCGAAAGCATGAGTGTTAAAACTAAGTGCACATGAACAAGATGAAATATGACCAAATACCTATTCATTTACAAATCCCGATTGTTATACTGGTATAGTTAGCTACTCAGGAGGAAAAAGATGAAGAAAGTCGCCATAGTTACCGATTCCACCGCTTATCTCCCCCAGGAACTGAACGATTCCCTCGGGATCACCATTGTTCCGTTAACCGTCAACTGGGACGGCGTTACCTACCGCGATGGGATCGACATTAAGCCGGATGAGTTCTACACCCGGCTGGCAAAAAGCGATACCCTCCCCACCACCAGCCAATCCACCGTAAGTGACTACACCTCCGTCTTCGACAAACTAACCCGGGAAGACCACGACATTTTGGTTCTCCCGATCAGTTCCGGCATCTCCGGCTCCATCAATTCAGCCATCCAGGCTAGAAAGCAATTCCCCGAATCAAAAATCGAGGTGCTCGAAACAAAACTGGTGTCGATGGCGTTGGGCTTCCAGGTGCTTGCAGCAGCGCGTGCGGCGGCTGCCGGAGAAAGCCTGGAGGAATGCACCAAAATTGCGCGTGAGGCTTACAACCACATCGGCGTTTACTTTGTGGTGGATACGCTCAAGTACCTGCATGCCGGCGGACGCATCGGCGGTGCCAAGCGCTTCATGGGCACCGCACTGCGCATCAAACCCGTGCTGGAGATCCGCGACGGAAAGATCGAAGCCGTCAAGAGCGTGATCACCATGAGCAAAGCCATCGAGGCTATGGTGGAACTGGTGGAACGGGATATTGCCGGGCGTACCCCCGTGCGCGTTTCGGTCTTCCATGCCCTGGCAGAGGAGCCTGCCAAAGACCTGCTGCAGACCATCACCCAAAGGTTCCATGCTGAAGAGAGCATCCTCAGCTATGTCAGCCCGGTGGTGGGCAGCCATGTGGGTCCCGGCACACTCAGCATTGCCTACATGGCCGGGATGTAAGGCTATTCATACATCGATTAAAAGACTTTGGAAGTTTCCAAGGTCTTTTTTGTTGCAAGCGTATAATTAACGGGAGCAAAGAACAATAAGGAGTCCGCCATGCCAACTGCCAGGTTCACATTTCCGCGAGGGTTTTTGTGGGGGTCAGCCACCGCTGCCCACCAGGTGGAGGGACAGAACACCAACAACAACTGGTCTCGCTGGGAGGAGACGCCGGGCAAGGTCATCGAAGGGCAGCGCTCGGGTCTGGCAAGTGACTGGTGGGGCGGGCGCTGGAAGGAAGACCTGCAGCGCGCCCTGGATACCGGGCAGAACGCGCACCGCCTTTCTGTGGAATGGAGCCGCATTCAGCCGGCGCACGACGCCTGGGATGACGCAGCCCTCAATAAGTATGTGGAAATTGTGCGCTGGATGGCAGACCACCAGATGACCCCCATGGTCACGCTGCACCACTTCACCGATCCGCTCTGGCTGGTCGACCGCGGCAGTTGGGAGAGCGAAGAGACCCCCGCCCTGTTTGCCCGCTTCGTGCGCCGAGTAGCGGACGCCCTCAAAGACTACGTGAGCCTGTGGGTCACCATCAACGAGCCGAATGTGTACATCATGGGCGGCTGGCTGGGCGGGGGCTTCCCGCCCGGCAAGAACGATATGGGACTTGCCGCAAAGGTGATGGTCAATGTGCTGCGCGGGCATGCCGCCGCCTACCGCGTGCTGCATGAGATCCAGCCTGAAGCCCAGGCGGGCGTAGCCACCAATTACCGCAGCATGGTGCCGGCGCATTCCTGGTCGCCATTCGATAAAATCCCGCTGCGCTTCCAGGATCAAATTTTCAACCGCGCCTTCAATGACGCCCTGGTGGATGGTAAATTGAACCTTGTGCTCAAGAAAGTGAAACTGCCTGAGGTTGCCGGCACACAGGATTTCATCGGTCTCAACTATTACACTCGCGATATCGTGGCATTTGACATCACCCAACCCGGTCAACTGTTCGGGAAGCGTTACTTCCCCAAAGACGCGCTCATCAGCCCCACCGGCTTTTTGGCCAACGTGCCCGCCGGCATGTGGGACGGGCTGCGTTGGGCGCACAAGTTCGACCTGCCCATCCTCATCACCGAGAACGGCGTGGAGGACGATAAAGACACTCTGCGCCCGCGCTACCTGGTGGAACATCTGCATCAGGTCTGGCGCGCCGCCAACTTCTGCTGGCGCGTGAAGGGCTACTTCCACTGGTCGCTGGTGGATAACTTCGAGTGGGAGCGCGGCTGGACGCAGCGCTTTGGGCTGTGGGGGCTGGACCTCGAAACCCAGCAGCGCATCCGCCGCAAGAGCGTGGATGTTTACGCATCCATCTGCAAGGAGAACGCCATCGATAGCGAAATGGTGAAGGAACTGGTGCCGGAAATCTTTGACCAGTTATTCCCGGAGAAATAAATCGGTGTATCACTGCATTCTGGATAATCTCAATAATTCATCAAACAATTTAGCTCCAACAGGAGAATTCTCATGCCCGCCATGAAATACCTCAGCCCTGAATGGGAAGCCGAAGCCGCCAGGCGCTTGCGCGGGCAATTTACCCCGGAGCAAATAAAGAACCTCACCGTATCCATGCTCACCCTCTTCAGAAACTGCCCCGATGGCAGGGAACGCGCCCTGTATTACAAGATCGAGGACGGCGTCTTCACCGACATCTCCATCCGCGAGGCTCCGCTGCCGCCGGCTCAATTTGTCATCAGCGGTGAGTACACCACCTTCGTCAGTATCATCCATGGCGAGATCGGTTCCCGCACTGCTCTGATGAACGGCAAACTGCGTCTGACCGGCAACATGGTCAAAGCCCTCAGCCTGGCGTCCATTGTTGAGCGCTTCACGAAGATCATCGCCGAGATCACCTGTGAGTACTGACATCCAATCCGCTGCGCTTGTTAAGCAGGTGTAAAGAAGGTGAAATTCCTTTTTCTGATATAATTCCGCCCGGTATATTCCCTAAGACATTGAAGCCAAATAGCCGTCGATTAACCCAAGGGTGTACCATGTCAAAATAAAGCAATCATTCTTTTTCAACGAAGAGAGAGCTATGACAACCATCATCCGCGAGTATCCCAATTCATTCAGCCTGCCGAAGCGCGTCCAGGGGCTCAGCCGTTTGGCACACAACCTTTGGTGGTGCTGGAATCCTTCGGGGCAGCGCCTGTTCCAATATATCGACCCGCTGCTCTGGGATGCGGTCAACCACAACCCGGTGGCTTTCCTGCGCCGCGTGGACCGCACGCGCATCAACGCCGCCATTGACCAGATGGATTATCTCAAGGTGGTGGATGCCGGGATCGCGGAATTTGATGCCTACCTGAACCGCAAAGATACCTGGTTTGCCACGACCTATCCCGGTTTGACCGACAAGCAGATCGCATACTTCTCGTTTGAATTCGGGCTCCACGAATCCCTGCCTGTGTACGCCGGCGGTCTGGGCATTCTCTCCGGCGACCATCTCAAGGAAGCCTCCGACCTCGGCATGCCGCTCACCGGGGTGGGGTTCGTGTACAACCAGGGATACTTTGTGCAGCATCTCAGCGAAGATGGCTGGCAGGAAACGCGTTCTGCGCTCATTGACTACAATGAACTGCCTCTCATTGCATTATTTAATGAAGAACATAAACCGCTCACCGTCACCGTTGACCTGCCCGGCCGGCAGGTGACCGCGCGCATTTGGGAACTGGAAATCGGGAGGGTGCACCTGTATCTCCTCGATTCCAACCTCGAACAGAATGACCCGATGGACCGCCTGCTGACCGAGAAACTTTACAGCAGCGACCTGGAGATCCGCGTCTCCCAGGAAATCCTGCTGGGCATGGGCGGCGCGCAAGCGCTTTCTGTGCTGGGCATCACCCCATCCGTCTGGCACATGAATGAAGGTCACTCTGCCTTCCTGGCGGTGGAACGCATCCGCGAACTGGTGCGGCAGGGCAAGACCTTTGCCCAGGCAAAAGACAGCGTGCGCATCAACAACATTTTCACCACGCATACGCCCGTTCCCGCCGGCAACGACCAGTTCCCCGTCTGGCTTATCGATAAATACTTCAGCCAGGTTTTCGCCGAGCTGGGGCTTACCCGCGATGAATTCATCGATCTCGGCCGGCAATCGCAGCCCTGGGGAGATATGTTCGTCATGCCCATCCTGGCGCTCAAACTATCTGAGCGCGCCAATGCCGTTTCAGAACTGCACAGTGCTGTCAGCCGCAAGATGTGGAATTTCCTTTACCCGGGAGTGCGGGAAGAAAACGTGCCCATCGGTTACGTGACCAATGGGGTTCACACCAGCACCTGGCTGGCACGCCGCATGGGAGGGCTGTTCTCGCAATATCTCGGCGCTGATTGGCTGGATAACCTGGATGACCCCTCATTGTGGGAAAAGGTGCCCCTGATCCCGGACGAGGAATTATGGGCTGTGCGCCGCCACCTGAAGAACAAGCTGGTGAACTACGCCAATGAACGCACCCGCCTGCAATGGCAGAACGGTGCATTCAGCCCCGCCCAGGTGCTCGCAGGGGGCGTGTTCCTGGAGCCATATTCACTCACCATCGGTTTTGCCCGCCGCTTTGCCACCTACAAACGCGCCAACCTCATCTTCCGCGATTTTGACCGCCTGATGCGCATCATCAACAACAATCACATGCCGGTGCAGATCATCTTTGCCGGCAAGGCGCACCCCGCAGATGAGCCCGGCAAGCTGCTCATCCAACAGGTCTACAGGGCAGTCAAAGATACCCGCGCCGGCGGACGCCTCATCTTCCTTGAAGATTATGACATC
>JAYRQY010000152.1:0-35330 GCA_041910365.1 Anaerolineaceae bacterium | reverse complement strand
CATAAAGCGTTGTTTACGGAATTTGTTAATTCGTGCCGCTAATTCAAGGAAGACAAGTGGAACCTGCTAACAGGGATACAATTGGAGTTTTTGATTCAGGGGTGGGGGGGCTCTCGGTGCTGCGGGCTGTCCGCGAATTGCTTCCGGCGCAACCGGTCATTTACCTTGCTGACCAGGCACACGTGCCTTACGGCGTCCGTTCACTCGAAGAGGTGCGCCGTTTCTGCCACGGGGTGACCCGTTTTCTCCTGGATCAGGGGGCAAAGTTGATCGTTGTGGCGTGCAACACAGCCTCGGTGGCGTCTCTTAAATCGCTGCGGGAAGAATATCCCCGGGTTCCGTTTGTAGGGATGGAGCCGGCGGTAAAACCTGCAGCCGAACAAACGCAAACCAAGGTGGTGGGGGTGCTAGCAACGTACGCCACGTTCCAGGGAGAGATGTACAACTCCGTTGTCGAACGGTTTGCACAAGGAGTGACCATTTTGCAAAGCCATTGCCCGGGTTTGGTGGCTGAAATTGAAAAGGGCAACTTTTCAGGCGTTGAAACAGAAAAAATCCTGCGCGGAGCCCTGGAACCAATGCTTGAAAAAGGTGTCGATACCGTGGTGATGGGCTGCACGCACTATCCCTTTGTTATCCCATTAATCCAGCGAATCACCGGACCAAACGTTAAGGTGATCGACCCGGCGCCGGCCATTGCCCGCCAGGTGCAGCGCATGCTCGTTACACACGGGTGGCTCCAGCAAGGCACAACCCCCGCAGGCGTAAAATTTATCACGACCGGCGAGGTGCGTGAATTTACCAGGATGCTGCCATTCTTCTCAAAGGAACCCGCAGATGTTCAAAAAGCCGCCTGGTCAGAGGACCCCCTGAAATTGGAGTTGCCGTAGTGCAGACCATCCCCGTTTGCCTGGTGGGTTTTGGGAATGTCGGAAAAGCCCTGGTGCGCCTGCTCGACAAAAAGCAGCCTGTATTGCGTGAGCGGTTTGGGTTTGAGACGATCATCACAGGAATTGCCACGGGCACACACGGTTACGCAATTGATCCATCGGGGCTCGATGGTTACCGGGCGATCCAATTGGTGGAATCCGGACTGACACTGGAGGGCATTTCCAAGGTTTCGGGACCGCTCACGAACCTGGCGTTTATCCGCCAATGCAACGCCGAGGTGATGTTTGAGAACACCCCTGTCAACCACCATACCGGGCAGCCGGCCGCGGATCATCTGAAGACTGCGCTTGAGTGCGGGATGCACGCCATCACCGCAAACAAAGGTCCGGTGGTATACGCATTTGACGTCTTAACCGCTCTTGCCAGAGCGCACGACCGCCGCTTCCTGTTTGAATCCGCGGTAATGGACGGTGCACCCATCTTCTCGCTCTTCCGTGGACCGCTGCCGGCAGTGGAATTGAAAGGATTCTTCGGCATTCTGAATTCCTGCACCAACCTGCTTTTGGAAATGATGGAGGAGGGCAAAACGCTGGATGAAGCCGTGGCGTTTGGTAAATCCATTGGCATCACCGAAACCGAACCGAGCGCGGACATTGACGGCTGGGACGCTGCCATCAAGGTGAGTGCACTGGCAACGGTCTTGATGGGCATCCCTCTCAAACCTGATCAGGTCGACCGCGCCGGTATTCGTGGTATTTCACAAGAAATGATTACCGCCGCGCGCGAAGCCGGGGAACGCTGGAAACTGGTCTGCACGTGCAAAAAAGACGGAAATGAACTGATCGCAAAAGTAACCCCCCAACGGATCGCACCGACCAGCCCGCTTTATTGCGTCAATGGTACCAGCTCTTTCGTGCAGTTTGAAATGGATACCTTGCCCGGGTATGGTATTTTGGAAAACAATCCGGGACCTGAAACGACGGCTTATGGCTTACTGGCTGATCTGATAAATGCTGTGCGCGGGCGTGAAGGATTGCCGTGAAAGAACCCCCTTCCGCGGTTCAGGTGTATCTCTCATTAGGCTCAAATCTTGGCGACCGTGCCGGCAACTTACGGATGGCAATGCAGCGGATGCAGGAGTCGATTTCCATTGAAAAACAAAGTGGAATTTACGAAACACCGCCCTGGGGTGTTCTTGATCAGCCGGCATTCCTTAACCAGGTTGTGCGGGGGTCAACATCGCTGCCCCCGGGTAAACTGCTGGTCTTTCTAAAAAGAATCGAACGGGAAATGGGAAGAAAGCCTACCTTCCGCTATGGACCGCGTGTGATTGACCTGGACATACTGCTTTATGATGATTTGCAGCTCGAGCGTCCCCGGTTGACGGTTCCACATCCGCGCCTGGTGGAACGCGCCTTCGTTCTCGTTCCCCTGGCGGAAATCGCCCCTCACCTGGTGATCCCCGGAACGGCTCGAACGGTTGCCCAATGGCTTGAGAACACTGATCAGACGGGGATTGAACTCCTCCCGCGATAAGGAGCGCCGCATGCCACAGACCTTGGAATTTGGCAGCAGAACCTATGTAATGGGCATCCTCAACGTTACTCCCGACTCTTTTTCGGGAGACGGACTATTGAGTGAACGCGATACAGTAAGGTCCGCATTAACCCAGGCTGAAGAATTCATCGAGGCTGGTACGGATATCCTGGATGTCGGCGGCGAGAGCACCCGTCCGGGAGCCAACACAATCTCCGCGGAAGAGGAGATTGCCCGCGTTGTTCCGGTGATCGAATCACTGCGGAGCAATGGGATTAACACCTTGATTTCGATCGACACCTATAAAGCAGAGGTGGCAAACGCCGCGCTTGGTGCCGGGGCTAACTGGATCAACGATGTCTGGGGGCTGCAGGCGGATGAACAGATGGCGTCCATTGCGGCCAATGCCGGTACGCCGGTCATCCTGATGCATAACCGCAGCAAACCCAGCCAGGTGGAACTGCAGCAAAAATTAGGCGGGCGGTACATCGGCATCCCTTATGATGATTTGCTGGAAGACGTGAAAA
Organism: Anaerolineaceae bacterium; assembly: GCA_041910365.1. GTDB lineage: Bacteria > Chloroflexota > Anaerolineae > Anaerolineales > Anaerolineaceae > UBA6107. Next base: position 32,376 of record JAYRQY010000152.1, on the reverse strand, counting down.
GAGAATTGTTGGCAAGCGTAGCCGTAGCCCGGGCTGCCGGGGTGAGGGATGCAAATATCATTCTGGACCCGGGGATCGGGTTTGGAAAATCCGTGGAGCAAAACCTGGAACTGGTGAACCGGTTGGGTGAAATCAGAGCGCTCGGTTTTCCCATTCTCTTAGGCCCTTCGCGTAAGTCCTTTATCGGATACACACTCGATCTGCCGGTGACTGAGCGGCTGGAAGGTACCCTGGCAGCCTGTGCAGTGGGGATCACCCGAGGCGCGGATATCCTCCGCGTGCACGACGTTCGCCAGGTGGTCCGCCTGGCAAAAATGACCGATGCGATCGTACGGCAAAAAACGAAATAAGAAGTATTGCATATTACCCTGGTAGTATCCTGAAGAATTAATCAAGGTAAAATAATTACAAACCCTTATCGAGCAGTATCTTAAAAACACCAATCAGACCGGAAATGGACTTAACCATTTCGGTCGGGGTTTTTTCAAAGAGGATTTATTTAATGGTCGTGCTGCTCCTCTTTTTTGTTTATGTGTTTGTTTTGTCTTTGGCGTTTGGCTGGGGCATCCTTTCGTTTCTAAAAAAGCATAACAATATTTCCGTTAATAATCTTCCGCTCATCAGTGTGGTCGGGCTGGCAGCGATTACCACACTGGGTTCCATCTTTTCCATTTTTTTTCGAATAAATTGGGAATTCCAAATTGTTTTACTGGTTGTTGCAATTATTCTTTTTATCCTAACGAAACCATATAAAGAATTAATTCATGTTTCCAGCTGGAGCCGAATAGACTGGCTTTATGGCGTTTTATCAATTGTGGTTTTGCTTGTGATCCTCTACGCAAGTTCCCTGGTGCCGGCGAATCCTGACACAAGTATTTACCATGCCCAGGCGATCCACTGGATAGAAGAATACCCGGTGATCCCAGGGCTGGCAAATTTACATGCCCGATTTGGTTACAACTCGAACTGGTTGTTATTGAATGCGATCTTTAGTTTTTCTTTTTTGAAAATCCAGTCATTCCACTTTATGACGGGTTTTTTCTTCTTTGTTGGAAGTTTGTATTTTCTATCGGGGATTAAAAACGGATTCTTAAGGAAAACGAGCGTCAGTGATATTGTTAAAATTGGCTTTCTAGCTGCACTCTTTATTTTCCTTTTTGATCAGTCGTCATCTCCGGGCACTGATGCGCCTTCGACGTTGTTCGTATGGATCCTTAATTCTGAAACCGTCCGATTGCTTGAAAACGGGAAGAAAATTTCATCGAAGGATTTCTGGACTACCGCCTTTCTTGCCGTCTTTACCTGTACGATCAAGATAAGCGTATTCCCGATCCTGCTGCTCGCGATACCCGCAGTGTTTCCGATCTTCAAGGAGAGAATTTCCAGGCAAACCTGGGTGCTAGCCGGCTTAGTTGGATTGGTCGTTCTGCCATTTCTCGCTCGAAATGTGATCCTCACTGGATACCTTGTTTTCCCCGGCCCGGCAATTGACCTGTTTAAATTTGATTGGCGAATCCCGGCAAATATCCTGTCGGAGGAATCGAGAACGATACACAGTTTTGCAGCGCTCCCCAATATGGACCAGGCACAATTTTATTCCCTCACAGCGCGTGAATGGATTCCCATTTGGTTTAGCAATCAAATCCCGCGTCACAAGGCGATCCTCGCTGTTGTTCTCGTTATGCCTGCGGTATTTTTAATTCTCCTGGCGGCCAAACCCTGGCGGATTTTCGTAAAGGCAAACAGATTTCTTTTACTGCCGCTTTGCACCGCCTACCTGGGAATCGTATTTTGGTTTCTGGCTGCGCCTGCGTTTCGGTTCGGCTATGGCTTTCTCCTGGGGGCAATCGTACTCGATGGTTCGCTTATACTGAGGTTTTTCCTTGGTGAAAGGAAGCGGCTGAATACAGTGTTATTGATTCTATTAATTCCGGGATTCCTATTCGTGATTGGCTTATCAGTCATTGGTTTGCCCAAACCAACGAATGCGAGAGCATTGGTTGCACTGCCAGTCGATTACCCGGACTGGTCTACCGCACCATGCGAGTTTGGTAACTTCACAATCCTGTGCCAGGTGAATTATGATGCATGCTGGTATTCTGCGTTTCCATGCGCGATTAAAGGGGAAAAGAATGTCGAAATGCGGGGGGCTGATTTCAGACAGGGTTTCCGGAACCTGGACAATCAGCAGCGTTGACCTGCTTCTACCTGGAGCCAGATGAGTTGTATTTCAAGATATACCACAATGCCATCAGCCCATCTTTGAAGCCAATTTTCTTGCCTTCGTCATACGAACGGCCGGCATAACTTACCGGTACTTCAACGATCCTGGCTTTTTTCTTTGCCAGGTATGCCGTCACTTCGATCTCAAAACCAAAGCGCTTTGAGTTGATCGGCATGGCGCGGATCAGGTCTCCACTTATGGCTTTATAGCAAGTTTCAACATCGGATAACCTGAGACCGTTCATCAGATTTGATAAAAACGTCAGTGTGCGATTGGCAACAAAGTGCTGGGTGTAATGTGAGCCTTGCAGTCCCTGGCTCATGAAGCGTGAGCCGTAAACAGCATCGATTTCTTGCTCACGGAAGACCTGGAGAAGTTTATTGATGTCTGCGGGGTCATATTCAAGATCTGCATCCTGGATGATGACCACATTCCCCGATGTACCTGCAATCCCCGTCCGCAAAGCCGCTGTTTTTCCGCCATTAACCGCGTGGAAAATAACTTTTAGCCGCGGTTCAGTCTTTGCATATTCGCTCAAAATTTCCCGGCTATTGTCTTTTGAGCCATCATCGACGGCAATGACCTCCAACACATCAGGGATAGATGCAAATATTGACCTCAACACTTCATTAAGCGTGCGGCTTTCATTGTAGACTGGCATGACAACGGAAAGATTTGGTTGGAACACGATCACCTTTATCAGGGTATTGCTTAATTATAGTTGATTCCTGAGAAAAACCGACATTGTGGTTTCTCCCCGATTTCCCCATTGATAATAAGGGATAAGCCTTACCGGCTGCCCCGATGGAGAGTGAGCAAGGATTGTCGGAATTCCATCAAACATGCAATTGTTTTCTTCCACCACGAGGCTGGAGGAGTTAATGGAGCGTGAAGTCTCCCATTCCGGGTTGTCGATTCCCTCCGAGCAATATAAGAGGGGACCGCGCGAGACTGCCACCTGCCCGCCGCATTTAGCGATGCGCTTATCCTGCTGAAATAGTCTGACCGGCATGCCCAGGCTAAAGGCGATCTCATCTCCGGGTTGGAATACCCTTTCCAGGTACACCCAGGCTGATGCGTCAAAATTCAAACCAACCGCTGAAACTCCTCCATCCGTAGAGATCACATGTTCCGGTGTTATAGGCTCACCATTTATCGTAAATGAATACGAATCTGCCCAGGCGGGCTTGCGGAAACTGATCATCATTCTCTGGGGGGCATCCATTTCCAATTTCGCCTTCACCCACCCTTCAGCAGGCAGTCCTGTGGTCATCACCAGGCGAATCTGGCGATCTACCTCCAGTTCAAACTCCCCGCCGAGAAACTGATGGATGAAAATAGTATTGCCCTCACTGCTAACAGCCTGGTCAGCAAGCGATTCCCAAACGCGGGATAAATTTGAGGGGCAGCAGGGGATGTCATACCAGGCTTCCCGTTTGAATCCGCGATTGGAGGTCAACGGATTGTTGTAAAAAAACGAGCAGCCATCCACCCCGATCCCGACGGCGGCGGCATTGTATAACTGCCATTCAAATAGGTCATCGTATTCCGGTGCGCCTGTCAGCAAGGCCATTTCGTGGTTCCACAACATGCAAGCCAGTGCCGCACAGGTTTCGTTATAAACCAATTCTGGATCAAGCTCGTAATCCCTCCCAAAACCTTCCGTGAGGGGAAGCGAACCGATGCCTCCGGAGACGGACATGCGCCGGTTTACCATGTGCTGCCACAATTGAACCAGGCGCGGCAGGTCAGAGTCATCCATTTCATCGCGGGCAAGCATGGCAGCGGCGGTGTTAAGATAGGCGAACCGCACCGCATGCCCAACCGGCTCACCCTGTTGCGCAACAGGCTTGTGCTGCTGGGTGTATTTGCCAGAGAGCACCTGGGCAGCAAAACGCAGGGGCATGTTCCGGGGAATATTATGTCGGTTATGTGCCGGCAGGTGAAAGACCACTGCGGTTGGATGGGTTGTGAAATACTGGCGGCGGAGCGCAGTAACCGTGTTCGCTTTCCCCATACTCATCAGTGCATCCCAAAGGAAACGCGCCGGGTAATTGGGGATGCGCCCCCGCCGCCCAAGGAAACGCTTTGCCAGTTCACGGTAACGGGAGATGCCAGTGAATCGGCTTAACTTGATGAGGGCAATCTCGATCTCCTCGTGTCCATCTGTGTATTTGGGAGGCGCGTCCCAGAATCGCTCCACAAGGAGGCCGGCTGCCTTTTGGGCAATGGCAAACAAACGCTCCTGCCCGGTAGCCTGCTTATGAGATATCCCGGCTTCGATCAGGTGGCCCAGGCAGTAGAATTCGTGCTCGATCTGCAGATTCTGCCAGCGCGAATTGCCAAAGTGGATCTGGTTGTAAGTGTAAAGATAGCCATCCTCAGCCTGGGCTTTTTCAAGGATGCTGATGAATTCCGCAACGATTTTTTCCAGTTTTGGGTCAGGGGCAACTGCCAGGATTCGTGAGGCAGCATCCAGCCACTTGTACGCATCTGAATCCGCAAAGAAAAATCCCTCGCGGAATCCCTCTTTCAGCCCTGCAGCAATGCGAAAATTATCGATACAGTGGGTGGATTCCAGCATCTCCCACTGGTGAAAAATGGCTACCTCGGCATTCAGGCGCAGTTTCTCTGCCCAAAACCCATTCGTGATACGCGCGTTATTTGCCAATGACGATTCCTTTTCTGTTCAGATACTTAGATTGTACTGATTTTTTGTAATTGGGGATTAGGTATAATGAAAAACAGTGTTGAGTAGAGAGGACCTTATGGAGAATTTTGACGTGGTTGTCATTGGCGCAGGACCCGGAGGGTACGTTGCCGCCATCCGTGCTGCCCAACTTGGGTTTTCGGTAGCCATCATCGATAAGGAATGGCTGGGCGGTGTTTGCCTGAATGTGGGTTGCATCCCATCAAAGGCGCTGCTCAGGAACGCAGAGGTTGCCCATACCCTGCGTGAGCGTGGACGGGATTTTGGTTTTTCAGTCGAGGGGCTGCAATTGGATTATGCAGCAGCGGTAAAACGCAGCCGCCAGGTCTCAGATCGCCTGACGCGCGGCGTTGGCTTTTTGATGAAAAAACACAACATCAGCGTGGTGATGGGAACCGCCAGGTTAACCAGCCCGACCAGTGTGCAAGTTATCACCCAGGATAAATCGATCCGGGAACTGAGCGCAAAGAATATCATCATCGCCACCGGTGCACACCCTGCAATGATCCCGGGGATCACCGTGGATGGAGAGAAAGTACTCACCTACCGTGAAGCCATCCTGCAGGAACGGCTGCCAAAATCTGTGATCATCATCGGAGCCGGCGCAATCGGACTTGAATTTGCCACGGTATGGAGTTCCTACGGCACCCAGGTGACCCTGGTTGAAATGCTTCCGGCCGTTGCGCCGCTGGAAGACAATGAAGTCAGCCTGGAACTGGCGAAGGCACTCACAAAACGCGGCATCAAGATCCATGTAAATACCCGCGTAAAGGGCATCAGCCTCACACCGGAAGGCGTAAACGTAACTATCGAGAATTCCGAAGGGCAGTCCTCGCTGGAAGCAGACCAGGTGCTCGTTGCCGCCGGGTTCAAACCCAATACGCTCAACCTCGGGTTGGAAGAAGTGGGGGTTGAACTGACTGAACGCAAGTTCGTCAAGATCGACGATGCATTTTCCACCAACATCCCGGGGATCCGCGCCATTGGGGATGTTACCGGCAAACTCATGCTGGCGCATGTGGCTTCAAAACAGGGCATCCTGTGCGCTGAAGCCATTGCCGGCAGGACAATCGACGAAATCGACTACGTGATGGTACCGCGCGCCACCTATTGCCATCCGCAAGCCGCATCCTTTGGATACACTGAATCGCAAGCGAGTGAACTGGGCAAACCGATCAAGGTCGGGAAATTCCCATTCCAGGCAAATGGCAAAGCGCTTGGACTGGGTGATTATGCCGGGTTTGCCAAGATCATCATCGATGCTGAAAGCAGGCAACTGCTTGGCGGACACCTGGTTGGACCTGACGTGTCAGAATTGCTGCCGGAACTCACACTGGCACAGATCAACGGATTGTCAGTCGATGCGATTGCCTCGAACATCCACGCTCACCCCACCCTTGGTGAAGCCCTGATGGAAGCGGCTGAAGCCGCGCTTGGGCAAGCCATCCACATTTGACTTTTGCTTGTTTTTTTGATTGGAAGATTGCATAATACTTGTGTTCATTAATTCATACAGGAGGAATTATGTATTCAGATCAGGATATCGCCAACTTGGTAGCGCGTGTGCAGCAGCTTGAACAGCAGGTATTGGTGAGGCAGCCCGCCAACCTGCCAAACATTAAACTAATCGCGCCAAATTTCTTAACCCGTGCATTTGCTGTCTGGGGACATAATTTTGTTGCCAGCCTTCTCATCAGCATTGGCTTCTCCTGTATCTTCGTCATCCTTGGGTTAATCCTCGGCGCAAGTTTTGCGGACACGATACGAAACCTGATCCAGACCTATGGTCTCGGAGGGTAGGCAAGAAAACCAAAAAATCCCTATGCTATAATCACCTCTTGAAAATAAGAGGTGATTATGGTTTTACAAAAGATCGCGCGTGTTTTTGGGGGAGACCCGCACAAAAAAGAAGTTGAGAATCTGTCGCTTGTGGTCGATGAGATCAACAAGTTTGAAACCCCCTTCGAGAAACTATCAACCGAAGAACTTCTCGCCAAGACCAGCGAGTTTCGCGAACGGTTCAACGATGGTGAAACCCTGGATGATTTGCTGCCGGAGGCTTTCGCGGCCGTCCGGGAGGCCAGCAAACGCACCATCGGGCTGCGCCATTACGATATTCAAATGATTGGCGGAATGACGCTGCATTCCGGCAAGATTGCCGAGATGCGCACTGGCGAGGGCAAGACCCTGGTTGCCACCCTGCCGGTTTACCTGAACGCGCTCACAGGGCGTGGCGTGCACGTGGTTACCGTCAACGATTACCTGGCGCGCCGGGATGCCCGCTGGATGTTCCCGGTTTACCATGCACTGGGGATGAGCGTGGGCGTGCTGCAAATGGCTGACCGCACCGAGAATGGCAAAAAGGCATTCCTGGTGGACCTGGACAAACCCAATGCCAAAGAGGACTTGCACCAGCTTGCTTTGGTGGACAGGGCTGCCGCTTATAACGCCGACATCGTTTATGGCACCAACAGTGAATTCGGTTTTGATTACCTGCGCGATAACCTGACCATGTCACTGGCGGAACGGGTGCAGCGGGGGCATTATTATGCCATCGTGGATGAAGTGGACAACATCCTCATTGATGAAGCCCGGACACCATTGATCATTTCCGGACCTTCTGCTGACAATGCGGCTGGATACCAGCAAATGGCACAGGTGGTGCGCGGCCTCACGCCCGAAGACTATGAGGTCAATGAAAAAGACCGCCAGGTTTCGCTCACCGAAGCGGGTGAAGTTCATGTATCCGAGATTCTGGGCGAACCATTGCGGGATTTTGACCGTCCAGAAGACATCAATCCGCGCCAGGCGCAACTGCAGGGGTTCCTGGAACAGGCACTGCGGGCGCAGCATCTCTTCCGGCGCAACAAGGATTACATCGTGCAGGGCGGCAAGGTGGTCATCGTGGACGAGTTCACCGGACGTCTGATGCCGGGGCGGCGCTGGTCTGAGGGGCTGCACCAGGCAGTTGAAGCCAAGGAAGGCGTGAAGATCGAGCCCGAGAACGTCACCTATGCCACCATTACCATCCAAAATTACTTCCGCATGTATGAGAAACTGGCTGGCATGACCGGCACCGCCCTCACCGAAGCCGAGGAGTTTGCCAAGATCTATAAACTTGAAGTGCTGCCCATCCCCATGAACCTTGAGTATGTGGCATCCAGGGACAATTCACCCCTCTCGATCATCGAAACCAAAGATGAAGATAAATACGCAATCCAGTATTATGCCCAGCGGGATGATCCGGGAAAGAGCCCGGTTTTCTGGCGCAGGCAGGATTTCCCTGACATGGTTTACCGCAGCGAGGAAGGAAAACTGCGCGCGATCACCCGTGAGCTGTTGCATTACTATGCCATCGGGAGACCCCAATTAATCGGTACAACCTCGGTGGAACATTCTGAACGCCTGTCGATGCGTTTGGGCGCTGAATCGTTGCGCCGGCTGGCACAAACCCTCATCATCCGCGATGCCTGGCTGGAAAAGTTCGACAAAACTTTTGAGCAGGAAATTGCAGAATTACAGTTCCTCAACAAACCCCTGCCGGAATTAAACATTGGCGATATGAGGCCGGTGGCTCGCCAGGCAGGATTGATCTCGACCAACCCCGAGGATCCCGAGAACCTTAAACGCCTGTTGACCATACTCAAACTGGATGAGTCTGCGGCACAACGGGTCTTATCCAGTATCCAGGGCGGGATACCACACCAGGTATTAAATGCACGCAAACATGATGAAGAATCCCATATCATTGCCCGGGCCGGGGCTTTTGGGGCAGTCACCATTGCCACCAATATGGCCGGCCGCGGCGTGGATATCAAGCTCGGCGGCGAATTAAGCGAGGAAGTGATCGCAGATGTGATCCGTGTACTCGAAAGGGTTCGTCAGCCAGATCCATACGGGATGACAAATGATGCGCGGCTGGAAGCCTTACGATCCCTGGATGCTGACCAAATTGGTATATATGAAGAATCGGTAAAAACCTATTTTGAGCATTTTGAGAACATGGACAAGGTGAGGGAACTGGGCGGCCTTCATGTTATCGGATCGGAACGGCATGAAGCCCGGCGCATTGACAACCAGCTGCGCGGACGCGCAGCCCGCCAGGGTGACCCCGGCTCCTCTCGTTTTTACCTGTCATTGGAAGATGAGTTGATGCGCTTGTTTGGCGGCGTTCAAATGGAAGCGCTGATGGGCCGGTTGAAGGTGGACCCCAGCCTGCCAATTGAAAGCGGGCTGCTGGGGCGCATGGTGGAGCAAGCCCAGGAGCGCGTTGAGGGCAACAACTTTGACGTCCGCAAACACTTGCTGGAATACGACGACGTGCTCAACTCGCAAAGGAACCGCATCTACGCTGAGCGGGACCGGGCTTTCTCAAAAGCTGACCTGCACGAGGATGTGATCGAGCTATTGCGCACGGAGCTGCAGGAACGCATCCCGAAAGCCCTGGATGATGAAGAAGGTCCCTGGAAACTGCTGGCATACCTTGAACAGGTGCAGCCGACAATGGTGTTCGAGCAGGAAGGCGTTCGCTCGCCATCGTTTTCATTGCGGTTGATTGGGAATGAAGTGCTTAACCAGGTCGGGGAAGACGCATCTGTCGATGACATTCGGGAGGTGCTGCTTAAAACAGCCAGGGAAACCCTTGAAGCAGAAGCGGAGCACCTGCTGAAGAATGTGCGTACCCTGCTTGAAAAGACCGAGGACAATGCCCAACAGGTCACTTCTGACCGGCTGGACGCCCTGGATACCTACTTTGAAGGGCTGGGAATGGGAGGAGGGGAGGAGGGCGAACCTGTTCGCCGCCCTCAGGAAATCCTCGAGGAAGTCTCGGGTTTGCTGGGCACCCCGCTGCGCTTAACCAGTGATGAAATGCGCAAACTCCCCGAAGGCGATGAAAATGTGAAACAGGCGATTTCTGACCAGGTGAAGAAAACAGTTAAAGCACTGGCGGTCTCGCGGACGATCAATGCCATCGAAATGCGCCTGGACGAGAGTTTGAACATGCGCCCTGCCCAATTGATTGACCTTGATTGGGACGAGATCAATGACGGTTTATACCGCTCCGTTGAGGGAATTGTAGACGCGCGGACCAACAATCTTCTCGCTGCAAACGGATCCATTGTTCAAAACCTCGATGGCGCTTTTTCGCGCAATCAAAACGCGGATTTATCATTATCGGAGCGCATTATTGACCTGCTGATTGTGATGTCCACTGGAACGCGCATGGCGATCGATGCTCGCACCCACCAAAAGGTGATGAAGACCGTACGCGTGCTCAACTACATCTTCCCGGCTGCCCGGCTGATCCAGGATGTCCCCGCCAAGGAAATCACCGCCAGGATCCTGGAACACCTGGAAGAAATCCGCCGCAATCTCGAAAAGGTTTGGGGCAAGATCGAATTCGAACGCTTCCGCCTTGCGGGAGTCCCGTTGCAGCAGCTGGATGGCAAAATTAAGGTGATGCTGCGCGAGGAGTTTGGGGAGAGTGATTTTTCAACTCTTGAATCCAAACATCCGGATGAGTTGACCAGGGAACAGCAGGCAATTCTGACCGTGACACTGGGAACCCGCATCCAGAACGAAATTTACCGGCACATCCTGGTGAGCGTTTTTTCGGAGCATTGGGTGGAGTACCTGACAAAGGTGGACGCGCTGCGAGTCTCGATCGGCATGGAAGCCTTTGCCCAACGGGATCCGCTTGTGCAATACAAGAGCGAAGCCGCGGGCATGTTCAAGCAGCTGCTCAGTGACATCCGCGCCGGGGTCATCAGCAAGATGTTCCTCTTCCAACCCCGGCGGGCTGGAACGAATGCAGAAAAGACCATCGCCCAGCCATCGGACCCAATCGCTGCAAATAATCCAGCGGTTCAACCGGGCAGCAGCAAAAAGAAACGAAAACGGCATTAATCGACGGCTGAACTTGAAGCATTGATCGATTTATGATGTATAATTAAAAATCTATAAGCCCTTCGCAATGCAATACTTGCGAGTAGATTTTATAATGCGTTAATGGGCTAATCTAATCCGTCGGAGTACACAGAGCGTATGGACCCAAACGAAGCCAATCAAGAAACAGGTGTCAATCCCGAGAACAACCAGGCTGAAAACAATATGGCCTCCCTGCTGGAGTCAGAAGGGGTGGCAATTGATTTTCCCAATCAGGGTGAGATTCGCAAGGGTGTGGTAGCGAGTGTAACTCCTGGCCAGATCCTGGTCAGCGTTGGTGCAAAATCCGAAGGAATCATCACTGGCAAAGAGTACGAACTAATTCCCAGCGATGAATTGGCGAATCTGAAAATGGGGCAGGAAATTCCCGTTTATGTCATCAACCCGGAAGACTCAAATGGCAACCTGGTTCTCTCTTACATGCGCGCGCGTGAAGAAGAGGGTTGGGCAATTGTTGAAAACATGGTCGCCAAAAAAGAATCTTTCCATAGTTCCATCATCGGCTACAACAAAGGCGGTCTCATCGTGCCGGTAGGCGGGCTGCGGGGATTCGTTCCCTCTTCACAGATCAGTTTCAGCCGCCGTTCCGCTATGACCGGTGATACCCCGGAACAACGCTGGAGCAAGATGATCGGCCAGGAAATTGACGTGGTGGTCATCGAAGTTGACCGTGAACGCCGCCGCCTCATTCTTTCTGAGAGACAGGCATCCAGCGAATCACGTGATTCCATCAAGGACCGCGTGATCGATGAACTGAAAGAAGGCCAGGTATTCACCGGGCGCGTTACCAGCCTGGCTGATTTTGGTGTGTTTGTCAATATCAACGGGGCTGATGGATTGGTTCACCTCTCCGAGATTTCCTGGGATCGGGTACAGCATCCCAGCGAGGTACTCAAAGTCGGACAGGAAGTCAAGGTCAAGGTCATCGCCATCGACCGTGAAAAACGCCGCATCGGGCTCTCCATCCGCCAACTCCTTTCCGACCCGTGGGACAAAAAGGCTGCGGCTTTCCAGGAAGGTCAGCTTGTTGAAGGCACCATCACCCGCCTGACCAAGTTTGGGGCATTTGCACGCCTCAATGATGATATTGAAGGGCTTGTCCATATTTCCGAGATCAGCGAAAAACGGATCGAGCATCCGCGCGAAGTGTTGAAAGAAGGGGATACGTATACCCTGCGTGTCTTAAAGATCGATAATGCCAATCACCGCATTGGCTTGAGCCTCCGCCGGGTGGATTCCATGGCATATGCCGACATGGATTGGCAAAGCCTGGAAGGCATTCTTTCGGATGACAACAAAGAAGGCGACACCCCCGAAGCCGAACCAGAGAAATAAGAGAAAGTTGAGCCAGGAGCGCTCCGGTGACGGCGCGCTCTTTTTTCATCCACATAAATTATGCCCATCTTAATTGACGCTCACCAGGACATCGCCTATAACGCATTAACCTTCAATCGGGATATTTGTGCCTCGGCGTTTGATGTACGCAAAACCGAGACTGGAACGGATATCCCTAAATGGAATGAAGGAGAAGCAACAGTTGGCTGGCCGGAATTCCAGGCTGGCAAAGTGGCGGTTATTTTTGCCACACTTTGGAACCCGCCGATAAAATATCGGGGCGGCGCGTGGGATACATTGTCATTCGGGACGACCCGGGAAGCCTCAAAATTAGTCCACCAGGAACTTGATTATTACCACAGGCTGGTGGAAGACAACCCCGAGAAATTCTCCCTGATCCTGAACAGGTCTGACTTGCAGCATGTATTGGCTGCATGGCAGGACAGCGAAGAAGGTGAACCAAAGCCGGTTGGACTGATGATCCACATGGAAGGGGCTGAAGGGCTGCAGTCTGTGGATGAGCTTGAAGAATTTCACGCGCTGGGATTACGCCAGGTAGGGCCGGTTTGGGCCGGGCAGCGATTTTGCGGCGGCTCCAAGGAATCCCGTCCGTTCGATGCTGAAGGGTTCGCGCTGCTGGATACTATTGCCGCACTGGGGATGGCGATGGATATCAGCCATATGAGTGAATCCGCTGCCCTCACCGCATTGGATTACTTTCCCGGCCCTGTGCTTGCCAGCCATTCCAATGCCCGCGCGCTTCTAAAAGGGCGCCCTCCCGAACGCCATCTCTCAGACCAGACCATCCGCTTGTTGTTCGAGCGAGGTGGCTGCGTGGGTGTGGTACCTTACAATAAGTTTTTATCTTCTGAATGGAACCTTAATTCTCCACCGGGGACTGTTACAATTAACCATATCATCAACCAAATTGACTATTATTGTCAGATCGCCGGGGATTCCACCCATGTTGGAATCGGTTCCGATCTGGATGGCGGATTCGGGTTCCCAAACATTCCTGCCGAATTTTCCACCATTCAGGATTTTCAAACCCTTGCTCCCGCCCTAAAGGAACGGGGTTACAATGAGTCAGACATCGAAAACATCTTCTGGCGCAATTGGGAAAAACATTTGGAGAGCATGCTTCCAAAATGAGCACTGATGCAAAAACACCCGCCCGAGAAATAAGTCCGGCAGATATTACCCCGCCTGTTTATCCCATTCCAAGAGTACGTGTCCGCTTGGCTTTGCTGGCAATCCTCCTCGGATTCCTGGCGATGTTGATCGGCGCGAAACCCGCCTGGTTTGGCATGGATCGCAGCCCGGTCGTGGGATTCATCCAAATTGCGGTAATGTTGATCGGCCTCGGGATCATTTGCATCAGCGGTTATGCCGGGGTGCGTGCACTCTGGCGGAGGCAGCAACTCACCATCTCTGCCGACATTGGCTTGCGTATCGTCAGCACCGGGTATGTTGTGAGCCTCTTTTCTGGATTTGCAGATATTCTTGGCGTCGGTTCTCACCCGTTGCCAGGTGTGCCGGTTTTTGGGGTCTGGCAGGCGCGTGGAATGGAAATTGGATTAGCGCTCATCGCCATCGGATTTGTGATGATGTTCCCGTATAAGCGCAAGCCGAAGGGGGATGTCAATCCAGGCCGATAACCTTCAGCATTTCTTCGTTCGTTGAATACTTGAATTCCTCCAGGCCTGCAACTTCCGCCTTGTGTTTTTCTGCTGCCTCCAGTTTGGGCAGATGTTCCTTTTTTACGACCCTGCATCCGAGTGCGTTCAGCTTCTGCTCAATTTCCCCTGATGGTATTCCAGGAGTGGCGTTCTTCTCGATCATAAATTGGTCCACTGCCCGGGCTGCAGTGACCGCGTCTTTGCGGGCTGTACCCACAAGACCGGTGCTTGGCTTGCGCGACCAACCCGCCACAAAAATCCCCGGAAGGTTTTTACCAGAGGATGGATCCTCAATCTCATAAGAGATGCCATCTACTGGATACGAGGGGTTCTTCGAAACACAAAACTCGTTGTGATCCACCGGAAGGCCAAGTTCACCCAGCACGCGGTCGCCGATGGCGAAAATCACCGTATCCACTGCCAGGGTGCTGTGGATTCCCGTACCCCGGGCGGATACTTCGCCATCCTTGATGACCAGTTCGTTTTGCTCGATCTCCAATGCTTCAACCTGATGATCACCCATCAATTGCACCGGCGAAGAAAGGAAGTTGAAGAACAAAGCCGCATCCCTCTCTTTGGGGCAGGCTTTTGGCAGCGCTGCAAGGATCCGCTCCTTGGCTTCTTGAGGATCCTGCCCGACGCTTCGCATTTGCTGCGACACACGGGACATTTCTCCTTCAAACGCCTCCTGGTCAAGGTAAGCAATGATCGGTTCCATTTCCTTTTTGTCGAACTTGACCTCTCCAGGTCCGCGGCGGATGACCACCCGGATCTCCTCGATGGTTGTGTGCTTCAACAAATAATGCGCCACATCCGCCATCACATTCCCGGCGCCGACGATGGCAGCCTTACGCCCGAACTGATACAGGTTGGAAGCGTAAGGAGGGAGATGGTTGTAGTAGTACACCAGGTCCTTGGCGTGAATTACTCCCGCCAATTTCTCTCCAGGCAGGTGAAGCGACTTGATCCCCTGCGCACCGCAGGTGACGAGAACCGCAGAAAAACCCCAGTCAAACAGGGTTTGCAATTGCAGGCATTGCCCGATGCCAACTTGGACATTACCAAAGTATTGGATCCGCGCATCGCTGAAGATGGTTTTAAACTGGTTCCGCAGGCCGTCCTTCAGTCTGAATTTGTCCGGGAATATGCCATACTCTGCCAGTCCCCCGGGCTTGATATCCCGGTTGAACAGGGCAACCCCATACCCCCTGCCTGCCAGGGCTTCCGCGGCAAATAAACCTGCGGGGCCGGCGCCAACAATGGCAACCTGCAAATATCCCTGATCATCCATTGGTCCCTCTACGTGGTATAAATGGCTTTCAGTATCCGGAAGTCTTTTGTCTACTTAGATTATAGACCATCCGGAAAAAACCTTATGCTATAGTTAAGCAAGTTCTTTATTTGAGGTTAAATGGTCGACACGATTCATAATACTGTTCTTAACAACGGATTAACGGTACTGCTCAAAGAGATCCATTCCGCCCCCATCATCAGCCATTGGGTGTGGTACCGCGTGGGTTCACGCTATGAGGAGGCAGGCAAGACGGGGATTTCCCACTGGGTTGAGCATATGCAGTTCAAGGGAACCCCCCAATTTCCGCCGGGTGTTTTGGATCGCGCCATTTCCCGGGATGGAGGGATGTGGAATGCGTTCACCCACCTGGATTGGACCACTTTTTTTGAGACCGTTCCGGCAGACAAGATAGATCTGCCCTTGAAACTCGAATCGGACCGGATGGTGAACAGCATCTACACTGCTGAAGAAGTGGATTCAGAGCGGACGGTCATCATCTCCGAGCGTGAAGGCAATGAGAATGAGCCCCTTTTCAGGCTGGATGAGGCTGTTCAACTGGCAGCATTCAGATCCCATCCGTACCGGAACGAAGTACTTGGCAGCATCGCGGACCTGCGCGCCATTCAGCGGGACGATCTTTTTCGACATTATCAAACCTATTACAACCCGGCAAATGCAGTGGTGGCTGTGGCAGGTGATTTTGACGCCGATACGATGCTGGAATTGGTCAAGTCAAATTATGCGCATATCCCCGCCAGACCTGTCCCCCACCTGGAAATTCTCGCCGAACCTGTTTTGCAGCAGGAGAAACAGGTTGAGGTAAAAGGACCGGGAGAAACCACTTATTTGGAATTGACCTGGCGCGCCCCGGCCGCGACCGACGCGGATTTCTTCGCGCTGACCGTGCTGGACAGCCTGCTCACCGGACCGAGCAGCCTCAACATGTTTGGCGGCGGGGGCATCTCCAACAAAACCAGCCGACTTTACAAGGCATTGGTGGAAAAAGAACTCGCCATCAGCGTGACGGGTTCCTTGCAGGCGACCATTGACCCGTTCCTTTACAATATCACCATCACGGTACGGCCTGACCGGAAATGGCAAGATGTGCGCAGCGCGGTGGACTATGAGATAAACCGAATACTGCAAAAAACGATTGCGCAGACGGAGATCGACCGCGCCGTCAAACAAGCCCGGGCACTTTTCGCTTATGGCAGCGAGAACATCACAAACCAGGCTTTCTGGCTGGGATACTCTGAAATGTTTGCCCATTACGACTGGTTCCTGAATTATGTTGAGCGTCTGAACTCGGTGACGCCCGCCCTGCTTATGGAATCAGCGCAACGGCTGCTGCCGGGCAATCAGCGTGTATGCGGCGTTTACCTCCCTCAAGGAGGTGCGGCATGAACCCCGGCATCCGAAAGGCCACGTCTCAGTCTCTACCGGGTCCGCAGGATATCGTGCGCAAGGTACTGCCCAATGGGATCACCCTGCTGGTACGCAGCAACTTCAACAGCAGCTCTGTGGTGCTCTCGGGGTACATTGGCGCAGGCAGCCTTTTTGACCCGATGGATAAGTTGGGGCTGGCACATTTCACTGCGCTTGCCTTAATGCGTGGAACACAAAATCGTGGTTTTCAACAAATTTTCGATGAATTGGAATCGATTGGCGCAAGCCTGGGGTTTGGCGCAAGTGTGCATAATATAAACCTGGGAGGGCGCTGCCTTGCAGATGACCTGCCGCTTGTTGTGGATTTGATGTCCGACTGCATCCTGCACCCGACCTTTCCGGAGAACTACCTTGAGCGGCTGCGTACGCAATTGTTAACCGGACTTGCCATCCGCGCCCAGGACACGGCCGAAATGGCGTCGCTGACCTTTGACAAACTGCTTTTCCCCAACCACCCGTACGGGCTACCGGAAGATGGTTATCCTGAAACGATCCATGCGATCCAGCGTGCGGATCTCGTGTCTTTTCATCAAAGCTACTTCCGCCCGGAAAACATGGTGGTGGTGATCGTGGGTGCCGTGGAGCCTGCGGCGGTTTTTGACCTGTTTGAGAAAGCACTTGGCGAATGGCATAATCCCCATGAGGTTAAGCGTTTATCCTTATCACCGGTGACCTCCCCTGAAAAAACCATCCGGCAGCATCTCACCCTGGCAGGGAAGAGCCAGAGCGACCTGGTGATGGGGACGTTGGGTCCCCGCCGTCAGGCAGCGGATTACCTGGCAGCATTGATCGGGAATAACATCCTCGGCCAATTTGGGATGATGGGGCGCATCGGCGATTCTGTGCGCGAGAAAGCCGGGTTAGCGTACTATGCATCCACAAGCCTGAATTCGTGGATCGAAGCCGGCTCCTGGGAGGTCTCCGCGGGGGTCAATCCCAGGAATATCAACAAAGCCATTGATCTCATCATCTCAGAATTAAAGCGATTCTGCGCTGAGCCGGTAACCCAAAGTGAGCTGGAAGACAGCAAATCCAATTTCATTGGCAGGCTTCCGCTATCCCTTGAGTCAAATGGCGGGGTTGCGAATTCGATCTTAAATCTTGAACGGTTCAATCTCGGGCTGGATTATTTACAACGGTATCCCGGCCTGGTCAATGCTGTGACGCCCAACGACATTCTCGAGGCTGCCAGGCATTATGTGAATCCGGAAAAGCTCATCATTGTATCTGCCGGCTCCAAAACCAGGAAATGAAAAAATGCTCAGAATAGAGACCGGGATCGACCTAGTTGAAATCTCCCGCTTCAGCAGCATCACTTTGAGGATAAAACGCCGCTTTACCGAGCGCGTATTTACAGGCGCGGAGATTGCTGCAAGCGGGGATCGGGACGAACACCTGGCGGGTCTGTTTGCCGCCAAAGAAGCGGCTGCCAAAGCCCTTGGAACCGGCATCGGCGACATCCACTGGCATGACCTTGAGGTGCTTGCCGATGGAAATGGCAAGCCACAATTGTACCTGCACGGTGAGGCGGAAAGAACTTCCCGGCAAAAAGGCTGGGTGAGTTGGTCGGTTTCGATAACGCACACCGCAGGCATGGCTGCTGCCGTTGTAAGCGCATTATGTGAATCGTAAGCATGAAAATACTGGGCATCAGTGATACTGAGATTGCGTTCATTTACAGCCGCATGGTTGTGGAACGATTTTCAGACGTTGATTTGGTAATTTCCTGCGGCGATCTGCCTTACTACTACCTTGAATACATCGTATCGATGCTCAATGTTCCACTTTATTATGTGCGCGGCAACCATGCCAGCCGGGTGGAGTTTGGCGCAACGACCACCCGCACATCCCCTTGGGGCGCGACCGATCTTCATCAGCGGGTGATCGAAGACGATACAGGGTTATTGCTGGCAGGTCTTGAAGGGTGTGTAACCTACAATGAAGGTCCGTATCAGTATACCCAGGGGCAATACTGGGAGCGCGTTTTTCGACTGGTGCCGCGTTTGCTCTTGAACAAAGCCCGCCTGGGGCGTTACCTGGATATTTTTGTTTGCCACGCGCCGCCCTGGAAAATCCACGCCATGGACGACCCCGCGCATGTGGGCGTAAAAGCATTCAATTGGCTGATCAAGGTTTTTAAGCCGACTTATCTCGTGCACGGGCATATTCACGTCTATCGGCAGGACACTATCACCAGCACAACGGTCGGGACAACCCAGGTGTTAAACGTTTATGGGTATCGCGAATTCACCCTGCCATTTCCCCAAAAGCGCTCCTGGGATTGATCCCGGAGTAGATTGAGAGTTCCATCATGAGTCAATTTGATCCCCAAATGAATCCCCGCGATCTTTTAACCACCTACTCCAGGCAGGATTTTGCCCGCGCATACCGGAAGGGGTTCTGGCGTTCCGTGATGAGTTGGCTTGGCAACTCCGATAACGACCTGCTGCCATTCGACGAAGTGCTTAAGCGAATTCCGCTCAAGGGGCAATCCTTCCAGGGGATGCAGCAGATCGAAACCGATAAAATAATCGGCTCGGTCAGCCGCTACCAAGAATTTGACCGGGCGTTTCTGCCCAGGCAAACCCACACCCGGGAGCGTTGGGAAAACATCGACAAGGCTTACTACCAGGATGTAATTCTCCCGCCCATCGATGTTTACCAGATCGGGGAGATCTATTTTGTAAAGGATGGCAACCATCGCGTGTCAGTTGCCCGCGAACGGGGGCAGGCGTTTATGGACGCTTATGTGGTGAAGATCGCCATTCCTGGAAACCTTGATAAAAACGCAAACCTCGATCAGTTGATTCTGGAGCAGGAATACCTGGGTTTCATTGAGACCACCAATCTGGATGAGTTGGCACCCAATGAGGATTTTCACTTTTCGATTGCCGGGCAATATGACAAGCTGCTCAACCACATCAGCGTACACCGCTGGTTCATGGGAGAAAAACTGCAGCGCCAGGTTGAGGAGCGCGAAGCGGTGCTGGGCTGGCTGAACGAAGTGTATCGGCCGCTGGTGCGCATCATCCGTAAATACGAAATACTCAAGGAATTTCCGCAGCGTACCGAAACCGATTTGTACCTCTGGATCATTGAACATCGCTGGTTCATGGTCGAGGAACAGCACAAAAAGGTCAGCCTGGATTCGGCTGCCCGGCACTTTACGCGCCAGTTTTCACAAAAGCCATTCCGACATATCAGGCGTTTTTTCTATTCCCTGGCAAGGCGCATAAGAAAATCAAAAAAACAACCCTGATGCACAGGGTTGTTGGGTGTCATGCGGACGCCGCGTTGGCTTTAAGGCCGATCCAAAAATGATTTGGCAAGATCATCTGGTCCGGCTGCACGTCGATCTCGGAGGAGCGGATCGCATTCCCGGGCAGCATACTGGGGTGTACATAACACAGATCGGGCGTTTGCCCGTACTTTTTTTGATAGTAAGCGATTGCGCGGTTCAGTTTCGTCCGGATGTCAATTTGTGGATCGTTATCAAACCAGAGCATACCAATGTTCATTTTCGTCTCCAAGATTATTCTTCCTTTCAATAATTGCAAGAAGCGGGCCAACCAGATGGATGTGAATGATGAACATATTATAGAACATATTTTCTTATTTGTCAATATCTGCACAAATCCCTGCCAGGCAAGCCGAGCATGGTGAAATCGGTTGGAAAATTTTCATTTTTAAGGTATCCTTAAATCGTTAGGTGATATGAATTCAAAATCCATGCGGAGGGAATTATGGTCGATGAAATGATCCATGAAACGGTCAAGGATGCTGAGAATCGCATGAAGGGGGCAATCCTGGCGCTCGATGAAGACCTTGCCGGCATCCGTACCGGACGCGCCACCCCGGCGCTGGTGGAAAAAATGCATGTCGATTACTATGACATGCCCACGCCCCTGATGCAGTTAGCCTCAATCTCTGTGCCCGAAGCGCGGCAGTTGATGATCAAGCCCTTTGACCCGACCACCATCAAGACCATTGAAAAAGCCATCCTTGCTTCGGAATTGGGTATTACCCCCAATAATGATGGCAAGGTGATCCGCTTGAATTTACCCCCGCTTACTGAAGAACGCCGCCGCGAACTCGTCAAAGTTGTACACGGTCGGCTCGAAGAATCCCGTATTGCCGTCCGCAATATCCGCCGCGACCTGATCAAAGACTTGCGGGATTTTGAGAAGGAAAAACTCATCTCTGAAGATGATCTTAAAGTCGGTGAAGAAGATCTGCAAAAGCATACAGAACGTTTCATTGAGGAGATCGATGCCATCGGTCTCAAAAAAGAAAAAGAGATCATGGAAGTATAATCGTTCTAATATGACTCCCACTGAAGGAAAGATACCGACTCATATCGCCATTATCATGGATGGCAACGGCCGCTGGGCAGCCGCGCGCGGTCTCACCCGCGTGGAAGGGCACCGCGCCGGAACCGAGAACCTGCGCCAGATCATCAGAGCCTGTGTTGATTTCGGAGTGAAATACCTCACCCTGTATGCGTTCTCAACCGAAAACTGGGGACGCCCAAAAGAAGAAGTGAATGGTCTTTTAACCATCCTTGAATCGGTCATTGACCGCGAGTTGAAAGAATTAAATGCGGAAGGTGTCCGTATCATCCATATCGGGCGGCTGGAAGCCATGCCCAGCAAAGTGCGTAAAAAGGTGTGCCATTCCATGGAAGTCACGCGAAGTAATGACCGCCTGACCCTTAATATTGCTTGGAATTACGGCGGACGGGATGAGATCGTATATGCTCTTCAGGAGATCATCAAAGCCGGCATACCTGCCGAATCTGTGAACGAAGATGTGATCACCCAACATCTCTTCACCCATGGCAGCCCGGACCCCGATCTTATTATCAGGACTTCGGGAGAGATGCGCGTCAGCAACTTCCTCATCTGGCAATCAGCGTACGCCGAGTGGTACTTCACCCCCACCTTGTGGCCGGACTTCAACAAGGAAGAGCTGAAAAAGGCGATCGAAGAATACGGTCATCGCACGCGGCGATTCGGGAAGCTGTAAATTCCATATGGCCAAAGACCCTGCACTGCGAAAAAGGCTGGTGGTTATTGATATTATGGTCCCCACCACGGTGCTGTTTGCCATGCTCGGGGGTTGGCCATTCACCGTTTTTGTAGCAGCATTGCTCGGCGTCGCTGCCTGGGAGTTTTGGCGTATTTTTCGTAACGGGGGTTATTCTCCTTCTCTGCCAATCCTCATTTTGTTTCCGGTTGCCTGCGTGTTCATGCGGGCGCTCTGGCAATTCAATTATTCTGATCTCTGGCTTGGATTTCTTATCCTGGTTTCCATGCTCTGGCATACCATCGGGCAGCAAAAAGGTGCCAACCAGGCGGCCAATGATTTTGCGCTAACATTGTGCGGCTCTGCCATGCTGGGTTGGCTGGGCAGTTATGCGATTTCGATCAGCAACCTGCCTTATGGCGTTTACTGGCTCTTAACCGTCTTCCCAATTGTCTCCCTGGCAGATACCGGCGGCTACCTGCTGGGACGATGGACTGGAAAACACAAAATGATGCCCAGGGTGAGCCCCAAGAAAAGCTGGGAAGGGTATGTGGGCGGCTTGATAATGGGGGGTCTTGGCGGTTGGGGTCTGGCAGCGCTCTGGCACATGGCGGTACCTCAAATCCTCCCGCTTCATGGTCTCGTGCTTGGAATAATTCTCTCCCTGCTTGTGCCTTTTGGGGATTTTGGCGAGAGCATGATCAAACGCCAGTTCAACCTCAAGGACACAAGCAACATTCTGCCAGGTCATGGCGGGATGATGGATCGGATCGACTCATCCCTTTGGGCAGCGTTTTTCGGTTATTACATCATCCTGTTTTTTCTAAAATAATCCCGGAGGATTTCCATGATCGATACAACCCCCACCCGCAACCTGGCTTTGGATCTGGTGCGTGTTACCGAATCGGCTGCGTTGAGCGCCGGGCGTTTTATGGGGCGGGGAGATAAGAACAAAGCCGATGCGGCCGCCGTGGATGGCATGCGCCTGATGCTGAATACGGTCGAGATGGACGGGAAGATCATCATCGGCGAAGGCGAGAAAGACCGGGCGCCGATGCTATTTAATGGAGAGAGATGCGGTACTGGAAATGGTCCGGAGATCGATATTGCCGTTGATCCGGTGGATGGCACTCGTCCGCTGGCTTCCGGCAGGTCCAATGCCATCTCCACGGTAGCCCTTTCTCCCAGGGGAACGATGTTCGACCCGGGACCATTTCTGTATATGTATAAGATGGCGGTTGGCCCGGTTGGGAAAGATATCATCGATATTCAAGCCCCAATTGCAGATAATTTGAATAAACTGGCAAAAGTCAAAGGGGAGCGAACTGAAGACCTCACCGTGGTGGTGCTTGACCGACCGCGGCACGACGAATTGATTGCTGAGATCCGTGCCACGGGTGCGCGCATCCGATTGATCCATGATGGCGATGTTGCCGGCGCGTTGATGACCGCCATGCCCGAATCCGATATCGATATGCTTTTGGGAATCGGCGGCACCCCCGAGGGAGTCCTGGCGGCTGTGGGGCTGCGCTGCATGGGCGGAAACATCATGGGCAGGCTGCATCCCCGCAATCATCGCGAGATCGATGCCGGAAAGAAACTGGGGATGGATTTTACCAAACCCCTCTTCATCGATGACCTGGTGAACTCTGATGATGTCTTTTTTGCAGCTACCGGCATCACCAATGGGGATCTGCTTGACGGGGTTAAATACTTCAGGGATGGGGCGCAAACTGACAGCCTGGTGATGCGCGGGTTAACCGGCACGGTTCGCCGTATCATCGCCACACATCGGCTAAACAAGTTATCCGAGATTAGCACCATCCATTATTAACGAACAGGGCAGCCCATTGGCTGCCCTGTCTTTTGCTTCTACTGCAACTTACACATTATTCGGGAGTTCTGTTTAGTTTCCGATCTCGTACACAACATTAGCATCGGCTGTGATTACAATTTGACCGGCAGAGACTGGCACTTCGGAAGAAGATGCAGCGCTCATGCCGCCTTTGGCATCATAGACTGAAACCTGGCCATTGCTGGTGTACACATTCACAGATTGCAGTGCGCCAAGCGTGACCCCGGATGCCTTTGCAATCGCTTCTGCTTCAGCACGGGCTTCGGCAATCGCCATATCCCGGGCTTCCGCCATTGCGGTATCCTTGTCAAGAACATCGAAACTGATGCTGTTGATGGTATTTGCACCAGAGCGAACAACCGCATCCAGCAAGTTGCCGAGTTTGCTCAAATCACGGACGGTGACGTAGACGGTGTTTTCCACGACAAAATACTTACGGGTAATCTGTCCGTCAATGCCGTAATCAGACATCGGGTAGACGTTGAAGCTGGCGGTCTGGATATCCTTGGCGTCAACGCCGAGCGCTTTTACCGCTTCTGAAATGGCGTGTGCCTGTTCGTTGTTCTTGTTCAGGGCATCAGAAACTTCATCGGCGTCACTTCGAACACCCACATAGATATAAGCCACATCAGGGACAATATACACCTTGCCGTTGCCGGAAGCAGTTACCGTCCGGATGGTGGGAGCAGAGGTAACGGTGATGGGTGCTTTAGCACAACCAGCCAAAACTGCCATTACCAATCCGCTTACGAGTAAAACAAAAATACTTTTTTTCATTCTTTTCTCCTTTTCTTTCTTCTTGCCATTAAGACGTAATTGATGCATAAAAGTTCCAAAGCAATGATAATCCTACGCAACCAGTGTTAAATCACGATTAACAAAAAAGAGAGCCGAAGCTCTCTTTCTGGAGTCTAGTACTCCTCGATTATCAGGCTCCCCACGGCGATATTGACCTCCAGGTTCACCTTGTTACCGCTGCCAGCAAGATACTCGATGCTGCTCCCGGATCGGTGGTAATTTTGGGGAATGTTGACCGAAACCACTGCGGTATCGGCATCGATGTTCACGTTGCTCCCTTTCGGGATGCGCAAGATCACCTGGCATACAGCACAGTCGACCTTGCCGCTAAAATCGGCTCCTTGGGGAAGTGTGAGGGTAATCGTTCCAACAGCCAGTTGAGTGGTTACATCCTCCACCAGGGTTGGCTGCAGATCCAGCGTTTGAATTCCAACGGCCTGTCTCACCGAAACGTCAATGGGCAGGGTTGAATTGACTTTGATTGCCCAGGGATACGCCCCGGCATTCACTGGCAGAAACGATATTGGGTTTCCCTCAAGGGAGAGGCTGCTTTTTCCGTCGACAGGTTTTTTGTAGTTAACATCAAGATCACTTTCACTTGCCAAACCGGCAGTGCCGGCAACGAGCTGAGATGAAGCTGCCCCGCCGGTGAGATCGAGCTTTCCAACGGTTACCTCCATGGATAGCGACGAGGAAGTGGCATTATCCAAAGATTGTTCAAATGGTACCGAACGCGGGTTAGCCGACACGGGTGAGATCATTGCCAGCCAAAAGATCCCTGCTACCAGGGCCAGCCCGGTGGCAATGCGGAGAAGGGTGCTCCAGACTGATTTTTGCCTGCCGAAGGCGATATCCAGACCCACGGCAACCAGCAGAACCGGCCACAAGCGCAGCAACAGGGTGAACGCATTCTGTTCGATGACACCGAGGTTCCCCAGCAGCAGGATGACGCCAAGCCCCAACATCACCAAGGGACCTACCCACCCATTCTGCTTATAAAAACCATCCAACCCCCAAATGATCAGGATAACAGGCCAGTATTTCAGCAGGTTATCCCACGTGGTTCCCTCAACCCGGCCAATGTTGACCAGGAAGAAGAGCAAGCCGACAGCGATTAGCAGCAGTGGAAAAAAGAGACTCCTGGGTTTGCGGAAGTGATCCATGACTACTCTTTTTTCAGCGTACGCACCAGCAGCGCCACGCCTGCTAAAAGGATCAATGCTGCCCAGATGAAACCGCGGTCAAGCCAGTTCAACCAGGAGATATCCATCTGCCTGAGAAGAAAATAACCGCCGGCGAGAATCAATGCCGCCCCAACGAACAGAGTTGTGTTTTTGTTTGGCTGCTGAACTGCACTGACAAATTCATCCTTGACTGCTTCAGCGCGTTCCTTAAATTCCTCAGTATCCATTTTGCCCGGCGTAGGGTCAACGGTGCCCTCCTGGGGGATGACGATCCACAGGATGATGTACACCAGCGGACCGAACCCGCCCAAAAGGGTGAGAACGACAAAGAACAGGCGCACAATGGTGCGGTCAATCCTGAAGTAAGTGCCCAAACCGGCGCAAACACCGCCAAGCATTTTATCCGTGGTACTTCGGTACAATTTATTTTCCATTTTTCTGCCTATTCCTTTTTGATGAGAGTGCGCACAACCAGGTAGAGACCTGCCACGAGGAAAGCACCAGCCCAAATCCAGCCAAATACTGAGTTGACCAGTTGACCGGAGCCAATGAGGATGAGGGTACCAAGCACGATGCAGATGGCGGCAGGGATCCAGGGCCATTTTTCCTTTTTACCCACAGGCAGAACCCCCAGCAAAGCAAATGTTGCGCCAATGCCGAGGAAAAAGAGACCGCCGGTGAAGAATCCATTTTTATCCGGGATGGCGGTCATCACAGCCAGGGTGGTCAATACCCCGCCGGGGATGATCGCCCACCAAAAATCGCGCCTGTTGACAAAGATGAGGATGAACGCCAGTGCAATTGAGCCGAGAAAAATTGTGCCGCCAAATTGCCCGCTGAATCGAGGGAAAAGGTCACTGGAGGCAATCAATGCGGCCAACCCCAACAGGGTAAACCCGGGGATCAGTGCCCACCAGTTCTTGCGGTCGTGCAGGAACACATACAGGAACACAATTGCCCCGGCTGCGAACAACATGGAAATGAACACGCCGCCAATGGGCCAGCTGAAAAGTTGCTGAAGGATAAATACCACGCCCGCAAGCACGAGCAGGCTGCCAACCAGGATGCGTTTTGATTTGTCTTTCATAGTCACCTCTCTAGAATAAAATGCACGTTTACTTTCTGATCAAACTGCGGATACCGAGCAACACACCGGCACCAACCAGCAGAAGCGGCCAGTAATCGCCAAGCATCTTGAACGCGCCGAAAAAGGCACCAAAGATGGCAAACATCACCAAGCTGGTGCCGATCGTATCCAATGCGGAGCGGACGGTGTTTTCACCCCGGGCACCGAGCAGCCTCCCCAGGAGCATACCCACACCGGAAAAACCCGGGATGAGCGTCCACATATAAGACCAGCTTCCCCAGTTGCTGGAAAGATTTTGGTAATAGAGGATTCCGCCAATCCCCGCCACGATCACCGCAGGGATTGCCATTTCAGGTGCTCCAACCAGCAAGCCAAGCACCAGAAGACCTGCGCCGACGGCGATGATGATCAGCGGCCACGACATGGTGATGTTGAGCCAGTCATTAAATGCCGGCACCAGGTTGGCAACGATAAAATAGGCACCGACCAAAACAAGCAGGATGCCGATTGCAAGGGTTGAACGTTTTGTGCGATCCATGAATACCTCCATATACACATAAAAGTGTTAATGTCTATCCAATATACGGAGAATATTTATCTGGGTTGCAAAATCGCTTATAAAAAAAACCGGTCGGGAGTAAAATAATCCAATTGACTTGTATCATTACATTGCAGGCGGTGAGCCATGGACAAATTCGAATATCGTTTTGATTTTTTGGAAGACGTTCACAATCCGATTCACGGGGAACTCAAGTTCGAGTCCCCCGTTCTTTATGCCAATCCGCCGGGGAATTCAAAGTCATCCCGCAAAGCCTTGCTCACCGGGAAGAATATCCAGGATCTTGAACTGGTTTTTTACAGTAACGCAGCAACCTCCAGGTTTATTTACCTGCGTGATGCAAGTGTCAACGGGAAGTTTATGGATATTGTTGGGCTGCGGGAGGAAAGACCCACCAAACCTTTCAAGGTCACGCTGCCCGGGCAACTCTGCCTGGGACCGGAAAGGTCCATGCTCATTGGCGAGGCGATGGGGAGTATTTTCTCGGCGCCGGTAATGAAGGACATCGTCGAACGATATGATCAGCATAAGCTGGCTGTATTTCCGATCGCGCGCGAGGGCTTGAAGTACCAGGTGGCGGATGCCCTGTATTCCAACTTTGGCTATTATTGTGACGAGGTGGTCCTGGATGCCCACCATGTATTCGATAGCTCGGTGCCCGTTTACAATCGTGCCGTCGAGTTTACGTTGTTCAAAGACAAGGACCTTGACCAGCAGCAAAAAGAGCATATCACGGTGGCATTCCTGGCAGACAGTATCGCCAGCGGGTTGGTGATGAAGGAAGTGATCGCCAGGGTCAGCGAGCGCTTTGAGAACCTGGAACGGATCGAGGTCATTGCGCCATTGGCGACCATCCGCGGGCTGTGCAGGCTGGCGCAGGCTGAAACTGCCCGCCGCATTCACCTCCGCGTGCACGTGTTTGAAACCATCCTCAATGCGCTCCCGCCGGATTTTTATTACTCGGCGCATTTCAAAGATCCGGGGTTCCATATTCATCCGGAAATGGAAGAGGCTTACCGCAAATGGTGGGGGGTTGATAAAGATGGAAACGAGATCGCTGAAACCGCCTGTGCTGGTTATGGCTGGAGCGAGGTGTTCTACTCGCCGCGGAAGCAAATACAGATGATGAACAGCCAGTTGACTGCCCGCCACAGGCTGACCATTGCCGATATCGTTAAACGAAACCTGCTCCAGGATTAGTCGAGAAGAAGCGGTTTCTCGTTGATCTTTTGAGAAACACGGACCGGCACTGACCCCGTTAGTGCTTTTTCAGTGAAACACATGGCTCTTGCCAGGCGGATGAGCGTTGCAAGTTCTTTTTCATCCTCCGTGGATTCCAGGCTTATCTCGATCTCAAACGAATCACAGAATCCTTCCGCATCCCCCTTGAGCACAGAACCTTGCTCATGAAAATGCGCCGTAACCAGCACCCGTTCATTGCGGATGTTCAATCTTTTTTTGGTCGCAACCTGCGACACGTGAGAAAGCAGTCAAAGCGCCATGCCGGAAACGAAATAGGTCAGCGGTGTTGGCGCGGTACCCTCTCCTCCGGGCATGTAATTCCCTTCATCGCTGATAAGCGCGTAAGATCTGCCCGTTTCAGGCTGCCCGGCGATCACCTGTTTGCGCCATTTTTCGATCGAACTGGCTTCTGCTGTCACCACGATCTTGCGGGAATGGCTCTGCGTGTTTTCACTCATCGATACCTCCACTGACTGGTTAATTTTACTTGAAAAAGGCATCACAGGTATAGCTCATTGTATGGACACAGCCTTTTGACCATGATAGAATCCATTCATTCGCAGGATGGGAGATCCCCCATCGCTTCTGCAAATTCAGAAAGGACGGTTTCCCCTGAAGAAACCACTGGACTAAAAATGACCGACCAAACCCCCGCAGCACCAGTCAATTTTATACAAGAAGCGATCGCCGAAGACCTGAAAACAGGCCGGTTTGACCATGTGCAGACCCGCTTCCCGCCTGAGCCGAATGGCTATCTTCATATCGGGCACGCCAAAGCGCTGTGCATCGATTTTGGCATGGCTGTGGCGTTCAATGGAATATGCAACCTTCGCTTCGATGATACCAACCCGGTGAAGGAAGACGTGGAATTTGTCGATGCCATTAAAGAGGATATCCAGTGGCTTGGCTACCAGTGGGGCAAAGAGTTGTATGCCTCGGATTATTTTGAGGAACTGTATCAGTTTGCGCTTGTCCTGATCAAGAAGGAACTGGCGTATGTGGATGATCTTTCGGCTGACCAGATCCGCGAATATCGCGGCACGCTGACCGAACCCGGAAAAGACAGCCCGTACCGCAACCGAACGGTTGAAGAAAACCTGGCATTGTTCGAAAAAATGCGCCATGGGGATTTTCCCGAAGGCGCGTGCGTGCTGCGGGCAAAGATCGACATGGCTTCCAGCAACATCAATATGCGCGACCCGACCATGTACCGCATTATTCACTCGCCGCATCACCGCACCGGCAGCAAATGGTGCATCTACCCGATGTACGATTTTGCCCACGGCCAATCGGATTCGATGGAAGGCGTCACGCATTCGTTGTGTGACCTGGCGTATGAAGACCATCGCCCGCTGTACAACTGGTTTATCGAACAACTGGGGATCTTCAAGACGCGGCAGATCGAATTTGCCCGTTTGAATGTCACTTATACCATTCTCAGCAAGCGGTTTCTCAAGCAGCTTGTTGAGGGGGGGTATGTCAGGGACTGGGATGATCCGCGCATGCCCACCTTGTGCGGAATGCGCCGGCGCGGGTATCCGGCGGCTGCGGTGCGGAATTTTATTGACCAGGTGGGTGTGGCAAAAAACGAGAACCTGATCGACATTGGGCTGCTGGAGTTCAACGTCCGCGATATCCTCAATAAATCTGCGCGGCGTGTGCTGGCGGTGCTTAACCCGGTTAAGGTGGTGATCACCAATTATCCAGAAGACAAAGTCGAGAACCTGGAAGCGGTGAACAACCCTGAAGATCCCTCAGCGGGGACGCGCCTGCTGCCATTCTCGCGTGAGATCTATATCGAGCAGGATGACTTCCGCGAAGAGCCGCCCCCCAAGTACTTCCGGCTTGCCCCTGGCCGCGAAGTTCGGCTGCGATACGGTTACATCATCAAGTGCGTGGATTATACGAAAGATGAGACTACTGGCGAGATTAGTGAAATCCGCTGCACATACGATCCCCAAACGCGCGGGGGATATGCCCCGGATGGGCGTAAAGTTCAGGGCACCATCCACTGGGTGTCCGCCCGGCATGCCGTGGATGGCGAAGTCCGCATGTACGACCGATTGTTCATGGTCCCCAATCCCGGCAAGGTAGAGGAGGGTAAGACCTACCTGGATCATCTCAATCCGGATTCATTGACGATTGTCGAGAAGTGCAAGCTGGAACCTTCACTGGCAGAAGCCAAACCCGGCCAGCAATTCCAGTTTGAACGCAAGGGGTTCTTCTGTGCTGACCTGAATTTTGCACCGGGAAAATTTGTGTTCAATCTCACGGTCCCGCTGCGCGATTCCTGGGCAAAGATAGAAGGCAAGTAGTATAAATTAATCCCCGGTTTACCCCGGGGATTTTTATAGAAAAATAATAAGACAAATCAGGTATTTAATATGCTATTATATTCGTGTTGAAGTGAAAGGATGGGGAATGTTAACGCTTTTAGGGTTTGAGATACCACTGCCGGAATTTCTTTTATTCTTACAGCAGCCTGCGGCTGAATTTCTGGTTAATTTACTCGCCTGGATACTGATCGCCCTGGTATTAAATTTCATCGTTATGAAGCTATTGCTGCTTGTCACCAAACGATTGCCGGGCGATTTGGAGGATATCATTCTCGGCATTCTCCGCAGACCGCTAACATTACTGGTCATCCTGTACGGCATAAACAAATCCCTGCAAATCCTCCCATTATTAGATGAAGTGTTCTTTTGGGCTAATCGCATCAGCCTGACCTTATTGGTTTTCATCCTTGCGCATGTGGTTGGTCATTTGATCAAGGATGTGCTGGTTTATTATGGCGGGAGATGGGCTGCCCGAACCGAAAGCCAGGTGGATGACGTACTGGTGCCGGTATTCAGCTTATTTGGACCAATCCTGGTGACGGTCATTGCGGCTCTGATCATCCTCCCGTTATGGGGCGTCGACGTCAGTTCCGTCCTGGTGGGTGCGGGGGTTCTGGGTCTGGTGTTGGGATTAGCCTTGCAGGAAACATTGGGGAATATTTTCAGCGGGTTAAGCCTCATCATGGAAGCCCCATTTAAAAAGGGAGATCTTATCCTGCTTCCAAACGGGAAAATAAGCGAAGTGATCAAACTGGGATTGCGTTCAACCATCCTATTTTCATTGGATGAGCAAGCCACGGTTTATCGGCCTAATAAAACGCTTGCCTCCGAGCCAATTGTAAATCTCACCAAGCCAACCGCTGAACAACGTTACACACTTGCATTTGAGGTGGCAAAGAAGAACGATATCGTCAGGGTGAAAGAGATACTCCTGGCTATTGCCGATGGTCATCCGGCACTGCTTTCATCGAACATACCCGCCAAGATTGAACAAATCAAAAAGCAGGCGGCATTCCTACGGCAGCTATCCAAGGACAAAACGCGATCGGCAAGCGGCAACAAGGCGCTTCAATTGGAAGCCGCAGCCAATGAGGATTCGATCGCACGCCTTGAATTGGAAGGCAGGCTAAATCAGCAATTGGATACCACCAAGGAATCGCTCCGCAATTTGATCCGGGCGATCCGCGAACGAGAGGTTCGGGGACTGAATGAAATGGAACGCCAGGAATTGGTTTGCAATTATGTCTCGCCATGCGATAAGAACATTGAGGGCTCCATGGACCTGGTAACGCAATGGTCGCAAACCAAGGATGGATGGCTGAATCACACGGATTACTGGAATCTTCGCAAGGTTTGGGAAGGAAGAAATGAACTTCTGAGGGTTCACTGGCAGTCGTTAAAAAAAGCGATCCAATCTCCCAATGACCGGCTTGATACCCGGCTGGATGACATGGTGGTTAAATTCATCAACTGGATCGATGATGATTACAAAATCGTGCCGGGATATTGGAAAGACCCTGTGGTTGAAATTCAAGCAATCACTGCTGATTCGGCGTCTATCCTGCTTCATTATTATGTAGATAACATTCGTTTGGAAAAGGCCGGCCGCCCGAGACGGGTGAGGTCAGAACTAAACCGGATCACGCGGGACCGGTT
>JAYRQY010000151.1:0-13297 GCA_041910365.1 Anaerolineaceae bacterium | reverse complement strand
GTCATTCCCCTGGGCGTTCAGAACATGATCATCGTCAATACCCCGGATGCCCTTTTAATTTGCCCGCGGGGAGACAGTCAGAAAGTGAAAATGCTGGTGGATTACCTGAAACAAAACCACTTTACTCTTTTTATGTAGGAGCGTTTGTGATGGAAGCCTATTGCGTAAAATGCAGAACAAAGCGTGAAATTGTTGATCCGGTGGCTGATTTTAATGCCAAGAGCACCCCGGTAACCAAAGGAAAATGCGCTGTTTGCGGCACCAGCCTTTACCGCATGGGGGCAACCCCTGCGCACGACGGTTTGGTCCGACCCGCTCCCAAAGTAAAACTGCGCAGCGGCAAACTGGTGATCGTGGAATCCCCCGCAAAAGCGAAGACGGTCGGACGGTTCCTCGGGAAAGGCTACACGGTTCGGGCATCGGTGGGGCATGTACGCGACCTGCTGCGCTCGGAGATGTCGGTGGATGTGGAAAACAATTTCACCCCCAAGTACCGGGTACCGAATGAAAAAAGAGTGGTGGTTAAGGAGCTTAAAGCGCTAGCCAAAGATGCTGAACAAATCTACCTGGCAACAGACCCTGACCGCGAAGGGGAAGCCATCGCCTGGCATTTGATGGAAGCCGCGCAAATTGAACCCAACCTATCGCAGCGGGTGGTATTCCATGAGATCACCGAAGGCGCGATCAACGAGGCATTTGCCAATCCGCGTGAGATCAATATGGACCTGGTGGATGCCCAGCAAGCCCGGCGGGTATTGGATCGATTGGTAGGTTACTCCATCAGCCCGGTGTTGTGGGAAAAGGTGCGCAGCCGGCTTTCTGCCGGTCGGGTACAGTCAGTGGCATTACGCCTGATCGTGGAGCGCGAAAAAGAAATCGAAGCATTCAATCCGGTGGAATACTGGTCGATCGGAGCCGAGTTTTCTCCGGAAGGCAAGAAAGCGACGTACCTGACAAAGTTGTCAAAGATCGATGACAAGGATCCCGAATTGGGGAACCAGGAGATTACCGAGGGATACCTGAAGGACATGGAAGGGGCAGGGTTCTCAATCACCAAAATCAAGCGAAGCGAACGGCGCCGAAAACCCTCTGCACCATTCATCACCAGCACGCTGCAACAGGAAGCCTCTCGCCGCCTGGGTTACACGGCTCGCCGGGCGATGATGATCGCGCAGCAGCTTTACGAAGGCATTGATCTTGGCGAAGGGACTGTTGGTTTGATCACCTACATGCGTACCGATTCCACCAACATCGCCGAGGTGGCCCTGAACGAAACGCGCGACTTTATCAAGAGCACCTATGGCGATACTTACCTGCCGGCGGCTGCGCCAACCTACAAGACCCGGGCAGTATCTGCGCAGGAAGCGCATGAAGCCGTCCGCCCGACCTCGGTGCTGCGTCAGCCGGAGAAAGTCAAAGAATTCCTTTCTCCCGAACAGTTCAAGATGTATCAATTGATCTGGCAGCGCTTTGTGGCATCCCAAATGGAAGCAGCGGTGTACGACACCCTTTCGGTGGATGTTTCCGCGACAGGAAAAGGACACCAGTACTTATTCCGGGCTTCCGGCTCAACGATTAAATTCCCTGGTTTCCTGATTGTATATGAAGAGACGCTGGATGAGGACCAAAAATCAGAGGAACCCGAGAATGTAAAGATCCCTGCTGGGCTTGAAGAGGGACAAAAGCAGCGGCTCAACCGGCTGATCCCGGAACAACATTTCACGCAGCCGCCGCCACGCTATACCGAAGCCTCGCTGGTGCAAGTGCTTGAAGAATACGGCATCGGCAGACCTTCCACTTATGCGCCAATCCTCTCAACCATCCAGCAGCGCGGCTATGTGACGCGCGAAGCCAAGCGCCTGTTCCCGACTGAAACCGGTATCCTGGTAAATGAGCTTGTGGTGAACCACTTCCCGGATATTGTGGATATGCAATTCACCGCAAAAATGGAAACCGAATTGGATGAGGTTGCCTCCGGAAAAATTGACTGGCACAAGGTCATCAATGAGTTTTATACCAAGTTTGAGCCCACGGTCAAAAAAGCCCAGGCGGAAATGCCGGTTACCAAATCGGAGCCTGAAAAAATCGGGCGGATTTGCCCGGATTGCGGACACGAACTTGTCATCCGTTGGGGACGCTATGGCAAATTTATTAGCTGTTCCAACTTCCCGGCATGCCGCCACACTGAAGCGCTGCTTGAGAAAATTGGGGTTACCTGCCCGAAAGATGGCGGTGACGTGGTGCTGCGCAAGACCCGCAAGGGCAGAATCTTCTATGCTTGCTCCAATTATCCAAATTGTGATTTTACGAATTGGAAGCGCCCGGTCGCCAAGCCGTGCCCGAATTGCGGCGGATTGCTGGTGATTGCCAATAAAAAAGAAGTCCAGTGTACCCAGTGCGAAGAATCTTTCCTGATTGAGCAAATAGGCGAGGTTATTGCCGAATAGGCACGGTTATTGCAACATTTTCGCAATAGTTGCCTTTGCTGATGATTGACCACGTAACCTGGGCAATCCAATTTCTCTTGGCAACGGGAGCGAAAAATGGACAAGATCAAAGCGCTTTTGCAGCGACCCCTGATTGCCGGGCTGGCAGGCTTGGCGGTTGGCCTGATCATCGGGCTGCCCATCCTTGGTTGGGGGGTCTGGCCGGTCAAGTGGAAAGATGCTGACGCCAGCTATTTACGCGAAGACCTGAAAAAACAGTATTTATGTATGGTGGTCGATTCCTACCGGGTTAACCAGAATGTTGAGGTTGCCCGCGCCCGAATCGATTCACTGGGGCTGGATGTTGCCACATCCCCATACATGTTCGATACGCTCCAAAGTGCAGGCTGTTCATACAGTTCAGGTTCACCTGAAGTGGTGGCGCTGAAATCGGCTTTGTTGTCTGGCGCAGCCGCTGGGGTAACCAGTGGAGATACATCTTCCACCCAGGTGCCTTTGCCCACGACCACGACAGCCAAATCCAGTTCATCAAAGAGTTCCACTTTGCTGCTTTCGCTATTATGTGTGCTTTTCCTGCTCATTGGCGGAGCTTTATTTTATATTTTCTTCCTGCGCAAACGAAAAAAGGGCGGCGACCAGGCTTATGCTGACGAAGCCGTGGGTGAGGATGATTACCTAGCTGAAGAAGAGGAACCTGTTCAGACTGCACAGGCAGCGCCATCAGCCGCAGTAAAGAATGCTGCAGGTGGGTCCGGCGCTGCGGCTTCCGCTGCGAGCCCGGCTGCTCATTTTATGACCACCTACGTCATCGGGGATGACCTGTATGATGACTCCTTCAGCATTGATGATCAATCCGGTGCATTCCTGGGTGAGTGCGGCGTCGGTATCTCTGATACCATCGGCGTTGGCGACCCCAAGAAGGTGGCAGCCTTCGAGGTCTGGCTGTTCGACAAAAATGACATCCAGACGGTGACCAAGGTGCTGATGAGCGCTCATGCGATGAACGATCCGATGATCCAGCAGCGCCTGGCATCAAAGGGTGAGCCTGTGCTCATCGAGCCCGGGCAGCAAATCTTGCTCGAAACGGCAACTTTACAACTTGAAGCCCGGGTGATCGAGTTGGTGTACGGGCAGGGAGCCTTACCCACCAGCAGTTTCTTTGAACGCCTGACCCTTGAAATTGCGGTCTGGCCCAAGTAATGAAAAAAAAGACCCCGAGCGGGGTCTTTTTTTTTCACTCAATTTTCTTGATTTTGAACTTCTTAATCCCTGCGGGGGTGTTCACATCTATTAATTCACCAGCGTTGTGCCCTAAAAGAGCCTGGCCGATCGGGGAATTGAAGGACATCCTGCCATTCATCGGGTCGGCTTCCTGGGGTCCAACAATGGTATAGGTCATTTCTGGTGCAGAACCTTCTTGAATGGTCACCTTGGAACCGATCTCAACTTTGCCGCTTTGGGGTTTGTTTTCGTCAATGAGAACCACATTGCGCAGCAGTTGGGTGATGTAGGCGATGCGGCCTTCAACAAAACCTTGCTCTTCTTTGGCAGCGTGGTAGTCAGCGTTCTCTGATAGGTCGCCCATCTGGATGGCAGAGCGCAGGCGTTTGGAGAGTTCGACACGTACGGTGCCTGTCAGGTGTTCCAATTCGGCGCGCAGTTTCTTTTCGCCTTCTTCAGTTAAATAGGTTGCCTCGTCCATTCATTCTCCAGTACAAACAATAATTATGGCAATAGGGAGGGGTCAAACAAGCGTTGATACTCGTCTACTGCGAATCGGTCGGTCATACCCGCCAGGTAATCACAAATTGTACGCTCTTTTCCTTTTTCGTCAATTTGATGCTGGTACTGCTCAGGCAGCATTGCCGGTTCGCGAACATACGCATTGAACAACTCGGTCAATACTCGTTCCGCTTTTTGCTGCATGCGCACCACACGGTAGTGGCGGTACATGTTGTTGAACAGGAAATCTTTGAGCACACGATTGCGTTTCTTCATCAGTTCGTCAAAACCAACGACATTTTCGGGCAGTGATTGAAGTTCGAGATGCGTCTTGACACCGCTCTTTTTAATTTTGTCCATTGAGCTGTAAATCATACTGTTGACCTCCAGCCCAACCAATTCACGGATTATCTGGTGGCGGGTCAGATCATCCAGAGCGCAGGATTCGCGGCTGAAATTTTCTACGACAATGTCCCAAATTTCAATGCCATTCAGCATATCGGTGGTGATCATGCCGGACCGAAGCCCATCATCCAGGTCGTGGGAGGTATAGGCGAGCTCATCGGCAACGTTGGTAATTTGCGCCTCGAGATGCCCGCGTAAATTTGCATCAAATTCAAGCGCATCGGTCTTGTCATATTCGGTTTCGTGCTTGACCATCCCTTCCAGCACTTCCCACGAGAGGTTCAAGCCTGGGAAGTCAGGGTAACGTTTTTCGATCTCGGTGACGATGCGGTACGAGTGATGGTTGTGATTGAATCCCCCGTGATCCTTCATGAGCATGTTAAGAGTGGCTTCACCGGAGTGTCCAAACGGCGGGTGCCCCATATCGTGCGCCATGCAGATGGATTCCACCAGGTCTTCATTTGCCCCCAGGGCGCGCGCCAGGCTGCGGCCAATTTGGGTTACTTCCAGCGTGTGCGTCAGCCGGGTGCGATAATAATCGCCTTCGTAATTGATAAAAACCTGTGTTTTGTATTCCAGCCTGCGGAAAGCGCTTGTGTGCAGAATTCGGTCACGGTCGCGCTGAAAACAGGTGCGGAAACTAGGTTCCGATTCCGGATACCGCCGCCCCCTGGAATCTTTGGCGTGCACAGCATAAGGCGCAAGCAGACCCTCTTCCAGTTTTTCCTGGTACTCCCGATCAAAGACCATTTTCTCCCCTTTCATCGCTGGCAATACGCGTACCGAAATTGTTTCCCATCAGGGATGAGTATATAGTACCAGATTCCATGCCTGAAAAAATGGATACCGTGGTGCCAGGATGCTGCGCGACGATTGGCAGCATGGAGGTGATTTTTGACCCCATCCCCCCGGTTACATCCGGGCTGGCGGATTGCATGTTCCCGAACCCTGATTCAGAAAATGAAGAGGGTGTGATCAAAGGGAGGATCTCATCCATGGCGGGATAGTTCTTCCATACTCCGGGTTCAATGCCGGCAAGCAGAATACGGTCTGGCGGGAGATTGGCAGATAATTTGATGAAAAGCTCCTCAGTGGAAAGGATCGTCCCGCCAATTTCCCGGTCAAAGACAACGTCCCCGTGGATCAGGGGAACCAGTCGGGCTTGTAGAGCCTGTTCGATTGGGGATGTGTTCCAATCCGTTATGTGGTGATTTTGCGTGATGACGCAGGCGGATGGCGGGAAAACGACCACCGGTACACCGGCTGCAGCAAGCGCCTGTGCGACAATGCTATCGAGCGCATGTGCGCGATCCCACACATGTGCGAAACCCCGCCATTCTTCAGGGGTGTGCACCCCATCCCGTGTATTGAATTTTTTGGCGGCGTGGTGCCCAAAAGAACCAGAGCCATGACCGAGTACCAGTTTGAGGTCAGGCGCATTACGCAGGGCTGAGGCAATCTCCTCTGCGATCGTGTTAATTCTTTGGAGATTCGGGGTATCCGTTCTTTCCTTATCCGTGATGAGGGATCCGCCTAATTTTAAGAAGACGAGGCTCATGCGATTTCACTCCCCTTAGGCTCAAAATTTGCGGTGATGATGGCAACCGCTCCATTGGCGGTCAAGGCGCTGGCGATGGATTGCTCTTTCTCGGGTGAAACCAGGGCGATCATGTTCCCTCCAAGCCCGCCACCGGTGAGTTTTGCGCCATACGCTCCTGCTTCCAGGGCAGCGTTCACCAGAGAATCCAGCTTTGGAGTTGAAACGCCGAGCTGCTGAAGGCTGGCGTGGTTTGCGGTCATTAGTTTGCCGAGTTCCTCGATACTCCCCGCCTGGAAGGCAATTTTCATCTCATTGGATATTCTTCCGATATCGTTGAATAGCGACTCGTATTTAGCAGGAGCCGATTGCCAGTTTTCCCGAACCTGCAGCACTGCCTTGCCGGTGGACCCTTTGACCCCGGAATTTGCGATTAAGAAGAACAAAGAGGAGGTGATTTCAAGCCATTGGAGTGGGGCGTCTTTGCGAAAAAAGACCGGTTTGGCGTAGGTGATGACCGAATTATCGATGCCCGAAGGCGTTTTGTGATGCAGCTTCTCCACCTCAAAGGCGATTTCGTTAACGGTTTCATCATCCAAAGGATGACCTACGAAGGCGGCAACAGCCCGGGTGACCGCCACAGTAACCGATGCGCTTGAACCCAGCCCGCCGCCGATGGGGACGGACGAATGGATTTGAATTTCGCAGGCAGGCAGGTGATCCACGGATAGTGCAGATAGGGTGAGGATCACCGTTCTACGCAGGGGATGGTCAGGGGGCAGGGCTGCAAGGCTGCCGTGCAGACCGACTGCCGGATCTTTAATGAGTACCTCACCAGCGGAAGTGCCTGGTTTTGCCAGAACAACGCAGCGTGATTGGACACCAAAAACCGGGAGCGCAATGGCAGGGTGGCCGTATACCACGGCATGCTCACCGCACAAGATGACTTTACCGGGCGCAGAACTTGAAATGGCTGGCATTTACATCACTTGGAGAGGTAAAAAATGAGCAGTACCGCAATTCCCCACAACACCACCGTGATCTGGAGCGGGCGGTCATTGATGAGGAGGTCTTCCGGTTCACCGCCTTTTTTACTGATCTGCATCAAAGACAAATACCTGAAGATGCCATACAGTACAAATGGGATCGTCAGCATCATGGTGTGGTTTTCGGGGAGGTTAGGCGCGGAAAACGTATACAGAGAATAAGCGATGATGGTGGTTGCAGAAACAATCGTGATCAGTTGGTCGATCAGGTCAATGGAGTAGCCGGCAAGTACCTTGCGGTGAGAGGTCGTGTCTTCTGGAACCAGGACCATCAGTTCAGCGCGGCGTTTGCCAAAGCCGATGTAAAGCGCTAGCAGCGTCATCACCACGTAAAGCCACGGAGAAAACCGCTCCACGTGGATCACAGAAACGCCAACGGCGACGCGCAGAACAAAACAGGCAGCGATCACCAATACGTCCACGAGGGGGATGTGTTTGAGCCACTTTGAATAAGCCATATTCAAGAGGAAGTAGGCTACAAAAAACAAAAAAGTGCTCAAATTTAGAAAGTAAGCGCCTGTCATCGAGAGAAGCGCAAAAATCAACCCAAATACCAGTGCAACCTTGACGTTCAGTTTCCCCGAAGCAATGGGGCGATTTTTCTTCACCGGGTGGAGCTGGTCCGCTTTGCGATCCATGATGTCATTGATGAGGTAAACACTGCTTGCCAGCAGGCAGAAGAGAAGAAACGCCATCGCAGCGCGCCCGAGGTATGGCAGGTTGAACAACTTCCGGTCGAAGACGAGCGCGGCAAAAATGAAGATATTTTTTGTCCACTGCTTGGGGCGCATGGCTTTGAGAAGATACTTAAACATGTGTTAACTATATCACAAGCACCTTTCAAGAGTAAAATTCTTGCATGAGCAAAACCAGGCTGGATGTGTACTTGGCGGAGCATGGACTGGCGGAGAGCCGCTCGGCTGCACAGCGCTTGATCATGGCGGGGAGAGTGCGCATAAACGACCAGGTGGCTTACAAGGCGTCAGATTCGATCGGTGATACGGATTCAGTAACGGTGGACCAACCGCCTATGTTCGTTTCGCGGGGTGGAGATAAACTGCTGGCGGCATTGCAGGCTTTCGGCCTGCAGGAGCTTAATGGTTTCACCTGCGTTGATGTTGGTGCAAGCACAGGCGGATTTACGGATTGTTTGCTGCAGCACGGCGCGGTAAAAGTGTATGCGGTCGATGTGGGGCACGGGATTCTGCATTGGAAATTGCGCCAGGATGCGCGGGTGGTTACCATGGAAAAGACCAATGCCCGCTACCTGAAAGGGTTCCCTGAAAAGATCAACCTGGTGACCATTGACGCCTCCTTTATTTCATTGCGGACGCTTCTGCCAGTTGTGAAAAGCTGGCTGGTGGACGATGCCTGCAAGATCATTGCGCTGATCAAACCGCAGTTTGAGGCAGGCAGGAAGGACGCCGCAAAGGGTGAGGGGGTGATCCGGGATGTGTCCATTCACCGCCGTATTTTGGTAGACATCCTCGAATTTGCAGTGAAGACCGGGTTCCAGGTGAGGGGGTTGATCCGATCACCGTTGACCGGACCCAAGGGGAACGTGGAGTTCCTCATCTATCTGGAAAACGCAAGCGAATTGGAAGCGCTGAACAAGGATTGGCTGGCGGGAGTGCTGCCCGAACCGGAGCAATAGAGATTTCTTAAGTATTGGCAACAGGTTTTTTTTATAAGGTATACTAAACACCGACTATGTCTATCGACCTAATCCGGAATTTTTGCATTATTGCACACGTTGACCACGGGAAATCGACCCTGGCTGACCGGATGCTGCAGATCACTGGCACTGTTTCCGACCGGGAAATGGTGGAACAGGTGCTGGATTCGATGGACCTCGAACGCGAAAAAGGGGTGACAATCAAAGCCTCTGCTGTCCGGATGAATTACGCGTACCAGGGCACTGATTACGAACTGAACCTCATCGATACACCGGGGCACGTCGACTTTAATTATGAGGTCAGCCGGGCATTGGAAGCCTGCGAAGGAGCGCTGCTGGTTGTGGATGCCACCCAGGGCATCGAAGCGCAAACCCTGGCAAACCTTTACCTGGCGATCGAAGCCAACCTGACGATCATCCCGGTGATCAACAAGATCGACCTGGCATCGGCCAGACCCGACGAGGTGGCGGAGGAAATTGAAGCGCTGGTGGGCACCCCGGCTGAATCCGTTCTGCGGGTTTCGGCCAAGGATGGCGTCAACGTTGAAAGCGTGTTGAAGGAGATTGTTGAAAAGGTCCCGCATCCGCGGGGCACACCGGATGCTCCCTTGCGTGCGCTCGTTTTCGATTCCCATTATGATTCTTACAAAGGTGTGATTGCTTACGTGCGGATCGTGGAAGGTGCCATCCAGGCTGGCAATACGGTGCGAATGATGGCGACAAGCGCGGATGTCAAACCAGTGGAGATCGGCATCTTTGCCCCAGGCATGAACCCGATCAATGAACTTTCCGCCGGGGACGTTGGGTATATCGCCACGGGGTTAAAGACAGTAAAAGAATGCCGGGTGGGGGATACGTTAACCCTTGCTGCCAACCCGGCTGCCAGCCCGCTGCCCGGATACCGCCATCCCAAGCCAATGGTTTTTGCCGGCATCTTCCCGGTGGATGGGGAGGATTACAGCGAATTGAAGGATTCGATTGAAAAACTTCAGTTGAATGATGCCTCGCTTGTTTATGAACCGGAGACCTCGCAAGCATTAAATTTTGGTTTCAGATGCGGGTTCCTTGGTTTGTTCCATATGGAGATCATCCAGGAACGCATTGAGCGTGAATACGATCTCGACATTGTGGTTACCGCCCCAAGCGTGGAGTATGAAGTGCAGCTGCTGACCGGGGAAACCATCCTGGTTTCTTCGCCGGCAAAACTGCCTGAAGAAGGGGATATCGCTGAAGTGCGCGAGCCATGGATGCGCCTGGAAGTGATCAGCCCGACCGAGTTTTACGGCACGATCATGGAACTTGTCACCAAGCGGCGGGGGTCTTTTATTTCACAGGATTACCCGGCACCCAAAAGGGTCCAACTGAACTATGATATTCCTCTCTCTGAGTTGATCGTTGACTTCTTTGATGACTTAAAATCGCGCACCCGTGGATATGCCTCGATGGATTACCACTTTCTGGATTACCGCCCCGGCAGCTTGGTGAAGTTGGAGATCCTGGTGGACAATGAACCGGTGGACGCACTGGCTGCCATCGTTCACAAAGAGGATGCCTATCACAAGGGTCAGTTCCTGGTGACGAAGTTGAAAGCGTTGATCCCCAGGCAGATGTTCGATGTGGCAATCCAGGCTTCGGCAAGCGGCCGGGTGATTTCAAGGGCGAATGTCAAGGCTTTGCGGAAGGATGTTCTGGCTAAATGCTACGGCGGTGACATCACCCGGAAAAAGAAACTGTTGGAAAAACAAAAAAAAGGTAAAAGGCGGATGAAGATGGTGGGTGATGTGGAGATCCCGCAGGAAGCCTTTATGGCCGTGTTAAAGCTGGAAGGGGATTGATGGCGAAGAAAAAGGGAGGCTCAATCTGGCTGCGGGTGGTCCCCGGAATATTAATCAGCGCGCTGGCGGTCTATGCCGTACTCCAATTTGTTGATTTGCAGGAGTTGAAGCACGCTCTCTCGACAGTGAGCCTACAATTCATCCTTGGTGTTATCGCATTCAACCTGGCGAGCCTGGTTTTGCGCGGCAAAGCCTGGCAAACCATCCTTGACAATAAGATTTCTTTTCGGCAGGCGTTTTTTGGAATCAGCGAGGGCTATTTTCTCAACAATATCCTCCCCTTCCGAGCCGGGGAATTCGGGCGCTCATTTTTTGTGGGGCGGAATTCCGGATTGGGAACCATGTACATTCTTTCAAGCATCGTCATCGAGCGCGCGCTGGACATTGGCTTTGCGGCG
Organism: Anaerolineaceae bacterium; assembly: GCA_041910365.1. Taxonomy (GTDB): domain Bacteria; phylum Chloroflexota; class Anaerolineae; order Anaerolineales; family Anaerolineaceae; genus UBA6107. The sequence continues at coordinate 2,232 of JAYRQY010000151.1, read as the reverse complement.
ATCCTGATCGTGTTGACCCTGCCAAATTTGAGCGGTATGGACTGGATGCGTCCGATTGCCATCGTGGCTTTGATCCTGGTGGTTTTTGGACTGGGCTCGCTTTTCCTGCTCTCACGGAGTAAAGACAGGGTGGTTGCATGGCTGAACCGGTTTGAAGGGAGATCGCGGTTCTTTGCAGTGGTCATCCCACTCCTTAGAAATCTGATCGAAGGATTTTCCACCATCAGCAAGCCATCTCAGTTCTTCCTCGTGCTCTTCTGGATTGCGAGTTGCTGGGCACTCTGGTCAGGGCTTTACTATTTCATGTTGATCCAGACACTTCCGGGGCAGCCGCTTTGGACGGGTGCGTTTATTTCCAGCGTTTTAGCGATGGGGATTGCCATCCCCTCAGCCCCGGCTGCGCTTGGAGTTTTTGAGGCGGCGATCACAGGTGCAGTGGTTCTGCTCGGCGGGACGACCAGCGGTGGCTTCGGATACGCCATGATCGTCCATCTGGTCCATTTTGTAGTCGTTGCGATCATTGGGATGTGGGGACTATCGCGCGGCCAGGTAAGTCTAGCCACTGTCATAAATGAGGTACTTACCAGAAAGCAGCGCAAGATACAAACTGATGTTGAATGAGGAGAGATGATGAGCGGGTTTACCTTGATCACTGGCGGTGCCGGATTCATCGGCTCAAATTATGCTTCACGCTGCTTACAGCGGGGAGAAACGGTTAAGATATTCGATAATTTGTCCCGCGCCGGTTCAAAAATGAACCTGGAGTGGCTCACCCAGACTCATGGCAGGAATTCGTTTGAATTGATCAAGGGGGATGTACGGGAGGCAGGGGCAATAAAAACCGCTGCCCGGGGAGCGACGCGTATTTTACACCTGGCAGCCCAAGTGGCGGTTACGACCTCTGTCACCGACCCGCAATCCGACTTTGAGATCAATGCCCGGGGAACCTTTAACGTACTCGAGGCTGCCCGGGCTTCCGGTGAACATCCCGCCTTCATTTTTGCATCCACCAACAAGGTTTACGGCGGGATGGAAAATATTGAAGTGGAGGAGAAAAACACCCGCTACGATTACAAGGACCTTCCCCAGGGTGCGGATGAAGATCAACCCCTCGATTTCCATTCGCCGTACGGTTGTTCCAAGGGCTGCGGTGACCAATATGTGCGGGATTATCACCGCATTTACGGGCTTCCCACGCTCGTGTACCGCCAATCCTGCATTTATGGGCGGAGGCAATTTGGTGTTGAAGACCAGGGGTGGGTGGCATGGTTCATCATTGCAGCCATCCAGGGAAAGCCGATCACCATTTACGGCAACGGTAAACAGGTCCGGGACATCCTGTTTGTGGATGACCTGATGGACGCCTATGATGCGGGTTTTGCGCACCTGCCGGATATGGGCGGTCAGATCTTCAATATTGGCGGTGGGAGAAAGAACACCATTTCCATTTGGACGGAGTTCAAACCGATGTTGGAGAACCTGCTTGGAAAAGAGATACCAACTTCGTCATCCGATTGGCGGCCAGGGGATCAGCCTGTGTTCATTTCTGACATTCGTAAAGCGAAAAATATCCTGGGTTGGGCGCCGCAGATCTCAGCATCAAAAGGGATCGAATTGTTGTTTAATTGGGTTAAAGAAAACGCTAACCTCTTTCATTAGTCTGATATGAAAATCTTGATCGTTCTTACTTATTATCGTCCGCATATCAGTGGATTAACCATCTATGCCGAAAGGCTGGCAAAGGCATTCGCGCGGCGCGGTCACGAGGTAACCATCCTGACCTCGCAATTCGAACCCTCGCTAGCCCGGGAAGAAACGATCGACGGGGTGAGGATCGTTCGAGCGCCGGTGCTTTTCCGGCTGAGCAAGGGAGTGATCATGCCCACGTTCGGATGGCTGGCTTCGAAGCTGGCTGCCCAAACGGATGTGATCCAGCTGCACTTGCCGCAATTTGACGCTGCCGGGATCTCTTTGCGCGGGCGGCTGCTGAAGAAACCGACCATCATTACCTATCATTGCGACCTCCAACTTCCGCCGGGGCTCTTCAACCGCATCGCCAACCTGGCGGTGGAATTTATGAACTGGCTGACTGCCATTTTTACTCACCGCATTGTCACCTACACCAGGGATTATGCAGAACACTCGCATTACCTGAAACCCAAGCTTAACAAGGTAGTCATCATCCCCCCGCCGGTTGAACTGCCGAAGATAGCCGTAAATGCGGTTAAGGCT
>JAYRQY010000150.1:0-23278 GCA_041910365.1 Anaerolineaceae bacterium | reverse complement strand
GTCACGCTCATGCTGGCGCGGCACTCGGATTTCGTCGGGGATGCGGTGGCAAGCGCTATGTTCCTGTTCAGCGGTGCCATATTCCCTTTGAGCTACCTGCCGGCAATCCTCCGCCCCATCGGCTATGCGCTGCCAATCACCTACTGGCTCGAGCTTATCCGGCGTTCCCTCATCGGCCAAACGAACTCAGCCTTCCCAACGTTTAACAGCTTCAGTAACCTGGCGTTACTGGCAATCCTGGCTGGGTTTACCCTTTTGTTGGGGCTGCTCAGCAACAGGATCTTTAAGGCTTGCGAGCACAAGGCGCGTGAAAAAGGGCTGATCGACCGGACATCGAATTATTGAGCAGCCTGCCATGACAGAATCCCTTACCTCTGCATTTCCCATCGGAACAATCACGGTTTACTGTGAGAATAACTCCATCGTGCGGGTCAGATTGGATGAGCTCCTTCAAGCCGGCAAACCCTCTTCCGATCCGCTGCTCAGGCAGGCACAAGCGCAGTTGGAGGAGTACTTTTCGGGGACACGCAAGGAATTCTCACTCCCATGCGCGCTTGGAACTTTAACGGCATTCCAGAGAGATGTGCTCGAGCTTACAAGCCGCATTCCATACGGTGAAGTATGCACTTACGGTCAAATTGCCTCCTCACTGGGCAAGCCGCAAGCGAGCCGCGCGGTAGGTGCAGCCCTGGCGCGAAACCCTTTGCCCATCCTCATCCCGTGCCACCGGGTGGTGGCTGCCAACGGGCACCTCACCGGGTATTTGGGGCGCAAGGGCATCGCTGGCAAAAAACTGCTTTTAGAGCTGGAAGGACACACAATTGTCGGCGACAAACTGGGTTAAATTCATCTTCCTCGGTCTCATCTGGGGTTCTTCCTTCCTGTGGATCAAGATCGGGTTACAGGAAGTCAACCCATTCATGCTGGTATTCTTCCGTGTGCTCTTCGCCAGCCTGGGTCTTGGCATTTACTTCTTCTGCTTGCGCAGCAAACTGAACCTGCGCTATTGGTGGATCTATGCGCTCATCGGCTTTTTCAATGTGGCGTTTCCTTTTGCCCTCATCTCCTGGGCTGAAACTCACATCTCTTCCGGGCTGGCATCCATCCTCAATTCCACTGTTCCGCTTTTTACCATGATCATTGCCTCGTTTTTCTTCAAGGATGACCGCATCACGCTCGCGCGCGGGCTTGGGCTGGTCATCGGCTTTTCAGGCGTTCTGGTGTTGAGTTACACCAGGCTGGAGGGGAACACCGAGTACCAGACTGCCGGCATCCTTGCCATGCTTGTCGCCGCCTGCGCTTACGGCGCAAGCACCGTTTTTGCCCGCCAGGTGGATAATTATGTGACCCCCCAGGAACATTCCCTGGGGCAAATGCTGGCAGGGGTGCTCTTCATTACCCCCCTGATGCTTATCACCAATTCGCCCATGCACTTACCTGTTCACCCAATCACCTGGACGGCTTTCCTCTGGCTGGGATTGCTCGGGTCATTTGTTGCGCCAGTGCTATGGTTTACCATGATCTACGATATTGGTCCCAGCCGGACAAGCATGGTTACCTACATGTTTCCATTAGTTGGGGTATTATTGGGTATCCTCTTTCTTAAGGAAACGATGAATTGGCAGGTATTGGTTGGTGGTCTTTTGGTTCTTGCAGGCATCTACATTGTAAATTCCAAGAAGCTTTCTAAACAAAGATTACCAGCAGACAAAGATCCGCAGCCAGGGAGCCATAATGAGTGAAAGTGTAAAGCAACATCGCGCAGGTTATGTGGCGGTGATCGGAAGACCGAACGTCGGAAAATCAACCCTGATCAACACTTTGCTCGAACAAAAGGTGGCAGCCGTTAGTGCCAAACCGCAAACAACGCGCCGGCGCCAGTTGGGGATCATCTCTTCCCCTGAGGCACAGATCGTATTTGTCGATACGCCAGGCCTGCACGTGCCGCAGCATAAACTGGGGGATTACATGAACCAGGAAGCCTCGGAAAGTCTGCAGGATGCCGATCTCATTCTGTGGCTGCTGGATGCCAGCGTTCCTTTCAACCGCGAGGATAAACTGATCGCCGAGCGGCTCAATGCGCTTAAACAGCATGCCCCGGTATTGATGCTTTTAAACAAGGCTGACCTGGTAGATCAGGCGACCCTCGAACTGCGGCAAAAGCAAGCACTGGAACTATTCGCCGCAGATGACATTTTGGTCCTTTCCGCCCTGACGAAAACAGGGGTCGAAACCCTGCTGCCGCGGATCACAGGCTACATGCCTGAAGGCGAATCCTATTTCGATGATGAGACCGTCACCGATTATTATGAACGTGATATTGCAGCCGAACTCATCCGTGAAGCGGTCTTGCTTTTTATCCGCGACGAGGTGCCGCATTGCGTGGCTGTGCGCATTGATACTTATGAGGAGCGCGGCGAAGAGGGCGCGTACATTGAAGGCACGATCTTTGTCGAACGCGATTCGCAAAAAGGGATCATCATCGGCAAGGGCGGCGAGATGATCAAGAAAATTGGCACCCAGGCGCGCAAGGAAATCGAATTGATGAGCGGGCGCAAGGTTTTCCTGAGCCTTAAGACAAAAGTGAACAAGAACTGGCGCAATGATCCCGATGCATTGCAATTGATGGGATACGCACGCGCACGGGACGAGTAACCGCGTTGTTTACCTGGCTTTTTTTCGCGGCAGTTGCAGTCGCATTCCTGGATTGGGCTTCCACCTGGAAAGGCTGGAAGATCCGCTTATACATCGCCAAACCTGCCACCCTCCTCCTGCTCATCGGATGGACCTTGCAGGTGAGCAACTGGCAGGGGCACATGCTCTGGTTTGGGCTTGGGCTTTGCGCCTCGCTGTTGGGGGATATTGCGTTAATGCTCAGTCCGCGCTTCTTCATGGTTGGGATGGGCAGTTTCTTGCTGGCACATATTGCTTATCTCGTCGGATTTAATCAACAGCCTGCGCCGTTTTCAATCGGAGTCGGTCTTACAGCGGTATTGGTGGGATTGGTGGCTTCAGTGGTTTTACGCATCATCCGGCCGGGGATCATCCGAGCGCCGCACGGCAAACGCTTCCTCACCGCCGTTACTTTGTATGGCGCCACGCTGACTTTCATGCTGCTTTCCGCCCTGATCACGCTCTTTCGCCCGGAATGGCAGCTCCTCCACGCCGGGTTTGCGGCATTGGGTGCGATTTTATTCTTTACCTCGGATTCGCTGTTGGCGTATGACCGTTTCGTGCGCAAGTTGAAACACGGGCAAAGCTATGTCCATCTTACCTACCATACGGGGCAGGCTTGCCTGATCATCGGCGCGATGTGGCACTTTTTGTCGCTTACTTGAATGGTCTGAACCCCTCGCCAAGCGCTTCGTGCGCCACACCGATCACCATGAAAGCCTGGGGGTCGGCTTCTTTTACCAGTTGCTTTAATTGGTTCACTTCAGAACGTGTGACAACACAATACAGAACCGGTCGTTCGGCGTTGGTATAACCGCCGGTGCCTGAGAGAATCGTGACCCCGCGCTCGAGTACCTCGAGGATGGCTTTGGTCACTTGCTCGGTTTCACTGGTGATGATGATTACCGTACGGAAGATGGAAGACCCTTCCGAGATCATCTCGGCGGCAATGCCGCTGACATAAATGACCACCATTCCATAGAGGGCTTTTTCCCAGGAAAAAGCAAATCCCCCGGCCAGCACAACAATAGTATCGGTGATGAGGTATGCCTGTGAAATGGAGATGCCAAAGCGATGGTTGAGAATGCGCCCCAGGATATCGGAACCGCCGCTGGTGCCCTGCCCGCGGTACACCAACCCAAGACCCACGCCAAGCATCACGCCACCGAACAGGGAATTGAGCACATTGTCCTGGGTAACGCCGGATTCGGGCACGAAGAGCACAAGCAGGTCAGTAAAAATGGAGAAAGCGGTGACTGCCACTGCTGTACGCAGCGCAAAACGGGGACCGCCGAGGAAGCGCCAGCCAAGGATGAAGAGCGGGATATTGCCCACCAACACCATCACACCGATGGGGAACTTGATGAAGTGATGGATGATCTGCGCTGCACCGCTGATGCCGCCGCTGACCAACTGCCCAGGCACGAGGAACAGGCGCATGGCAAAGGCTTGCACCAGCGCACCGAGCAGGAGCAAACCATAGTCACCAGCCGTTTTCCAGGACATTTCGAATGGACCAACCTGCGTCTTTAGCCTGGAAAGCAGATTTTGGCGGGGTGGATGATTCGGGAGCATAAGGTACCTCAGAAGCAGAATGGCTCAATTGTACCTGAAGAGTGGGGTTCTTAGAGGCACTAGAACCGTTCACGAATGGGCAGTAGGAAACTATCCGCTAATGACGCGAACAAACGCCAAGGAAAAAACGTGAGGCGAGTCCACTCAACACCAATCACCCAATGTCTTCTATATAAAAGTCCTTTAGTCTGGTAGATTGGTGAAATAAAGGGCAAGTCTTTTACTGTTTTTTTGCGTTGGTTAGCGTAATTAGCGGATAAGCTCTTTCCTCCAGATTCATAGGTGGAATTTGTGGTCAAGATTTTTGTTTTTTTTACGTTGATTAGCGTTATTAGCGGTTAAGCACTTACATTCGGGTCCTTTGGTGAAATCTACCGGGCAAGTCTTTTACTGTTTTTTTGCGTTGGTTAGAGTAATTAGCGGTTAAGCTCTTTCAATCAGGTTCATTGGTTGAATCTAGTGGGTAAGGTTTTAGCTTTTTTTGCGTTGGTTAGCGTAATTAGCGGTTAAGCTCTTGCATTACAGGTTTATTGGTGAAAACTAGTGGGTAAGGTGTGTTGGGGGAATCTCCGGTTGACAATCGGATTCGCTGATTTGCTATAATGTTTACACAAGAAGAATGAGGGATAAAAGCAGAGCCTCATCTATCAAATTCAACTGTAACAGTTTTTTAAGTCAGGGAAGATACCGGATGGAAAGAAAAGAAGCGATTCTCAGCCAGGAAGAACGAGAGGTTTTGATCCTGGCGTCAGTACACCCGGATTCAAAGCACCTGGGCTTGCAGGAGATCAGTGAGCGCCTGGGAATCAGTGAAACGCGGGTAAAGACGATCATCCACCAGGCATGCCAGAAACTGGGGGCTGATAACCGAAACGAGGCAGTGCTGCTGGCAATGCGGCGGGGGGAGATCAATCTAAATGAATTGCTGACGCTGGAGGAACTTGCTGACATCGTAAACTCCGTTGAACCGGAAGTTCTACGATTGATCGCTGACCGGGTGAGAAACAACCTCCTGCAGAAAACCCTGCCTGAAAAGAGCGATCAGATCCTGCCGATAAAAAAGAGGCAGCCGGGAGTGTTGACAAACCGGGAGCGCGATGTTCTGATCCTGGCGAGCAATGGATTAACCAATGAGGAGATTGCGGCAAAACTGTTCATGACCGCGAGCGCGGTGAGAACATTTTTAAACCGGGCATTCAAAAAACTTGGCGCTGCCAAGAAGGCAGATGCCGTCCAGGCAGCGTTGAAACAGCGTGAAATTTACATCAGCGAGATATCCTCGATGGATGAATTGGCGTTTTACCTGGCTCCGCTAGGTCCGGATGCCATTGAAAAACTTGCAGCGCTTGTTGAAAGTAACAACCTAAAAGAATCCCATCAAAGTTAATTCCCCAGTAGATTCAAACAACAAAGTGTAGACGAAAGTTAAGCGAATTGTAAACGAAAGTTGAAGCCAATCGCTTGATTCAAGCTGCCTCTCAACTATATAGTTATTTTTAATAAACAGCCAGGTGGTTTGCTTGTATATGCCCGGCTGAATAGAAGATAGACAACCCAAATTTTTATCCGTAAACAAACATCACCCTGGAAGCATTGCCATGGAGAAAACCATGCCCGGTGCCCTAACAGCGACGCAAGAAAAAGTGGACTTCAATCAGTCTGGTCCCTGTTCTTTACGTTCGGTTATGCCCTTCCCAATTATGCCAATTTGCTTTCATACAAATGGAATCAGTATTTCTCATCTCAATCATATCCGGTGAACCTGGAGGAAAAAATGGCGGAACCAACTGAAATGACTGCGCAGATGAAGGCTTTGCAATCCACCGACCTGACGCCAATGATCCGCATGAGCGGGTTGATGGTGCCACGCGTACTTAAGGTCTTCATGGACACGCTGAGCCCGAAAGAAAAAGCGGCGTTCGATAAAGCCATGCCCGTTGGGGGAACGAAAAAGATCTTCATCCATCTTGTGGGCACACCCACCCCGCCCATTGTCATCGGATTTGCGCAGCCGATGCTGATGACCACAATGACAGAAACAGAAGTGAAAGACCAGAAATTGAAAGGGATTCGATTGAGTCTGCAGGATGTGCAATTGGCGACTCAAAAGAAAATGGGGAAATTCCTGTTCCGCAATCTCAGTCAGCTTGGAGTAATGCTCGGGCTCACCAGTTCGTTTACACCGTTCCTGAAATTAGGACCAAAGGGAATCATGGATTTGAAGGATAAAGCCATGAAACATTTCAAACCGTTGATGGACATGATGCCCCATTAAGCATGTTTATCTGCCACCCCCAAGGAGGAAAAGATATCAATCACCAGACGGCATAAGGAAATAATGATGTGCAAGGGAACATTCACATTTTTATAAGGAGGTCTAGATGGATAAGTACGATGTGATCGTAGTTGGGGCTGGACCCGGCGGTACGGCGGCAGCCAAGGTTGCCGCTGAGAAAAAGCTCAAAGTGCTGCTGCTTGAGCGCGGCAGAACCCCCGGCGATAAGAACATGTCCGGTAGTTACCTGTTCAGGAATGTATGCGAAGAGATATTCCCAGGATTCCAGAAGGCTGAATTCCATGATGGACAATGCCGCATTGGAGGAATCGACTTCCGGTGGGCGTATGACAATGATTTCAGGCAATACGGAATAGTGGCCGGCGTGGGCGGAGACGCCATGCGGGATATGATGATGGTGTACCGCAATGAGAGTGACAGCTGGTTTGCCAATGAAGCGGTAAAAGCCGGCGCGGAACTCAAGACAGCCCTCGCCACTGACCTCATCTGGGAAACCAACGAAGGTGAAACGCCCCGGGTGATCGGTGTTGTCACTGATAAAGGCAATTTCGAAGCCCCGGTGGTGATTGACTCCTCCGGAATCCATTCACTGCTTGCCAGAAGGTCAGGCCTCACCAATTGGGATGCGCGGAAGGTCACCATCGCCATTAAATACATTTACAAGCTGGATGGAGATCTGATCCGGAAGAGATTGATGCCCTACATGGATGCAGACGGCGTTGAGGTGGATTGGGGGGCCATGCCAACCATGTGCGGCGATGACCCATGCTTCTGGGGCTCGCACGCGGTGGGCTGCCCGGACCGCGGCATCATCAACATCATCATCTATCATCAACTTGCCGCACAGATCAAGGCAAGGGTCAACATTCATCAACGGGCACAATGGTACCTGCAAACTGACCAGGTGAAGGCATTGCTCGAAGGCGCAGAATTCGTCCAGTTCAATGCGCACTGCCTGAACATCGGCGATACGGTCGGATATTGCGACAAGTCCTATATCCCCGGGTTCATGCTGGTGGGGGATGCCGGCGGCTATGGTCAACCGGTTGAAGATTTTGGCGCGAATGTGGCGCAGGTGATGGGAAAAATTGCCGCCGAAACCGCCGCAGAGATGAAAGCCAAGAAGGATTATTCTGAGGCAATGTTCGCCAAGTACGAAGAAAAATGGCGCGAGACCTGGATCCCCGACGATAATGTTCCTGAAATGAACTTCCTGATGCAGCGCGGCGGATTCCAAAAGATCGTGGGCGTGATGGATGAAGCGATGAATACGATGTTCAAGATGCGCTTCAACAACCATTCGTTCCCGGAGATCGCATTGAATATTGTCCCGAAGGTAGCGCCGGCAATTCCGGCAATCGTGGATGCTGTTGGCGGAGCCAAGCCCATTATCTTAACGGGAATGAAGAAAGCGAATTCGCTCATGGCCCTGATGGGGATGGGGAAGAAAGAATGATTGGGCGTTTGCCCGATGAGATGAAAGGAGATCGAAATGGCAGAGAAAAAATTCAAACGATATGATCCCAGCATCCTCTATGGACCCCAAATCGTCGGGGAAAAGGTGCGCGAACTGCTGAAGGGTAAGTACGAGATCATCCCAAAGACCCAGGCACACATCAAGGTCAACCCGAAAAAATGCATCGGGATGACCTGCCAGTTGTGCTACATTATCTGTTCCACCGGGTCTTATGAGATGGTCAACGGCAAAGCCATGTGGAAATATGGCATGGAGACCTGTTCAGAATGCGGCGCATGCAATTATGTATGCCCCGTGGGTGCCATCGAGTGGTCTTACCCCGAAGCCGGAACCGGCATCGTGTTGAAGTGGAGTTGATCCTTTTGTAATCCACAGAACGGGCTCTGAGATAGAGCCCGTTTTTTTTATTCAGCAGGGGGAACTGGCTTAATTAACCTAATCCTTGTAAAAATACATATAATCATCTTATCAGATGGTTTTTATCTTTTTACTTATCGATGTTTGAGGAGGAAATATGAATGACGCGTTGAAAACTGTAGTCATCGTTGGCTCCGGGTCAGCCGGTTTTGCGGCGGCGATCGCAGCCAAGGAAGCCGGGCTTGAGCCAATTATTATCGAGAGCACTGGTAAACTGGGCGGGTCTTCGGCGATGTCCGGCGGTGGAGCATGGATCCCCAATAATCCACTGATGCTGAGGGCTGGCACGCATGATTCGTATGAGGATGCGCGGAAGTACATGGACCGCACCATAGGAGATGTAGGACCGGCCAGTTCACCGGAACGGCGCGAAACCTTTTTACGGGAAGGTCCTAAGATGGTGGAATGGCTGGAAAGCCTTGGGATGCGCTTCCATTATGGCAAGGGCTATGCCGATTATTACCCGGAACTTCCCGGCGGTACGCCAATCGGGCGGCTGGTGGAGCCGGAACCCTTTGACCTGAAGAAACTGGGGGAATGGAAGGATAAGATCAATATCTCCCTGCCCATCCCGGTGTATACGCTGGACGGGGTGCAAATTGCGCTGGCGTTCAGGTCGTTCAAGGCTTTCCTTAACACCGCCAATGTCATTGGCATCCGCACAATGGGGAGCATGATCCTCGGCAAAAAACTGGCGGGCATCGGCGGTTCACTGATCGGCCAACTCGCCTATCTTGCGCTGCAGCGCAACATTCCCATGTGGTTGAACAGCCCGATGGTGGACCTTCTGGTTGAAGATGGAAAAGTCTGCGGCGTGGTCGTGGATAAAGAAGGCAAACGCACAGAGGTGCGCGCAAAAGCGGTGATCCTTACCGCCGGCGGGTTCGCACGCAATAATGAGATGCGGCAGCAGTACCACCCTCACCCCATCAGCACCGATTGGACCGTGGCGACGGATGGCGATCTTGGAGATGCGATCCGGGCGGGAATCAAAGCCGGCGCTGCCACCGCACTGATGGATGACGCCTGGTGGGGCCCATGTTTCACCGACCAGAAGGGCAAATCCACCTTTATGATCTGGGAACGCTCCTTCCCTTATTCGATCATTGTAGATAAATCGGGTAAACGCTTCATGAATGAATCAGCCTCTTACGTGGATTGCGGGCACTGGCAGTATGAGCGGAATGCAAAAGTTCCTGCCATCCCCGCCTACCTGATCATCGACCAGCACCATCACAAGTATTACCCGCTGGGGGTGGGGCTGCCGGGCGCGGAGCCGAAGGAATACTTTGAATCCGGGATGTTGACGAAAGCAGACACGCTGGCAGAGCTGGCGCAGAAAATGGGCATCGACCCCAAGGGACTGGAAGAAACCGTGGCGCGCTTTAACCAATTTGCGCTTAATGGCAAAGATGAGGATTTCCACCGCGGCGACAGCGCCTATGACCGCATCTACAGCGACCCCGGGGTAAAGCCGAACCCCAACCTGGCACCGCTGACCAAGCCGCCATTCTATTGTGTCAAAGTATGGCCGGGTGACCTGGGCACCAAGGGCGGTCTGCTGACCAATGAGTTCGCGCAAGTGCTGGACAAGGACGGCAAGATCATCAAGGGGCTGTATGCCGCCGGGAATTCCTCGGCATCGGTGATGGGGCACACCTACCCCGGTCCCGGCTCCACCATCGGACCGGCAATGGTATTCGGGATGGTCGCCGGAAGGCACGCTGCCGAAGTAGAATAATCCATAATTTAGAACGGGCAATGCAAAGGTGGATGTGTCTCAAAAAGAAGATGCATCCACTTTTTACGCCTGCAGGGTGAGTTTTCCGCATTGGTTCTTGACGGGTGCGGGGGTGCGTGGTATTATTTCAGTCCGCGATGCGGGGTAGAGCAGTGGCAGCTCGTCGGGCTCATAACCCGGAGGTCAGTGGTTCGAATCCACTCCCCGCTACCTATATAGAGAGACACTCAATAGAGTGTCTCTTTCTATAAGAACCGCTCGAATCCCAAAAAGCGTAGGGTGCGTTACCATCGCACCACCCAAAATCCTATATATAATTAAGCCGTGCCAGATTACCGAAGGTCAAAAGTGGAAGGTGGATTCTTTTTTTTCACGGTAGTTACCTATCGTCGGATTCCTATTCTAACAGATGAAAAAGCTCGCGAAATTCTGCATTCCGCCTGGCAAAATACAAAGCAGAGATTTCCGTTCGAAACCATTGCAGTTTGCCTGCTACCTGATCACTTACACAGTATTTGGAAATTGCCTGAAGGTGACGCGGACTATTCAATGCGTTGGAAAGAGATAAAACGCCTGTTTACCAAAGGATATTTGAAGGAAATCGGACCGGGAGAAAATCGCAATGCTTCGCGAATAAAAAGGGGTGAAGCTGCTATCTGGCAGCGCCGTTTTTGGGAACACACTCTTGAAGCTGAAGAGGATCTGGAAACACATTTGGATTACACACATTACAATCCGGTCAAACACGGATATGTTTCCCATGTGGCAGAGTGGGCTTATTCAAGTTTTCACCGGTACGTGAAAGAGGGGATCTATGCAAATGATTGGAATGGTGGAGAAGAGGGAAGGATTCAGCGGTTGTATTGCGAATGAACCGGGGCGGTGGGAGAGGGAATTGGGGCGGTGGGAGAGGGAATTGGGGCGTCGAGGACGCACCCTACTTGCTGATTCCGGGATCCGCCAGCAGCCCGATGCGGCTGAAGCGGGTGGAGGCTATTGACCTATTTTACCCGCAAAACCTATCAGTGTGGATCGGTTTTGGGGATGCAGATGCATTCGTTGTCGAAAAAAGGGTTGATTGATTTAAGGCTATCTAGCCGTTAAGGTCCACCAATCCCGCCCGTAACGCAGCTACGACCGCTTGAGTGCGATCCGATACATTTAATTTCGTAAAAATTCCGCTCGTATAATTGCGGACGGTACCCTCAGAAAGGTAAAGCCGTTTGGAGATGTCGGCATTTGATAACCCCATAGCCAATAATTTGAGTATTTCAATTTCACGATCGCTTAAAGAAATCTGCACGGTTGGCAATCGCTGCGGAGCGCTTTGAGCGATATTATTCATTAACTTACCAGCCACTGCCGGGTCAAGGTACGCTCCACCATTCATTGTTCCTTTTATCGCCTCAATCAATTCAGTCCGGGGTCTGTCTTTCAATAAATATCCTGATGCCCCGTTTCTAATGGCATCAAACAACCACTCATCATCGTCAAAGGTTGTCAGGATCAAAATTCGAATGTCAGCGGATTTTTCACGGATTTTGCGGGTGGCGATGATCCCATTCATGACAGGCATTTTAAGATCCAGCAAAACCATGTCTGGGTTCACCTTTTCAATTTGTTCAAGCGCTTCAACCCCATTATGAGCAATTCCAACAACCTTTATTTCAGAGTCTGCCTCAAGGATGCGCTGTAACCCTTCGCATACAATTTCCTGATCATCGCAGAGCAACACTTTAATCATTGAAGCGCTCCCAGATGAACCGAACCGTTGTTCCGCTGTTCTTCTGGCTTTCAACTGTTAAATTACCGCCAACAGCGGCTGCCCTTTCCTGTAATCCACGTAATCCGAATGTGTCATCCTTTGTATCCACCCCGGCAGCAAATCCAACGCCATCATCCTTTAGCGTGAGTTCCAGTTTCTCTGAGGTCACTTCCATTTTCATTGAAGCACTGCCCGCATTGGCGTGGCTGACAATATTTTCAAGCCCTTCCTGTGCAATACGGTAAATACTCTGTTCCACATCCATGGGCAAAGCAGGCATTTGATCCGGACACTCAAACGTGATTGGAATTGAACATCGTATTGAAGCCCCTTCGACCAAATTTTGCATTGCTTTTTTTAAACCCAAATCCTCCAGGGGTCCCGCTCTTAAAGCCTTTAATACACGCCGGGTCTCATCCAGACCCGAACGGGTGATTCTCAATGAATTATCAAGCATGGTTTGGGCTTCGTTTTGTGCCGGATCAACCACAGTCTTAATGGCTTCTAAATTGATGGATAAACCGCTCAATGTGTGCGCCAGTGTATCATGCAGTTCTGCAGCCAATCGATTGCGCTCACGGGTTGTGGCAAGCTGTTCCAATGTGCCGGCATACTGGTTTAATCGTAAATTGGTTTGGATCAGTTTTTGGTTTTGTTGCCGTTGCGTTCTAACAAGAGTGTTCACGATGGAACCAACAACCCCAAATGCAAATGCCCGGAGCAAAGGGACACTCACCAGCGAAATTATCTCGTACGTGGGATTTTCAACGACTGCCAGCAGCACGATAAGTTCCAGACAATTCGTAAAAATCGTATAGATGATCACCATCCTGTAGCTATACTGCCATGCCATAAGAACGAGGGGTACAAACAGGATTGGCAGCCACAACCAACTGCGATTGATAATGGTATAGATATTCGCCAGGTGGGGGTCCAACAAGTAGGCGATATTGCCAATAATCGGGAAAATTGCCGCTGTAGTTAACCCGATGGGTAGAAACAAGTGTTTTAATCTTCGTTCAATAAAAGGAAGGTTGAGGTAAACAAAAAGTCCCAAATAAACGATGAGATTCCCCCACAATTGAAACCGCATCGATTGTTCCCAGCCCGTGGCAAACAAGGCATATAACCAAAGGATCGTAAAATAAATTACCGATACTCCGGTGAAGTAGCGAAAAATATGTAATAAACCTGGCTCGATCGGTCTTTTCATCCTTTTTTTATAATAACATAATCACCCCCCCTGCATCGAAATAGTAATGACATGCGTCATGCCGGTTGATGAGCCCTGTCATCCCCATGAGTTGCGCTCGACATCTAGGGATTCAAGGCTTTGCCCGGTATATTGACTACGCAAGCCGTGGTTTCAGCCACGGTTGTGAAGTCGGATAACTCATTGAACGATCCATTGGGAGAACCTTTATGGAGTTTGTGATCAAGGCAGAGCATTTATCAAAATTGTTCAATAAACAAAACGACCACCCTGCGCTAGATGACCTTACACTATCCATTCCCAGAGGGGTTCTTTTTGGCCTGGTTGGGCCGGACGGTGCAGGCAAGACCACAACTTTGCGCATGCTTTCGTCGGTGATGCTTCCCACCCATGGAACGGTATGTGTGTTGGGGTATGATAGCCGCAAAAACCCCGATCCCATCCGAAAACAGATCGGGTACATGCCGCAAAACTTCAGTCTTTACCCGGATCTCAGCGTAATTGAAAACCTGAACTTCTTTGCAGACATTCAACAACTCAATTCTTCACGGAAACCAGCTCGAATCACCGAAATGCTGCGCTTCACGCGTTTGGAAGAGTTTAAGCATCGCCGCGCCGGCAAGCTATCCGGGGGTATGAAGAAGAAACTCGCCCTGGCTTGCGCCCTCGTTCACGAACCACAACTCCTCATCCTTGATGAACCGTCCACAGGTGTAGATCCGGTCTCGCGGCGTGAACTCTGGGTGATCCTGGCAGAAGTGGTGCAGAACGGGGTCACAGTTGTAGTCAGTACCCCTTATATGGATGAAGCAGAACGCTGCCACCTGGTGAGTTTTCTTTCACATGGAAAAATATTGGTAACCGGCACACCCAATGAACTGATTGGAAATCTTCCATTCAATGTTTTGGAACTAAAAGCAAGCCCGCGCAAGAAAATGCGGCAGATCGTGGACGAAACCCAGGGAGTGATTGAGTGGCGTCCAGTGGGAGACTCTTTAAGACTTGCGGTTCCAAATAACGGAGCCACACCAAAGATCATGGCCTCCCTCCAGCAAAGATTAGATATGGAAAATATGAAGGTATCCCTGCTGCGGCAAACACGGCAAAGCATGGAAGACGTATTCGTCCATTTCGTGAATACGCAGCGAGCGCAGGCATGAACGCGATTGAAGTGAACCATTTATCACGCAAATTCAAGGATTTTTCAGCGGTAAAAGACGTTAGTTTCTACATCCCTCAGGGTGAGATTTTCGGGTTGCTCGGACCGAACGGGGCGGGCAAAACAACCACCATCCGGGTGCTATGCGGCATTATGCTGCCAAGCTCAGGCACCGCCAACGTTTTAGGATATGATGTCGCCCGCAACCCTGAGGAAATTAAAAGCCGCATTGGCTACATGTCTCAAAAATTTTCGCTTTACAACGACTTGACCCCGGTAGAAAACGTCCTGTTTTACGCCTCCATCTACGGCGTGCCCAAAAAGGAACGCGCCGACCGCGTTAAAGAACTGATCAATATGGCGGATCTGAATGGCCATGAACGCCAACTTACCCGCAACCTGTCTGGAGCCTGGCGGCAGCGCCTGGCACTGGCTTGTGCCATCGTGCATCGACCTGCGATGATCTTTTTGGATGAAGCTACCGCGGGGGTTGATCCGGTTTCACGGCGAGAATTCTGGGACCTGATTTACGATCTCGCCAGCGAGGGGGTCAGCGTGCTTGCAACCACCCATTACATGGATGAAGCCGAATACTGCAACACCATCGGCATGATGTACCAGGGCAAATTGATTGCTTTGGCCAGCCCTGAGACTCTCAAAGGCAACATGTCCGGTGTGCTGGTGCAGTTGGAATGTGACCATCCAGGTGAGGCCTTATCGCTGATAAGTAAACAGGTTGGAATCATGGGGGCCAGCATCCATGGCGCGCTTGTGCATCTGACCATGAAAGATGCAAATATGGAATTCCAAATTAAAGAAACCCTTAAGAATGCCAATATCACTATCAAGGCATGGGATGTGATTCAACCCACGCTTGAGGACGTTTTCCTCAGTATGGTTTCTGATCAGCTTTCAGCTGCTGATTCGCAAACGCAGAAGAAATAAAGGAGAGAAGCATGAACCGATTATGGACCATCATGCGCAAGGAAATATTCCATATTTGGCGTGATCCACGCACGCTGGCAATGCTTGTGTTGCTGCCGGCGTTACTGCTGCTCCTTTTAGGGTTCGGGATTTCTTTCGAGCAGCAATCCGTCAAAATGGCGGTCGTAGATTTTTCAAAAACTGATTCAAGCCGAAAATTGATCGAGCAATATACAGCTAGCAATGATTTTATCTACGAGTACGATGCGCTAAGTGAAGATGAGCTCATTGATTTAATCAACCGTGACCTGGTGGATGTGGGTATTCTGATCCCCGAAAACTATGATCGCAGTCTCATCAGCGGTAATGAGGTCAATATCCCAATCTATATTGATGGATCAATGCAGCCGACAGATTCCCTCACGCTTCAACTCAAGCTAAATTCGATCACATCCATGTACGCCCAGAATATCCTCATTCAAAAAGTGCAAAAATCCGGGCTGGCAACCAGCATTAACTTGCCTCTCTCGGGAAACATTAAAACGCTATACAACCCAAATGGTGATTCCAAGCTCTATATGATTCCCGGTCTGATTGCCATTCTGCTGCAGATTCAAACTTTGATTCTTTCAGCGCTGGCTATCGTGCGCGAACGCGAGCAGGGCACCATGGAGCAATTAATTGTTACACCGGTTCGTTCATGGGAGTTGATGCTGGGAAAGATCATCCCATACCTTGTGGTGTGTGTTTTCAACCTGTTTGCCCTGTTGTGGTTAAGCAAGCTCTTCTTTGGCGTGACAATCGCGGGCAACCTGGGTATTTTGGTTGGCTTAAGCATCATATTCATGCTTGGCTCACTAGGAATGGGTGTGCTAATTTCCAGCATTTCACAGTCGCAAATGCAGGCAATGTACATCCTTTTATTTGTTGTGGTCCTGCCCGCCATCATCCTCTCAGGATTAATGTTCTCACGTGAAAATATGCCGGCTTTCACCTACTGGTTCAGTGAATTACTACCTGTAACACAGTACCTGGAAATTACACGCGGCATCATGGTGCGCGGTGTAGACGCAAGTTCGCTTTTCTTCTCTTCAACACTGCCATTAATTGTGCTTTCCATCGGTTATTTCGCCGCAAGTGTTTTCGTGTTCCGTAAACGACTCTAATAAAAATAATAAGGAGTATCCAATGAAACAAAAAATGATCAAACTGGTTTGCCTGACCGCCACCTTCGCCTTCTTGTTGAGCGCTTGCGCGGTTTCAAACACCGACACAATTTCTGCTTCCGGAACCTTTTCAGCCATTGATATCTCGATAATCCCTGAGATCAGCGGTAAGGTCGCCGATGTGTTTGTTAACGAGGGTGACGATGTGAAAACTGGACAAACCCTCTTTACCCTGGATGCTGAAGTCAGCCAGGCACAATACGATCAGGCAACGGCTGCAGTAAAAGCCGCAGAAGCGGCAGTAGAAGCCAGCCGCCAACAGGCAGAGAGCGCAGCCGCCCAGTACCAGCTGGCCTTACAAGGCGCTATGATGCAGGATTTGTCGGCAAGAAATAATCAATGGAACGCTTCCGTCCCTGAGGACTATCGAGGGGCATGGTACTTCAATAAAGCCGAATTGATCGACGCAGCCCAATCCCAGGTGGCCAACGCTGAGGCTGCCCTTGCCCAAACCAAGAGCGATCTCGAGGACGAACAAAAGAAGGTCAGTAGCAAGGATTTTATCGCTGCCGAAACAAGGCTTGCCTTTGCACAAAGCGCGCTCAGCGTTGCTGAAACCACGTTGGACCAAGCCGAATCTGCGAATAATGCCAACCTGAAGGATGCCGCTGTGGAATTAAGGGACGCCGCCCAGGCGGAATTTGATTCGGCCCTTTCAGATTATCAGCGCATGCTCACCACCTCTGCTGCGGATTCCATCATTCAGGCCCGCTCGCGCGTGGCAATTGCACAAGCCACCCTGGATAATGCCCGGTATGCCTTACTCGCTCTGCAAACCGGTGATCAATCGCTGCAAGTGGTGGCAGCGCAAAAAGCAGCGGATGCCGCCGCCAGCGCAGTTAAGCAAGCTGAAGCAGGACTGGAACAAGCCAAACAATCTCAACAATTGGCACAACTTCAACTGGACTGCGCTAACGTAACCTCCCCTGTGGATGGGGTTGTCCTGACCCGGGATATAGAGGTCGGCGATCTGGCCATCGCGGGCGGCACGGTGATGCGTGTGGCACAGCTTGAGTCGCTCGACCTGGTGGTTTACCTGCCTGAAGATCAATATGGACTGGTTAATATTGGCGACACTGTAAATATCACCGTGGATACCTTCGCCGACGTGACTTTTGAGGGGACTGTTCTGAGAATTTCTGATGAGGCCGAATTTACGCCCAAGAATGTGCAAACCGAATCAGGAAGAAAATCGACAGTTTACGCTATCAAGATCCAGGTGCTGAACCCTGATCACAAGCTGAAACCGGGCATGCCTGCGGATGTGGAATTTATCATCCATTAGCGCATTCTCCTGCGAGGCGGATTAAGAATCAGCGCGACGGATTGAATTAAGATAGGCCAGTGTGACGCGGAGTTCAGTGGTTCCCTGGATTTAAAGTCGGAACAGGTAGATCCACCCCCCCCCCGCACATACAAAGACACCCGAAAGGGTGTCTTATTGTTTTCAGTGGTTGATTACCATCGAGGTATGATATCCACTCCCCGCTACCTAATAGACCGCCTGATTAGGTGGTCTTTTTGTTATCAGTTAATCGTACGGTGGGTTGATTCCATTCGCATTGATGCTCAGGGCGCAAAGAACGCGAAATCCACCATAAACGAATTCCTTCCTCAAACATCCAGTTTTCTTTCACCCAGCCACTTCACCATCTCAGGGTTACGATGGTCAAAGAAACTGCTTGTCTTTGTGTCCAATGTCGTAATCGCTGCCATATCTTCTACGCTTAATTCAAAATCGAGCACATTGAAATTTTCCAACATTCTTTCTTTGCGGGTCGATTTTGCCAGAGCGATGATGCCCCTTTGGACAACCCAGCGGAGGATCACCTGGGCACCGCTTTTGTTATGTTTCGCAGCAATGGATGCCAGGATTTCATTTTGAAAAATGTTGTTTCTTCCCTCGGCAAAAGGTGCCCAGGCTTCAACCACCACACGGTTATCTTCCAAATACTTTTGGTTCTCAATTTGCTGTTGAAAAGGGTTGACTTCAATCTGGTTGACTGCTGGGACTACTTTATTGTGAATGATCAAGTCCATGATCCGGTCAGGCTGGAAATTGGAAACGCCAATGGCGCGGATTTTACCCTGATGGTACAGCTCTTCCATCGCGCGCCACTCGCCATATACGTCGCCAAAGGGTTGGTGAATCAGGTACAGGTCAACATAATCCAATTGCAGACGCTTGAGGGATCTTTCAAACGCTTTGTGCGTGCCTTCATAGCCATCGCTCTGGATCCAAAGTTTTGTGGTGATGAATAGTTGTTCCCTCGCAACACCGCTTTGTTTGATGCCCCTGCCAACCGCTTCTTCGTTCTGGTAAGAAGCCGCCGTATCAATATGGCGATAGCCCACCTGGATGGCATCCACAACGCTTCTTTCACATTCAGCAGGGTCGGCGATCTGAAAAACACCAAAACCCAGGATCGGGATTTCCACGCCATTGTTCAATGCTACTGTTTGCATATTTTCTCCGGTTTTTGCTTTCGATATATATAACTATTGTACATTTTTTCCAATGAATGCATTTACAACATGGATTGGAATGGCAGGGAGAACGGAAGAATCCAAATGTTGGAGTGGGAGTGAACAAGGTTGGGGTTTTTGGTGGGTTTTCTACAAAAGCCATCCACGGCTTCCATAAAAATCAAACCGGCATCATGCAGCGCGTGTCCTGATATTATGTCTTGACATATATATATCTATTTGATACTATATCGCTATAGATATATCAAAAGGATTCGATGATGACACTTAAACACGCAATTCTCGGATTGTTGAATTATGAACCGATGACCGGATATGACCTGAAGAAAACGATCGACAAATCTATCAATCATTTCTGGCCGGCTGTTCAATCTCAAATATATACAACATTGGTAAAAATGGAGCAGGAGGGGTGGGTAACCGTTGAGACGATACCTCAGGGAACACTCCCTCCCCGCAAGGTGTATTCATTAACCCCCGATGGGAGAGCCGAATTTGAAAATTGGCTGACAACTCCCCAGCCTTATGGAGAAACGAGAATAGCCTGGTTGGTGCAGGTTTTTTTTGCAGGGCAATTGGATGATCAAAAAACATTACTCCTTTTACACAACCTGAAAACCGTTTTTCAGCAGCGGCTTAAAGGGTATTCTTCCATCCCGGATGAGAACAGTGATTCACTACAAAATGATCCGCTGAGGGATAAATTCTTTTGGATGCTCACCGTTGATTATGGAGTCGCACAGACTATTTCACAAATCCAGTGGATTGATAAAGTCATACAAACAGTTGATGCACAAGAATACAAACTACCCACCCTTGCGGGTGATCATGCATGATTGCCTTCTTCATCCTTCAGGAGGAATAAATGATTGAATCAACTAAATCCGGCGGCAGACCCTGGCACTTTATTGGAGGTATCCTCCTCAGCCTGCTTTCTGCCGTGTTGCTGTTGCTGGCTTTCCATCCCTACAACCAATGGTATTTGGCATTCTTTGCCCTCATCCCCATGCGGCTTGCAGAGTACCGATTCTTCCCGCTTAAGTGGGCTGGTCTCGGCTCGGGGATCGGAGTTGGCGTCTGGCTGGCAGTATTCCTGGGACGAATGTTTGGCTATAACGGCCCGGCATTGGTGATCGAAATCGTGGTACTCGTAATTGTTCTTATCCAGGTTTTCACCATCCCTTCAACCCGGCGGTTTCACGAACGGACGGCTTACCGCTGGTTTATCCTGGAAGGAATCGCAAGCTGGGTAGGATCTGAGATGATCCGCTCGTTCATTCCGCCAGTCAACACACATGCCTTCATTGCACAAACCATGTACACCCAACCCTGGATGCTGCAACCAATCTCCATCTTCAGCATCTATGGACTCTCCACCCTGATCGTCCTAATCAATTATGCACTGCTTCAGGGAATCATCCTGTGGCTGGATAAATGGAAAGGTTTCACCAATTTTTCCACTATGAAAGCGCGCCCAACCAACCGCTGGTTGGCTTTTACAGGGGCATCACTGGTCCTTTGGCTGGGAATCAGTGGCATTATCATCTTCTTGCGACCTGCAGATCAGTCAACCATCCGGGTCGCGGCGATCCAGCATGGGTTCACCACGCCTGCCCATCAGGATTCCGCCGAATCACAACCCAACCGTTTGAAAATCCTGACTGAGCAGAGCCGGATGGCTGCGGCTGATGGAGCTCAGTTGATCGTCTGGCCAGAGCTTGGACTTGGTTTTGACCCACAGGTGGAGCATACCGAGGAACTAAAATCACTGGCTGCGGAAACTGGCGCATACCTGTTGATCGGCTCTGGATTGGACGATCCTCGTGGCTGGCGAAACGAGATGGTGATGCTCTCACCGCAGGGTGAATTCCTGGCCGTCTATGGGAAAAACCACCCCACCTCTCCCGGTGAGCCGCGCATCATCACCGCTGGAGTGTACCCGGTTTATGACACACCCATCGGCAGGCTGGCAACCATCATCTGCAATGATGTGCATTTCACCGATACTTCACGCCGGTTAGCCCGGGCTGGTGCCCAATTGATTGCCGTACCGACCCTGGAAATATCCGGGATTGCCCTCGAGCAGGTTGCACAGAGCGTGATGCGGGCGGTGGAAAACCGGGTGGCCGTGGTAAAAACAGATGCGGCTTTTTCTTCCGCAATTGTCGATCCGTTTGGAAAGATCGTAGCGTTACGTAATGCTTCCCCGCAGGGTGGAGCATTTTACCTGGCAGCCGATGTACCGCTGGGCAGTGGCAAAACCATTTACAGCTGGTTAAACCTGGACTGGATGGGTTGGTTGAACCTCGCTGGTATGGCATTCTTCACATTTGGTACGAAATGGTTGGAAAAAAAAGCCTTATAATTATCGATTTTTTGGCGACGTACCTTCTTCCGGGAGTAAATTTGAAACGCAGAGGAAGGTCGATATCCCGCTCGCTCCGCCTCGAAAGAATGACACGGTTGATGGAAACCAAGCATACCGGCAATAAAGCAAAAAAATATATGACTTTTCCGGTAGGAGGTCCAATGAATCACAGAGTAGGTGACTTTGAATGGATAAAATCTTTCTATGATGCCGCCGCCAACTGGTGGGGAGAAAGTTGGTATGAGGGAGAGAATCTGGAAAACAGATTGGATATTGTAAGAAAATATGCAAGCAAAAAAGAAAAAAGGATTTTGGAGTTGGCTGCTGGTACCGGCGAGACGGCAGCGTATTTCTGCGATCATGGCTATACCGTTGTCGCTGTTGACATCTCGCACCTTAACTTTGAATTAATGTCCATATTCCAAAAAAATCAGCCGAATTTGCAGGTGGTGGAAGGTGATTTCCTGAAAGTGGATATCAAGGAACGCTTCCCGACGGTCTGCATGTTTGAGTCATTTGGTTTTGGGAGCGATCAAGAACAACAACAACTGTTGAAAAGGATTAGTGAAAACTGGCTTACCCCTAATGGTGTTTTGATACTTGATGTTTATCATCCTGTGGGACCAATTCTGTCAGCCGGAAAAAAACAGGAGCTTGATAAATTGGAAAACGTAGCCGGTTCGGTGGATATGACAGAGTATTCACACTACGATCCGATCAAGAGCCGCTGGATCGATATTTGGGAGCCAAAGAATAACAAGGAAGACAAGAGAATCCAATCCATCAGGTGTTACACACCTGCTGATTTCATCCTTTTAGCGAAGGATTGCGGGTTATCCATAGAGAAAATGATATTTTGCGGTAAAGAGATTGATCATGAAAACCCAGAAGTAACCCTTGAGAATGTATTTGCTATTAATAACGGATCCTATTCATATACGGTTATTCTGAGAAAAAAATAAGTGGTTCGTGGCTAGCCATTTTCCAGGCAGTAATTAGGGTGGTTTGACAATCCCTCCGAGCGAGCATGCAATTAGGGTGCAGTCATACTGCACCATCCATGATCCGATATACAATTAACCCATGCCGGATTATCGACAAGCGTTTGATGAGGGGGGAACCGGTTCTTTCCCAATCGCCTCAGGGATGTGCAAGGCCATATTGATTATCTTTACCCCACCTTTCTAACTTTCAGGAGAACATTATGTCAAATTGGTATGATGGCTATGTCAGTACAAATGGGATCAATCTCCATTATTACCGCACGGGTGGGCACAAGCCGCAAGTGGTCTTCAGCCATGGCGCCGGGGATGACGGTTTGTGCTGGACGCACGTGGTAAAGGAATTGGAAAACGATTACGATGTGATCATGGTCGATGGCCGGGGTCATGGCCTCTCCGATTCCGGCAGTGGAGATTATTCAACCGAACAGCGTGTTCTCGACCTGGCGGGTGTGATCAGAGAATTGAAATTGGATCGCCCGATCGTCGGCGGGCACTCCATGGGTGCAGACACCTCGATGAACCTGGCGGCGGAATATCCCGACTTGATCAAAGCGGTTTTTCTTGAAGATCCCCCCATCATCATGCCGGGTGAAACCTTCGGCAGCGGTGAAAAAGCCATAAAAATGGAAGACGTCGGCAAGATGATGGTCAAATTTATGCGGACGTTCAAGCTTCTGCCAAAATTCATCGGTTTGATCCTGGCGAGAAAGGTTTCTCCTACCTACCCGGATGACGAGATCATTCCGTGGGTCAACTCCAAGCGGAGGATCAGCAATGACTTCCTCAAATCCATGGCTTCCATGGGGATCGGGATGGTCGGAGACGCTCCCCTGGAAATCTTTAAAAAGATCCAGGTACCAGTACTGCTCATCATCGGTGATAAATCCAAGATGTCGATCGTGTCTGAAGAGACCGCCGCCCAGGTGGCGAAAATCAACCCCAAAGTGCAGGTT
>JAYRQY010000149.1:0-10676 GCA_041910365.1 Anaerolineaceae bacterium | reverse complement strand
CTACCGAAGCAACGCCTGGAGATACAGTTGTCCTGGATGGGCGATGAGCAGCGCAACCTCGTCTTCTCACCGACCGGCAAACGGTTTGAGGACCTGTTGACGGCTTTCAAGCGCCAGGCTTTTGGAGGATGAGATGCTGCTGGCAGTAGATACTTCCACCCAAACAATCGGTATTGCATTGTATGATCCTCCACAGGTGATCGGTGAACTGGTATGGCAGAGTAAAAACCATCACACGGTGGAACTGGCAGCGGCGGTAAAAGGTTTAATGGACAAATGCGACGTCAATCCCGCCTCGCTCTCGCTGCTGGTATGCGCCCTTGGACCTGGTACCTTTACCGGTCTGCGAATAGGGCTGGCGTTTGTAAAAGGGCTGGCACTGTCTCTGCGTGTCCCGGTTATCGGCGTCCCAACCTTTGATTTCCTGGCAGCCGCACAAGCGCTTTCGGAGCATCCATTGATTTGCGTGCTGCCGGCAGGGCGTACCAGGCTCGCTGTCAGCTGGTACAAATCGGATGGCACTTCGTGGATCCAGGAGCGCGGCCCGTTGGTGATGACACCCGATGTTCTTTCGGATGAAATCGCCGGACCGACCCTGATCACCGGGGAAATGACCCCGGAAGAGCGCCAGGTGCTTGGACGAAAATGGAAGAATGCCATGCTTGCCAGCCCGGCAACTGCATACCGGCGTCCATCCTTCCTGGCTGAGTTAGGCTGGCAGCGCTGGCAAGCAGGGCAGAGGGATGACCCGGTATCGCTTTCGCCGATCTATTTGCATATTGCTGAAGCCATCCCGGAGTAATTACGAACCAAACACAGCCTGAAATTGAGATTCGAAGAATGGAACTGGGTGACCTGGCGCAGGTGATCGCCCTGGACCAGCAATCTTTTACGCTACCCTGGCCAGCAAGCGCATTTCTTTATGAAATGGGGCAGAACCAGGCAGCACGCTGCTGGGTGGTTGAAACCGCAGGCGCATCGCCGCAGTTCCTGGGGATGATGGTGGCATGGTTGATCCTGGATGAGATCCACATCGCTACCCTGGCCGTTGACCCGGCGCAGCGGCATTTGCACGTGGGGCAGCGTTTGCTGGCATTTACCCTGATGGATGGCGCTGCAAATGGGGCGGTCAAAGCCTTGCTGGAGGTAAGGCGCGGAAACCTTGCAGCCCGGGCGATGTATCAGAAATTTGGATTCGCAGAAGTGGGGGTGCGCAAACGGTATTACAGTGACAACGGGGAGGATGCCATTCTGATGAACCTTGACCCCATTGACCCTGATGTGTTGGAATTGCTCCTCTAAGGTAAAATAGAAACGTTAATCCATGACTGTGGCTGGAGATTGATGGCTGACGCAACCGAAATTCTGGCGGAAATTTCAAAACGGGTGGCTGTTTGCGAAAAATGCAAATTGCATTTTTCACGCAAAAAAGCTGTCCCCGGAGATGGCCCTGCGGACGCCGATATTCTTTTCATCGGCGAAGGACCGGGATTTTACGAAAATGAGCAGGGGCACCCGTTCGTTGGGCAGGCAGGGAAGTTTCTGGATGAACTGCTGGTCACCGCAGGCTATGACCGCTCCTCCGTATTTATCACCAATGTGGTCAAATGCCGTCCACCTGAGAACCGCGACCCTGAACTGGATGAACTCACTGCCTGTGCGGTTTACCTGGATAAACAGATCGAAACGATCAATCCTCATGTGATCGTCACGCTTGGGCGGATCTCGATGGGCAAGTTCCTGCCGGCAGCGCGAATTAGTTCTGTACATGGGCACGCATTCAATGTGAATGGGCGCTTGATCGTTCCGATGTTCCACCCGGCAGCAGCCTTGCACCAGCCATCCTTAAAAGCAACTGTTGTGGCTGATTTTGCCGCACTTCCAAAATTGATCGAAGAGTCCAAGCGTGCAAAGGGGAAAGTTGCCCCATCCGCCCAAAGTGAACCCGCGCCAACTGAAAAACCGGAAGAACCGCCGGCTGAACAATTAAAATTATTCTAGACCTCAAGGTGAAAAATGACCGTAGCCGCTGAATTGATGACAAAATTGAAAAACAAAACTGCCCGGATTGCCGTTCTTGGGATGGGGTATGTGGGGCTGCCGTTTGCCACGGTTTTTGCCGAAGCCGGATTTGATGTGACCGGGATTGACCCGATTGTGGAGAAGATGAACCTGCTTAATGCGGGGAAGTCCTACATCATGGATGTGCCCACCAAATCCGTGAAGCGGCTTGTGGATTCCGGAAAGCTCAGGGGAACTTCAGATTATTCCGTGCTCAAGCAGATCGATGCCGTGGCGATTTGCGTGCCCACACCGCTGCGCCAGACCGGCGACCCAGACCTTTCCTTTATCGTCAGTGCCGCCGAAGGGATCGCCCCTTATGTTCACAAGGGCATGGTGGTGGTGCTTGAATCGAGCACCTACCCGGGCACTACACGCGAACTGGTATTGCCGACGCTGACCGAAAAAAGCGGTTTGAAGATCGGTGAAGACATCTTCGTGGCTTTTTCTCCCGAGCGGGTTGACCCCGGGCGGGAAGATTGGACCACCAAGAACACCCCCAAGGTGATCGGCGGGATGACCGAAACATGCACCGAGGTCTCCTCCACCTGGTACAGCCAGGCGTTGGAGAAAGTGGTGCCAGTCTCCTCCACCGAGGTGGCTGAAATGGCCAAGCTGCTTGAAAACACTTTCCGAATGATCAACATCGGCTTCGTCAATGAATTGGCGTTAATGTGCGACCGCCTGGGTGTGGACGTATGGGAAGTGATCGAAGCCGCAGCCACCAAACCCTTTGGGTTCATGAAGTTCCTGCCTGGGCCTGGTCTGGGAGGTCACTGCATTCCGATTGACCCGCTTTACCTCTCCTGGAAACTTCGTTCATTGAATTACACCGCGCGTTTCATTGAACTGGCATCGGAGATCAATACCAGCATGCCGCGCTTTGTCATCACCAAGGTCCAGGATGCCCTGAATGAACACCAGAAGCCGCTCAAAGGCAGCCGGGTGCTGGTGCTGGGCGCTGCCTACAAACCCGATATTGATGACCTGCGGGAATCTCCGGCGATCGATGTGATCCGCCTGCTGCAGAAAAAGGGCGCACTGGTCAGTTATCACGACCCTTACATCCCGCAGATCAAGCATGATGGCTGGACCATCAAATCCATCAAAGATCTTGAACACGCGATAAAAACGTCAGATTGCGTGGTCATCGTCACCAATCACAACGTGTATGACTATGCGGCTTTGCTGCGTGATGCGCAGCTTATCGTCGACACGCGCAATGCACTTGGACCGGTTGGAAAGAAGAATCCCAAGGTGGTGAGGCTCTAAATGGCAAAAATCCTGGTCACCGGTGCTGCAGGTTTCATTGCCCGGCGCTTGATAGAGAAACTGAATGACCGCGGCGATGAGGTTGTGGGCATTGATAACCTCAATGATGCCTATGATGTGCGCCTTAAACACTGGCGGTTGGAATCGCTTAAGAAATGCAGGAATTTTACATTTGTAAAAGATGACCTGTGCCGGCAGGGAATGTTTGCCGATTTGCAGAAGGCTCACCCGAAGTTTGATGCCGTGATTCACCTGGCAGCCCGGGCGGGGGTGCGCCAGGCAGTTGAAATCCCGCAGGTGTATTTGGAAACGAATTCCAACGGGACGTTGAATGTGCTGGAGTGGTGCCGTAATAGCGGCGTTAAAAAAATGATCCTAGCATCAACTTCGTCCATTTATGGCGCAAACCCGCCGCTGCCGACGCCTGAAACAGCTGATTCCAGCCATCCGCTTCAAATTTATGCCGCCAGTAAAAAAGGCGCTGAAGCTATGACCTATGTCTACCATCACCTTTTTGAACTGGATGCCACCATATTCCGGTTTTTTACCGTTTACGGTCCTGCCGGACGCCCGGACATGGTGATGTTCCGCTTTTGCCAGTGGGTGGCGGAGGGGAAGCCCGTTACAGTCACCGGTGATGGCAGCCAGATGCGCGGCTTCACCTACGCTGATGATATCGCGGATGGATTGATTGCCGGGCTCAAACCGGTTGGATACGAAATTGTTAACCTGGGCGGGCACGAAACCATCACCATCAACAGTCTGCTTACAAAGATCGAAACCCTCGTTGGCAAAAAGGCACGCGTGGAATTTATCGCCAAGAATCCTGCCGATGTTGACGCCAACTGGGCGGATGTGAGCAAAGCCAAAGCGCTGTTGAACTGGGAACCGAAGGTGTCTCTGGATGAGGGCATCGCCAACCTGGTCAACTGGTATATGGAACAGCGCGCCTGGGCGAGCCAGGTATTGACCCCATGAACCGTCTGTTCTCCAGGGTAAAGCAGACCCTGCAGCAAGACCCCATCCTTTCACGGGTACTGAAAAACACCGGATACTTGTTCAGTTCAACCACCATCAGCCTGGTGTTAAGTTTTGCGCAAAGCATCCTGGCGGCTCGTTTACTGGGCGTTGGTGTATTTGGTGCACTCTACCTTGTGATGGGGGTGGTTACCACGGTAAACCGTTTGTTCTCCTTCCGCATGGGTGAATTTGTTATCCGTTTTTTTGGCAAGGAATTGACCGAAAGGAACCTGGATACAGCGGGAATTGTGATCAAAACTGCCGCCCTGATCGAAGGGTTCACTTCTCTGATAGCCTTCATCTGCCTTTGGCTGATTGCGCCATTGGGTGCGCAGGTCTTCGTCAAGGACCCCACGTCCGTGGGGTTGATCCGCCTGTTTGGCATCGCCATTTTGGCGAACATAACCACCGAGTCTGCCACCGGTGTATTGCAGGTGACCAACCAGTTTAAAAAACAGGCTTTTGTCAATTTATTGAACTCGGTGGTTACTTTGGCCATCATCATGGTTGCCTTTGTGCTCAAAGGGGATCTCCTGTTTGTCCTGTGGGCGTATCTCGCGGGTAAGTTTATCCTGGGGCTCGGTCCAATTGTGCTGGCGTGGTTCAGCCTGGAGCGTGAACTGGGGAGCGGGTGGTGGCGGGCACCATATCGCAAACCCGACTCATTTAAGGAAATGCTCAAATTTGGCTTTAGCACGAATCTGAGCGCTACGATCAAGTTACTGGTAAGTGAAAGTGAAGTGCTCTGGGTGGGATTCTTCCTGAATGCGGAGGCGGTTGGGCTGTATAAAATTGCCATGACCATTGTGAATCCGCTGATGATGCCAGTGACACCGATGATCGACACCACCTTCCCGGAGCTTGCCCGCAGTGTGGTCTTAAAAAAGTGGGACGAGTTGAAACGTTTGCTTCGCCGAACAACCATC
Organism: Anaerolineaceae bacterium; assembly: GCA_041910365.1. Lineage (GTDB taxonomy): Bacteria > Chloroflexota > Anaerolineae > Anaerolineales > Anaerolineaceae > UBA6107. The sequence continues at coordinate 5,397 of JAYRQY010000149.1, read as the reverse complement.
CTCTCTGCCGCATGGACCGGGCTTGTGGTACTGCTCATGGCAATTTTCGGCAGGTGGATCATCCGTATTGCTTATGGTGAGCCCTTCACGCCTGCTTACCCAGCCTTGATGATCCTGCTCGCCGGCTTTGGGTTTTCGAATATTCTATTCTGGAACCGTAAATTGCTGCTGGCGTTCGGCAAGGCAAACATCCCGTTGTTCATTCTTACGGCGGCGGCAGCGTTGAAGATTGCCTTATCTTTCTGGCTGGTTCCGGCGTATGGCATCAATGCCGAAGCCTGGCTGCTTTCGGGTAATTTCATCCTTTCGGTGGGGCTGATGGTGCTCATCGGTGTCGGGATGATCCGCAAGGGGATGAGAGAAGTTCCTGCAGAGGCTGCATGAACATTGCTTATCTCTCGGCAGCGGTGATTCCCTCCTGGACGGCCAACAGCGTGCAGGTCATGAAGGTTTGCCAGGCGCTGACCCAAAATGGCGAGGAGGTCACGCTCTACGCGCCGGGAAAGACCAGCACAACGTGGGAAGCATTGGCTTCGCATTATGGCGTCACTGCCCGTTTTCCGATCCGCTGGATAAGTTTCACCCCTGCCTTTAAAAAGATCGACTTTGTGTTTTCTGCGCTCAGACTTGCCAGGAAACAACAAGCCGACCTGGTCTACACGCGCTTGTTATGGGCTGCGGTTCTCGGCTTGCTCTTCAGATTTCCTGTCATTCTTGAAATCCACGATCGTCCGGTGGGACGCATGGGGGCAAGGCTGTTGAAGCGGTTTGCGCGAATGCGCGGACGAAAGAAGATCGTCCTTATCACCCACGCGCTCCAGGAGATCCTGGAGACGGAATTCCATCCCAGGTTCAAAGAGGAGGAAGTGATCATCGCCCCGGATGGCGTTGACCTGGAGCGAGACCATGAGCAGCTTGATCCCACGGAAGCAAGAAAGCGATTGGGGCTGGCAGAGAAGTTTACCGCCGTGTATTCCGGTGGTTTCTATGAAGGCCGCGGGCTGAACACGCTCGTGGAATTGGCACAACAAACTCCTCCGGTTCAGTTCATCTGGGTGGGCGGCAGGGAGGATATTGTCATCCAATGGCAGGATCGGTTGCGCAGAGAAAACGTGCAAAACATCCAGTTGACTGGATTTGTGGATAATAAAGACCTCCCTCTGTACCAGATGGCGGCGGATATTTTGTTGATGCCTTACGGAAAAACGGTAGCCGGCAGCAGCGGTGGTAATATTGCAGGTGTTTCAAGCCCGATGAAAATGTTCGAGTACATGGCATCCGGTCGGGTCATCCTCACCAGTGATATCCCTGTCTTGCGGGAAGTGTTGTCCGAACGCAACGCGGCTTTCTATAAACCGGAGGATATGGAAGACCTGGTGAAGCAGTTTTCGCTGTTGATGGCAGATGAGCCGCGCCGGAGGCAGTTATCGGCGCAGGCTTTACTCGATGTCCGGCAGTATTCCTGGAAAGCGCGCATGAAAAAGATTATCAGCACAATGGAAAAACCAAAATGAAAGTGAATGAGCGCGCGTGGTTTAACCCACTTCTGGCGGCGGGTTTAGGGATCTTATTGGGCTTGCTGCTGGCGGTTTTCAGCCCCGGTGAATTTCTTTCGGGCTTGTGGAGAAGCACATTATTCTGCATCATTCTATCCGGGTTGTTCTATCTGGCTTATCGGTACGTAAACCCGCCGCGTGCGATCCTGGTAATTGCGGTTGCGGCTTTCCTTTTGCGCATTGGCGTTGGAACCTGGTTGAGCAATGCTTTGCCGGAGATTGGATTTGATACGCCGGTACAAAACGCCGGGTATGTGTACGCAGATGCCTATGAACGTGACCAGTTTTCTTATGTGAGCGCATTCCCAGAGCGCTGGGAAGGACCTGAAAAACCGTCCGATCAAGGCATTGATCAATATGGCGGTCTAACAGCCATCAGTAAAGCGGTCTACCGCGTGTTTTCATCTGATGCACATCGTCCGCTGCTGATCGTGTATTTATCAGCGTTCTTTATGGGCGTTGGGATGCTATTTTTCTGGAGCGCGGTCAATGCCGGCTGGGGGAAACGCATTGCTCTCATCGCCTGCCTGGTAATGGCCCTCTATCCCGAAGGCGTATTGCTGGGCAGTTCACAAATGCGCGAGCCTTTGCTCATCGGATTGGCTTCGGCAACCTTATGGATGACGCTCCTCTTCTCCAAAGGTGACCGGCATTTTTGGCGGATCGTTTCATTTATCGCCGCAAGTTTGTTCACCTGTTGGATCTCCATCCCTGGCGGGCTGGTAATTCTATTGGTAGAGGCTGGCTACTTCCTGGTCGCCTTGATCATTGCTGAACAGTCACCGCGCAAAAAGAAATTCCTGTGGGGTATATTTTTCCTGATGCTGTCGGTCTCAATACTGGCTGGCTGGTGGTGGCTAAAAGACACCCTTTACTATGATGCCTATACCACTGAACAGGAATCCGGATTGATTGCCGCATTGCTGGATATTGTTGGCGACAAACTGCGCTTCCCATTCGTTTTGTTGTATGGCTTGATCCAACCACTGCTGCCGGCTGCCCTGGTTTACCCCTCCCTGCCTGTATGGCAGGGAATCGCCATTTTCCGTGCATCAGGCTGGTACGTGGTGATTCCATTTCTCGTTTACGGGTTCGGAGCCATTTTCAAGAGCGCAATAAAGAGCAAGGACTGGGGATTGTTCTGGCTGATGGCGATGCTCGTGGTTTGGGTGTTTGTTTCTTCAGCGCGCGCCGGCGGGGACTTGTGGGATAACCCGCGTTACCGGGCGATTTTCCTTCCGTGGTTTGCGATCATCGTCGGGTGGGTTTGGGATCATTTGGGGCAAATGAAAGCGCTGTGGTTCTGGCGTATTGTTGCCCTTGAGAGCCTCTTTGTTATCGTATTTACAAACTGGTATATCAACCGCAAATTCGGCACAGGAATTCACATCGAGGTTCAATATCTCCTGGTGTTTTGTTTGACCGTTGGGCTGGGGACGATTATCGGCGGCCTCATCGTAGACCATCAAAACAAACGGAAAGCTCAATCTCCGTAGACCTGCTGCACTGATATAGCTGGAGGATATTGATGCGCATTGTATACTTTTCTCCCCACCTCGATGACGCCATTTTTTCGTGCGGCGGGATCATCTCGCAACAGGTGAATCGTGGGATACAGGTTGAGGTATGGACCTTTTTTACCGCCGATCCCCCTTTGGACAAACTTACCGCATTTGCCAGGATCCTTCACCGGCGCTGGGGGCAAACCGGTTCTCCGTATGGGTTGCGCCGCGGTGAGGATAAGACGGCATGCAATTTCCTCGGGGCAAAGAACCGGTATTTTGGACTTCTGGATTGCATCTATCGTTATTACGATTCAGACAACTCTCCCCTCGTTAGAAAGACTGCTGATCTTTTCAAGCCAATCCGCGAGCCGGAAACGAAGTTGGAGGAACGATTGTGGGGGGAATTTCAAATGAACTTACGCCCCGATGACCAGGTTATTCTTCCCTTGGGCGCAGGCGGGCACATCGACCATCTTCTGATCAGGCATCTCGGAGCCAGGTTGCCAAACGAGAAAAACTATTATCCTGACTTTCCATATTCCGGGAAACTAAAATCCATCAGCGAACTTGGTCTGCCTGCAGACGCAGTTGCGACCCGGTTCGATCTATCCGATGATGACATCGATCGGTGGCAGCGCGCAGCGGGAATCTACAACTCCCAGATAAGTTCATTCTGGAAATCCCGGGAAAAGCTGTTCAATGCTATACGCGTTTACGCAAATTCACCGGTCGGATCAACGCTCTGGTCATTGCCAGGCAGCACGAGTTGATTATGCTATACTCTGCTTATGGAGTATCCTGAACACTGGCAGAAGTGGGCGCGATCCTTGCAACGAAATCACCTGACTGGTCTCGTTCTCACCCTTCTTGAAGGAGCCGCGCCTGTGCGAACCATCCTTTCACAAACTTTGTTTGGCGTCAGCCCATTTTTCGATGCTGATCGAAAACACTCATTGCACGAATTTGCCGAGACACTTGATGACAGCGAAAAGTGCCGTGATTTTGCTTCTTGCCTGCGGAACGGGGGCGCAAAATGAGCAGTGCTGAGCAGGTGATTGGTTTCAGCGTTGTTGTATTCTTTGTGGTCCTTCTCTTTGTCTTCTCATCCAAAGCCGTCCGCAGCAGGTTCCCAGTAACTTTTCGAAAAATTGAACCAATCAACCGGCTCAAACGGGCGATTGGCATGGCAGTGGAAGATGGCTCGCGCCTGCATGTTTCGCTGGGCAGCGCTCAACTGATTGAGCCAACGAACACATCAGCCCTGGTAGGGTTGAGCACACTCCAACGGGTTGGCCAGTTGACTTCCACCAGCGACCTGCCGCCAATATGCACAACGGGATCGGGCAGTCTGTTAATCTTGAGCCAGGATACGCTCAAACGGGTCTCCATTGATACGAACACCCAGGCATTCTATAATTCCAGCCACGCGAGCATGGCCGGGGCAACTCCTTTTTCATACGCAGCCGGAACACTGGAAGCGATGAAAGACAGTGAGATCAATGGCAACGTTTTTATTGGCAGTTTTGGCACAGAAGCAGGTTTGTTGTTTGAGGGGATCAATCGCACCAGGATTTCCATCACCGGCAGTGATTCCATCACAGCGCAGGCGATCTTTTATGCCGGGACAGCCGACACCCTGATCGGTGAGGAGCTCTACGCCCTGCCTGCTTACCTGGCGGTAAGCCCAAAACATCAATCCAGTCTGCGTGTTGAAGATGTATTCCGGATGGTCGTGGGTGGGGCTTTGATCCTCGGTTCCATCCTGAAAATCGTGGGAGTTCTATGAAATCGCCAATTGCTTTGGTTGTTGCGATCGCAACCGGCGTGATCATTCTCCTGGGATATTTTATTCCAAGCCCGGCGCTTGCCAGCATCCGCACACCCATGCTGAATTGGGCGGTGACGCTTTCAGGCGTGGCTGGTTTGGTAGCCATTATTCATTTGGTCTTTGGCGTCCATTGGGAAAAGGTAAAAAGGGAAGGTATGCAGCAATGGTTCAGCCTCGTGGTTGTTATTGCATTCTTTCTCACCCTGGTGGCCGGGCTTTTCGTTGAGCCCACCAATCCTGTGTTTCAGAAAGTGGTCACCTCCATACAAACGCCGATTGAGAGCACCTTGCTGGCGGTTCTGGCAGTAACGCTCTCCTTCGCCAGCCTCAAGTTCCTTCAACGCCAGCGCAACTGGATGGGGATCACTTTTTTTGTTACCGTGATCATCTTCCTTCTGCTCAATTGCGGTCTGCTTTCATTTACAGACCAGATCCCTGTGCTGCGCGATGTATTGACCGGATTCCAGATGATTCCGAGTGCCGGAGCCAGGGGTATTTTGCTCGGTGT
>JAYRQY010000148.1:0-7298 GCA_041910365.1 Anaerolineaceae bacterium | reverse complement strand
CTTTGGGGGTGATGGCTTCTTCGATCACTACTTCACCACCCAGGGCGGCGAAAGAGGCACCTACAAGTTCGGCCAGACCCTTGCCGTAATCCTGCCCATCATGGATGAGAGCGAGTTTTCTGACGCCGAGTTTGTTGTATAGATACTTGGCGGTAAAGTCGCTTGAGGTTTGATCGGTGAAAACCACTCGATTAAAGACCTTCGAGCCCTGTTCTGTAAGGGGAGGATTCGAGGCAGACGGGGAGAGCATGGGGATGCCCGCGGCTTCGTAGATCGGCATGGCAGCGGCAGTGGCGCCTGAGAAAATGTGACCTGCAATTGCCACGATGGCAGGATCAGAGACGAACTTGTTTGCCACAGCAGCGCCGCCTTCAGGGGTGCCGCCATCATCTTCAGCCACCAGTTCAAAGGTGACGCCGTTGAACGTGCCGGCATCCTGGGCAGCGACGGTTGCGCCCTGGGAAATATCAAGACCGAATGAGGCATCTCCACCGGTCATGGGAGCGCCCATACCGATCTTGATCACATCACCAGGAGCAAACACTGCGCATCCAAATGGATCTGTTGCGCAGACGGCTGGCGTTTCATCCACTGCTTCCGTTTCGGCGGCGGAAGCCGGCGCTTCGGTTGCCTCTGCAGCCGGGGTTGCCGTTGACTTGGGGGCACAGGCGGTGAACAACAGGGCAAAAACCACCAGTGCGGTAAAGAACTTGATTGACTTCATGATAACTTCTCCTTTGTTTGAATTTTTTCATTCTTTGATCAGTGGTGGATCGAGTGTTCGATGATTATTGCGCACCTCCTGGGTTCGGAGCATTTACAAAAAAACCACCTGCTTTTGGTCAGGTGGTTTTTGTAATACTCTAAAAAATCTTTTACGCCTTGTGTTTAACCAACCTAACCTTAAGTATGCCTGGGAGCCAAAGAATGCCCATAAGCATATAAAAGTAAATGACGTACATGTAAAAGCCAGATTGGTTCATAAGGGACCTATATAATCAAAAATACTACAGTTGAAAAAAGTAAAAGTCAATAGGTTTTAAGTTTCTTAAGGTAAATTTAATATATTTCGTATACCGAGGCTGAAGGGCTGCAACAAAAAAGGCAGGGAAAAAAAATCCCTGCCTTCTGCTGTACAAGTACCAGAATTATGGCTCGCTGATCTGCATCCAGTTGAAATAAACTTCAACCGGTGTGTATAGGTATGAGGAAACGCCGATGCCTACCAAGCCTTCTTTCAAGTCTTTGTTCTGTACTGTGCGGGTCTTGACGCCGTTGATATACAGTGTCAGATCCTGCCCCTGGCAGATGGCGGTATACACATTGGTATCCCGTCCCATATTGATCGCAGTAGAGCCGCCATTGTATAACTGGGTGTATCCTTTTACTATCACCGCATCATAATAGGATATGAACCAGGTTCCATCGTTGGCGATGTTGAACTCGTACCAGCCCAGGTTTTCGTCATAGCGGCAGATCATGGTGACGGAATTCTGGTTGACACCCATGTTTTCGGCCTCCACGTCGATGCGCACATCGGTGTAGGAGTAAGCGTCATAGGTCACATATGGCCACAAGTTGGTGTCGTTGAGCTGGAATTTTAGTTGACCATCTTCGAAAAACAGCTCCATTTTGTTATCTGCATCTCCCTCGCCCATATTGAACCAGCTGTAGTTATCCATGTTCGTATCAAATTCTTCGAGGAAGTATGGCTGGGGTTCGGCGGAAACCACAGGGGCATCGGTGACGGCTACGACTGGTGCCTCAGTGGCGACAGGTGGTTGCGCCTGTTTCTCGGCTGTGGCGGTAACCACCAGCACCCGCGGTTCTTCGGTGGCGTCTTCATTGTTTCCAAAAGACAATGAACAAGCAGAACTTACGAATAAAACAAATACCATTAGTGCAATAAACGGAAGTGCCAATCTTTTGTTCATATTTCTCCTTATAAGATAAATTATATCTATAATAGGATAATCGAAAACACTCCCAATTTCAAGAGCCAATTTCTGTAAAGCCCGCCTGCGCTGGTCTATCGAGATATTCAGAAGGTTTCTGAAGAAAGCAAAGTAGAGTTAAAAAGGAGATTATTGAAGCAAATACTCCAAGACTCTTCTACAATCTGCGTTGCGGAAGTGAACTGATCGTGGCTACTTAATCCGAAGAGTAAACGTCCAGAGATATCCGGATTGCACTGTCGCGCCGTCCTGCCAGGGCAGGGTTACCTGGTTGCTGCTCGGCTCGAGGTAAGTTCCACCCCGGCTGCCCTCACAGGCAATATCGAATGTCATCTTGCTGCCGGAGGGGGTGATCCGCAGTTCTACCGTGGCAGGATTCTCTGGGGAATCGACCTGGCCTTCCACCTGGATAGCCCATGAGCCGCGACCGGTGAATGTGCAATGTTCTCGAGTGGTCGTGCTTTCATAAACCAGCTGCCCGTTCCCGCTTACGGGGCTTGGGGTAAGACCCCAATTGATATTCAAAGGAATGGTGACTGAGGTATTGGGTTCCATACCGACCACTGCCGCGGCAAAGACATATTCAATCTCCAGGTCTGCTTGCCTTTCGCATTCTGGCAGCGGTTGAACCGCATCGTTGACGTTCGCTTTTCGGGCTGCCTCGTTATAAAATCGTTTTATCGCAGTGGTTGCTTTGGATGATGCGGCTTGATATTGACTGCCATCCGAGCCTAACGTGCCTTCCAGTCCAAGCAGCATCCCCTTGCCCAGCTTGTTCAACAGGTCAACCATTTCTTGTTCGGAACCTGTGCATGGGTCAAAATCCTCAATCGCTGAATCCAGCTCCTCTTCTGCGATATCTTTGGCACGCTGGGAAGCAGCATCGGCAATCTCCTGTTCCCCAAGCAAGAGCGCTTCTTCGGTCAGGCGCATGCTTTCCCCGAAATCTGCGTCCGGCAGTTCTGAGTTTGCCAAATCATTGAAAGCATCGGAAGCGGCGTCTTTGTATGCCTGGCCGTCACCACCGGCAGCGATGTCTGCCTCAGCGGCATTGATCAGGTCGCGGACGCTCTGCCGGTCTCCCATGGAGGAGCGGGGTTTCTCTTCTACCAGCGAGGTATAAAGAACCCCTGTTTGAGAGGGTCCCGCACCTGCTTTGAAAGAACCCGTCCGGGTAACCTGGCTCAGCAGGCTCTGCAACAATTGCCGGGCTTCTGCCTTTTTCCCCTCGTTCACCAGTTTTATTGCTTCGTTGATCACCGCCTGGAAGCTCTCAGACACTTGCAGGCTGCAAAAACCGTCAGTTGGGCGGATTGCGTCTGCCATGCTTACTGCGCCTTCCTGCCCGAGGACGCCCAAGGCAGGAGGAGTACCAACCGTAAATGTCGGCATGGTTGGTGCTGATGCGGCAGAGGCAATATCCAGCCACTGTGGCGGCGGCGTTGTGCAAAGGTCCATAAGGCTGGATGAATCCGTTATCTCCCCAGGCTGGCTGCCCATGGATTGGGTTCCAGGAGCGGATCCCATTTGTCCAGTACTACCAGTCGTGCAGCCCGCAGGGATCCACATCGAGGCAGCCATCAAGATTGCAGGCAGAATCTGCAAACATCGTTTGGTTTTCATAGGGGTTCCTCCCTTACCTAACTGCTTTTATGCAGGTTTTCTGGATTAAACCCGAATTAAGTTGTCTGGTTTTCTGCTGATGTATATCACCCAGTAAGGGTGGTGCGATTAAATATCATTATAACGAAATTGGTTCCTTAAACCAATAAGGATGCGGGTTTAGAACCCGCCTGCACCGTAAAGCGCAGGATCAGTGGGGGTCTTGCCGGTGGGATCCCAGACATACACGTAGTCGCCTTCTTCAGCCCAGTCATACACCCAGTGGGCATCTGCGACGGAAAGGTTTACACAGCCATGCGACCCGCGGTAACCCAGGTAATTGTTCCAGTAAGCGCCGTGGATGGCACGCAAATTGTCATAGTAGAGGATATAGGGAACATCTTCCAGGTAGTAGTAATCGGATTTGTCGGCTTCGAATGCGCCGCTCATGCGGTCGTTGACCAGCATCTTGTAGACCTGGAAGACCCCCGGCTGGGTGTAAAACGGAGGCGAGCCGCTTGAGATGAGCGTGGCAAAGACCAGCTTGCCGGACTCATACACCATCATCACCTGTTCCTGCAGGTTAATCTCGATCCACCGGTCACCGCTAACCCCTTCGGGACGGGTGTAATTGGGGAGCACGCGCGCGATCTGCCTTTTGGGGATCCACTCATCAACCCCAACCATTACCCATTCCTCCTCGCCGACCATTTGCGAAGCATAGATGGGCAGGACGGTATAGCGGTAATAGGTCTTGTTGAGTTGAGGCGCATTGGCAGATGGGCTTGTGCGCGGGGAGATCGAATCCAGCATCCAGCCAAAGGGAATATCCGGGTTGGCACGCAGTTCAAAGCCACGAAAAACGGGTACGGATACTTTCTTGATGTTTTCTCCGCCGATCCATTCGTAGGTTGCGATCTGGTAAAAAGTGCCTTGTTCAGTTTGCACCTTCTGATACAGGGAGACATATTTTATCTTGCTGGCAGGAAGGCTGTTGCCTGCGATGTGCGCGAGGGCGTTTTCAGGGCTTGAATAGAGCGGAACATTTTCGTTGGAGACTATGGCATACGCAAAGGGGATTTTGCCGAGCTCAGCCGGCACGGAAACGATAGGCAGTGGTTCGGCTGGAAAGGTGATGCCAATGGCAGCCAGTTCTTCAAGCCTCCCGCTTGGGCCGAGGTTGGCGCAGTCCAACAATGGGAGTTGGTCCAATTGCCCGGGCAGGCATAATGCCTGGTCGGCATCGGAGGATGATTCTGATGCAGCAATATCTGCGCTGACGGAATGAATGGGTGCGGCATAAAGTGCCAGCGCGGCGATGATTGCCGCACCGGCAAGCCGCCTCAACTGGAACTTCTTCAAGGAAGATCTAATTCGGACAAACATTGCCTTATTTTATCAGATATCAACGCGGTTCGGGCTGATCATTCCCGCTGATAGGGGGCAAACCGGCGGCGCGCCTGATCGCGGCGTATACCCGATCTCCCAAAAGGTAACGCAATTCAACAGCAAACGTGTCAGCGAGCGGAATCGGTCTGTCAGCACTCCGCAGGCAGCTTCCGGGTTCACTGGCCAGTTCTTCCGCCTGGTCGAGCGTGATGCGCCCCTGGTCATCCTGATCCAAAGGGTGAAGAATGCAATAGTAGGGCTTGAAACGCCATGGATGCAATCCGTTTGCGTCCGCAGCCACCTGTAAGGCACATTTGGCGTCTGCGCGCCAAAAAATGCAGGCAGTGCCGCCATAATGTGCAGGCTGGTTTTCCACGGCGGTATGCAGCACTTTTCCGGTGGGGCTGAGTTTATCCTTGTCTTCGATGGGGGCAAACCATTCTCCGGCATTGCGGTTTTCAGGGGGCATGTGCGGCTGAATGAGGCTGGCGTGGCTCAGGATGTCGGAAACTTCCCGCGAATCCACCCATACCCCAAAGACGCAGCAAGCGCCATGGCATTCTTCCAGGGTGCAGCGCTGCAAGGCTTCAGAGCGCAGCATGCGCGGATTGACACGGTCTCCGTAGGAATCAGCAACCATGCAGGCATTGTAACACCTGGCGTGGGTTGTGCGAAACGGCAGGCAAACTCATTTTTTGAAATCGGGTAAAATGAAGGAGGGGATTGTAACCCCACAAAACCTTAAAAGGAGTTCGGTAATGGCCAAGTGGAAAGTTTTGATCACAGATGGTTTGGATGAGAACGGCAAGGCACTGCTGAAAAAATCAGTGGATGTGACAGACCAGCCTGGTATCAGCGCGGATGACCTCTTGAAAGTGGTTGGAGAATATGATGCCCTCATCGTTCGTGGTCGCACCAAGGTGACCGCGGCAGTATTTGAGGCTGGCAAAAAGCTCAAGGCTGTTGGACGGGCGGGTGTGGGTGTGGATAATATCGACCTGGCAGCCGCGAAGGGCAAAGGCGTGACGGTGGTAAATTCCCCGCTCGCAACCACCACGGCTGTTGCAGAACTGGCCCTGGGCATGATGCTCGGCATTGTCCGCGAAATTCCACGGGCTGACGCCAGCATGAAAGCCGCCAAATGGCTGAAGAAAGAATTCGAAGGGGCAGAGCTCTCCGGTAAGACCCTGGGCGTGATCGGTTTTGGCCGAATTGGTGCGGCTGTCGCGAAGCGCGCAGCAGCTTTTGATATGAAGATTATTGGGTTTGACCCATTGCTCCCGGCTGCGGAGATAAAGAGCCGCGGCGGTGAACCGGTTAGTTTTGACGAGATCCTTAAACGCTCAGACATGATCACCATGCACCTGCCGTTGACCGCCGAGTCAAAGGGCATGCTCAATGCTGCTGCATTTGCGAAGATGAAACAGGGTGTTTACATCATTTGCGCAGCCCGCGGCGGTGTGATCGACGAAACCGCATTGCTCGAAGCCCTGAACAGCGGTAAGGTGGCCGGTGCCGCGCTGGACGTCTTTACTTCAGAACCGCCTGCGCCTGAACTCGCAGGGCTGGTGGGACACCCCAAATTGATCGCCACGCCGCATGTTGGCGCTCAGACCATCGAAGCCCAGGCACGCGCTGCCAACGACATTGCCGAAGAAATTCTGACCGCATTGGATGGGAAACCCTTGCGCTGGAAAGTTGCCTAACGTATCCGAGGAGTTGGTAAATGGAAAAAGAACTTAATCAATTCAAGCAATTGATCGCTGAAATCACCGATCTTGGGCGCGCGTCTGCAGTGCTCGGGTGGGATCAGCAGGTGAACATGCCGCGCGGCGGTGCTGAAGACCGCGGCAATATCCTGGAAACGCTGGCAACCCTTCAGCACATTAAATTTACCTCCAAAGAAATGGGCGACATGATCGCCAGGTTGCTGCCTTATGCAGACAAGTTGGACCCGGAATCCGATGACGCCTGCCTGATCAAACGCATCGCCCACAACTATGAGAAAGAAACCAAGGTCTCGATGAAATGGGTGGGCGAGTTTGCCCGGGTAACCACAATCGGCCAGGGCGCATGGGAAGAAGCAAAAACCAGGAATGATTTCAAGCACTTCCAGCCACACCTGGAGAAGATCGTTGAACTGCGCAAAGAATACGCGGAGTTCTTTAAACCCTATGACCATGTTTACGATCCGCTTCTCGATGATTTTGAGCCCGGATTGAAGACCCGGGATGTGAAGGAGATCTTTGGCAAGTTACGCCCGCAACAGGTGGACCTGCTGCGGAAGATCGCGGCAAAGCCGGTCATCGATGACTCGTTCCTGCACATCCCCTACGAAGAACAGGGGCAGTG
>JAYRQY010000147.1:0-6771 GCA_041910365.1 Anaerolineaceae bacterium | reverse complement strand
GAGAAAGTCCATCATTTTCGAATCGCTGCCAACCAGGATGCGGTATTTGTCTTTTTCCATTCCATTGAGGATGGTGGCCGCGGCAACCGGTGCGGGCGTGGTTTTGAACTTGGTATTTTCGCTGGAACTGGCAGCCTGTTCCTTGGTCATGGTACCTGAGTTGACGGCGATGTTGGTGCCAATAGCGCCGGGGAATACAATCGAAACACGCACCGGGGTTTCGGTGAGTTCGGAATTGAGCCCTTCGGTGAAGAGCTTGACTGCCGCCTTGGATGCGCCATACAGGGTTTGCCCGGGTACCGGCAGGAACCCGCCCATGCTGCCGATGTTGACAATGTGTGCAGCCGGGCGTTTGAGTAAATAGGGCAAAAAGGACTTGGTCATGTACAACAGCCCGGTGAAGTTGATGTGCATCACCCGCTGGATCTGTTCATAGGTGAGGTCCTTGATGGTCACAAAAGGCTGGATGATGCCGGCGTTGTTGATCACTCCGTCGACGCTGCCATGGGCTGCAATCACCTTCTCCGGCAGGGCTTCAACACCCTCCTTGTTGGTGATGTCCAGCACGTGAAGGGATAGCCGGTCACGCATGCTCCCCGCCAGGGCAAGCGTCTCATTGAGCAATACTTCGTTCAAGTCCACCGCTGCCACGCGCGCGCCGCGGCGCAGCAGTTCCAACACCAGTTCACGGCCAATGCCGTTTCCGCCGCCGGTTACCACAATCACTTTATTTTGGATTTTCATTTTCCATCTCCCTGGTATTCATCTGATACCCGTGTTGTGGGCGCGACATCTCCAGCCAATAGTTTGGCTCATGTGACAATGAGGCTTCAGGAGAATTGTGCAACTCACATTATTAAGGTATGCTTTGTCATATTTATTATAGCCAGGGATTTCTCGATTTCAACCCTTTTGGCAAGTTCTAACAATGTTCATACATTGGTGCATTTGAGGATGCACGCGCTCTTTGGCGCAAGCGCTTCCACCACCAGGCGGCCGCCATCCGCGCTGAACTGACAGCCGGGGTGCAGCAGGTCGGTTGCCCGGCCAACACCTTGCGGCACAGGGAGTTCGAACCGCGCGGGTTCGCCGGCAGCATTGAACAAAATGTACAGGGTGTCCCCATCCAATGTGCGGGAGAATGCCAGCTGCTCGGCAGCCACGTGCAACTGCTGGTAACCTCCCATGCGCAAAGCGGGGTTCTTCTGGCGTACCTCAGCCAGGCGGGTGATCCACTCCGCCAGGTGTGGCTGCGGTGCCGACAGCAGCATTTCCGCCAGCACCAAACTTGGGCGCAGGGGGGCGTCGCTTCCATCTGTTTTCCGCCCGGGAATGCCCCATTCGCTCCCATAATAAATGGAGGGGACGCCGGGGATGGTGAACAGCAGAGTATACAGCAGCGGCAGCAGTTCCGGGTCTTCCAGGCGGCTGGCAATGCGGTCGACGTCATGATTATCCACGAAGTTGTAGAGGGGAATCCCCGCGTACATCCCCGCAGCCCCCCACTGGCGGTTGAGCGTCCAGGCGATCTCGAAGAAATTGCGGTCGTTCAGGCTGGAATACAGCCCCTTGTAGCATTCGTAATTGGTGACGCTGTGCAGGGTTCGCGGGTTTGCCCACTTGCGGTAATCGCCGTGGATCACTTCGCCCAACAGCCAGAAATCTGCTTTCAAGGGTTCACAAAACGCCCGCAGGGCTTGCATGAAATCGCTGTCCAGGCAGTCCGCGGCATCCAGGCGCAGCCCGTCGATGCCGAATTCTTCCACCCACATGCGCACCGCGCCGAACAAATGCTCACGCACCGCCGGGTTGGTCTGGTTGAGGCGCACCAGGTGATAATGCCCGTTCCAGGGGTCATAGGTGAACGGGTCGCCAAGGGGGCTTTGCCCGTCGAAGCGCAAGCCGGAAAACCAATCGGTGTATGCCGAAGCCCGTCCGTGCTCCCGGACATCGCGGAAGGCCCAAAAATCGCGCCCGACGTGGTTGAATACTGCGTCCAGCACCAGGCGCAAACCGCGCTGATGCATGTCGGCAGCCAGGCGGGCTAGCGTACCGCGGTCTCCGAGGCGGCGGTCCACGTGGTAGTAATCGGCGGTGTCATAGCCGTGCCGCGTGGATTCAAAAAGCGGTCCCAGGTAGAGCGCGTTAACGCCGAGTGCCTGGATGTGAGGCAGCCAATCGTGCAGCACCTCCAGGCGCATCACCGGGGCAGAAACGAAGTCGTTGTATTCCGGTGCGCCGAAAAGCCCGAGCGGGTAAATGTGATAAAAACAGGCGTCCTGGTACCAGGGAGGTTGGGTCATTTGAACTCCAATTAAATTTCACGTGGGGGTGAGGGATTACGAGAAGATGCCGTGCATGAACTGATGCACCACGCGGCGCAGCATGGCGTCCTCCACCGGAATTTGATCATTGAGGAAAAGGCTGACGTAGGTATTGACGATCCCGAGGAAGGAGGCAGCGTATGCCTGGTGGCGTCCGCGCATATTGCCGTGATCCTTTGAGGCTTCGATGAAAAAGGTTTCCATCAGTTGCTGCTGCCGTTCGCGGTAACTTCGGGAGAGAAGATAAGCCTCGCTTTCCGGCGGGGCGTACACCAGCGAAAGGAAGAAACGGCAGAGACGTGGGTTGCCTTCGGCAAAGTTAAAGTATGTATTTACGATCTGGAGCAGTGCGCCGGTCACATCTTTGCGGTACACGCATGCCTCTGCAAGTTTTACCATAAAGGGTTCAAGCCGCTCGCTGAAGAGCGCTTCCAGTAGCCCGCTTTTGCTGCCGAAAAAGTGATACAGGGTCGGCTTGGCAACGCCGGCAGCGGCGGCGATCTCCTGCACGCCCACGGCATCATAACCGTGCAATGCAAAAGCGTGCATCGCATGGTCGAGCAATTCTTCGCGGCTGTTTGTCATAAGCAGTAGTATACCGTTCGGTATAGAATGTGTCAAGCGGAGTGGCCGCAGAATCCTGTATAATCATCCCAATACCCTTTGAGGAGATTCCATTGAGAATTGCCCGCATCGTCCCCAATGCCACACTGCCCAGGCGAAAGCATCCTTCTGATGCCGGGGTGGATGTTTATTCCATTGAGGATGTGATCCTCTGGCCGTTCTCTTACCGCAACATCCACACCGGGGTTACGGTGGAGGTGCCCGAAGGAACGATGCTGGAAGTGCGCCCCAAAGGGCGCAACAACCACCTGGTGGGGTCGGGGGTCATCGACGCCGGCTACCAGGGGGAGATCGTTGTCAAGATCGTCAACTACACCTATAAGCCCATGCGCATCCGCCGGGGTGAGGCCATTGCACAGCTGGTGCACCTGCCGGTTCTTTGCGAAGCCGTGGAAGAGGTGCCGCCTGACCAGGTGCACGCTGAGAAATCCGCCCGCGGCGGCAGCGGGGGCATCCACCACACCTGAGGGCAGGGGAGTTTACCCGGCTGGAAATTAATTAACCCAGGAGGGCAGCATGTACGAACGACACAACCAACCATTGATACCCCGGCGAGCATTTGCCAAACGCCTTGGCGGGCATCTGCTGGTGGCTATCCTTGTGCTTGCCGTTTCGCTGGGGATCGGTGTTCTCGGCTACCGCAGCTTTGAGAAACTGACCTGGTTGGACTCATTCCTCAACGCGGCGATGATCCTTGGCGGCATGGGGGAAGTTTCACCGCTCGTCACCCCCGGCGGGAAAATATTTGCTTCAATTTATGCGATATTTTCCAGCACGATCTTTTTGGTGGTAGCGGGGATCGTGGTGGCTCCGGTGGCGCACCGCCTGCTGCACCGCATGCACCTGGACAAATAAATTGCGCATAGATTATTAACAAACTTGTATGTACAATTTGCGATTTGCACCCTATAATCAAAATAGAAGTTCTATTCTTGGGAGGTAACGATGAGTAAACGATTTTTCCTGACCATTATGGTCATCGGGCTGCTTGCTTTTTCAGCCTGTGACGAGATCCCCACGGCCACGCCCACCCCTGAAGTCTCCGACTTCGAGATGGCAACGCTGATCGCGATAGCCACGGAAGCCGCAGCACCCGAGGTCATCCCGCCAACGGAAACCCCGCTGCCCCCGGTCGAGCCCACCGCCACCGAAACCGAGCAGCCAGCCGAGATCTCCATCACCAGCATCGTGGAAACCGGACCCGGCAAAGCCCTGGTCTCCTGGGATGCCATCGGCAATTTCCCCGAAGGCTTCAAACTGGTGTGGTCAGTCGAGCAGGGGCTGCCGACCTTCCCCGAGAATACCAATGTGTATATCAACGACCCCTACGCGCGCTCGGCTACGATGACCGGCGAAACCGGCAGCATCTACTACATCCGCGTGTGCCGTTACCAGGGCGGGCAATGTGATACCTACAGCAACCTGGGTCTGTTTGTGTTCCAGCTGGCGCAGGAAACACCCAAGCCAACCGCCACTGAGAAGACCCCCTCCGCAGCCACAGCCACCAAGAAGGCAACCACTCCGACTGCCAAAGTAACTGCTGGAACCCCTGGCGCCTGGATCAAGATCCTGCTGATGAAGGGCGGGGAGGACGGCAAGGCTTACATCAAATGGGATTCCGGCTACAGCCCCACCGCCGGCTTTAAGATTGTCTACTCGACTTCCAACAAGACCCCTACCTACGAGAATTCCCCGTATTTCTACGTTTCCGACAAGACTAAGCGCGAAGCCTGGGTGGATGGTGTGCAGGGAACCACCTATTACTACCGCATCTGCGGGTATAACGGTTCCAAATGCGAGAATTACTCGGAGACTTATACCTACACATTCCCGGGCACAGCCCCCTCTGCCACCGTTGAATCTGCCACATTGACGGTCACTTCTGTGGCTGACCTTGCCCCCGGCGCAGTGCGCATCACCTGGAGTGGTACCGGCTCCTTCCCCAATGGCTACAAGGTGCTCTGGTCAGATACCAACTCTGCCCCCACCATGTCTGATAACTACTACTATGCCTCCAGCGAATCCACACACTCTGCGGACATTACCACGCTCAAACCGGGGCAGATGTATTACTTCAGGGTGTGCAAGTATTCAGGCGGCAATTGCACGGTGTATTCCCCCACGGTGACCTTCACCCTGGCAGCCGCCGCCACCGAAGGCGGGTTCACCCTTTCAGAGGTGAGCAATGTGGCAGGGAGTGTGCAAATATCCTGGACGATCTCCCCCGAGAGTGCTTCCGGCTACAAGGTGATGTGGTCCACAACCAACCCGGAGCCGACCATGGCCGATAGTTACACCTTCATTGGCAGCGGTGTCAACACCTACACCGATTCGGCTTCCCCCGCCGGCACCACTTATTACCGCGTCTGCCGCTGGTCGGGCTCGTGGTGCGTGTCCTACTCGAATGCGCTCACGGTGAACATCACCGCGCCGTAAGCGGTTTGTCGATTCACATCTTCAACAACAGAGCGGCCGTGAGGCCGCTCTGTTTCTATACACTCACAAAAATTGGATCAAACCGTTCCGCCGTAGCGGGGGTTGGCCAGCGCGTACACATTGATTACCGGTTCCTCGTAAGGGTGCACCTGGCGCACCGCCTGGATTGCCTCCACCACGAACCCTTCGCGGCAGTTGACCTCGATCTTGTATTCCACGCCGGTAAACAATTTTCCCTTTTCACCCACAGCCGGGTGGGCTTCTTCAGTGGCGTGCCATTGACCCTGAACCTCCGTCACCGCGGCGCAGTGCGTGTAATGCCCGATCTCGCCCGCATGCGCTCCAGCCAGGGCTTGCAGTACCTCGTCCACGGCTTCTTCAGGGGTGAATATTTCCAGTTTCATGAAAACGGATCCGCTCATGGAAACCTCCTTTAGTGAACGATCCAGCCGGCGCCGAACCCGATGAGCGCAAAGAAGATGCCGCCGAGTGCTCCCAGCAGCGGACGAATGCGCTGATACCTGGTAAAGCGCGCGCTGCTGTTGGGGCGTCCGCCGAGGAGCGCGAACAGGCACGCTCCGGCGATGGTGAACAGCGGCAGCCAGGGTGTGCGCAGCGCGTTCAGTTTAAGTGCGAGTGCAGCACCGATTCCCACGAGCGCGCCAAAGGGAGCCGAGAAAAGTGCGAAGATTCCGCGTTTGACCACCGAACCGACCGCCAACCCCACCGCTGCCCCGCCGCCCGCCGCGAGCAGCAGGAAGAGGAACCAGCCATTTGGGAATGGGGAAACCCTGCCGGCATTGAACCCGACCATGATGGCCGCCAGCACAATTGCCAGGGCTTCAGCCAGGGTGCGCATCAGCAGCCCGCCCACACCTGCCAGCCCCAGCCCTGCGCCAACGGCGGCAATGCCTTCCTTGAGCGTTTCTTTCAGCGGTTCAGCAGGGGGCTGCAAGGGCTCTTCCATAATTGGTGCAGCTTCCACCGGGGTCGGGGGGATGGGGAGCACTGCTGCTGCCGCCACGCGCGCCACATCCATTGGGCCGCCGCAGGCAAGGCACGTGGCTGCGTTTGGGTCATTGAGGGTGTCGCAAAAGGCACAACGTTCGGTATTGGTTGTCATTCGGTCATCTCCACCCAAGCCTAATACTCTGAGAACCGGTTAGCCAGCCACTCGGTGGGGTCCACCTGCACCCCGCCGACGAAAATCTCAAAATGCAGGTGCGGTCCGGTGACGCGCCCGGTGGCGCCGACCATGCCGATCTTGCGTCCGGCTTCCACGGTATCGCCCACGGCCACATCGACCTCGGAAAGGTGCCAGTAGCCGCTGTATACGCCCCAGCCGTGTGAAATGATAATGGCGTTGCCGCGCACGGTCAGCGGCCCG
>JAYRQY010000146.1:0-57478 GCA_041910365.1 Anaerolineaceae bacterium | reverse complement strand
TGCGTCAGGTCGGCTGATTTGCAGAGCCCGCCGCACAAATGGCACGGATTCAAGATTTTGACTTATAACCCGGAGGTCAGTGGTTCGAATACTCGCGATGCACCCTGTAAGGGACATAAGGGCATGCATCCACTCCCCGCTGTCGAAATTAATCGTAAGGTGGGTTGACCCCATTCGCAATGATGCACAGGGCGTAAAAAAACGCGAAACCCACCAGAAAACCGAATACAATTAAACCATGCCGAATTATCACCGGGTTAATCGTAGGGTGGGTTGACCCCATTCGCAATGATGCTCAGGGCGCAAAAAACGCGAAACCCACCGAAAAACCGTATACAATTAACCCATGCCGAATTATCACCGAGCATTTGTTGCAGGGGGAACATACTTCTTTACAATTGTCACGTTCAACCGTCTCCCCATCCTCACCACCGAACCTGCTCGTGAAATCCTGCATCAAACCTGGGAGGAGGTAAGAGAAAGATTTCCCTTTGAGACACTAGCTGTTTGCCTTCTTCCTGACCATTTGCATACCATTTGGAGGCTGCCAGAAGCCGAAACAAATTATCCGGTTCGTTGGAAAGAGATCAAGCGGCGGTTTTCGATGCGGTATCTAAAGGAAATAGGTCCAGGGGAATTGCGAAATGAATCCAGAAAGAAAAAGAAAGAAGCTGCAATCTGGCAACGGCGTTATTGGGAACACACGATCCGAGATAAATTGGATCTCGAGACCCATTTGGATTATGTCCATTTCAATCCGATTAAACACGGTTATGTGACGCGAGCCGCAGATTGGCCATATTCCAGTTTCTTGAGGTATGTGAGGGAGGGGATTTATAAATCCGATTGGATTGGCGGGGAGAATGGAAGAATCCAAATGTTGGAGTGGGAGTGAAGAAGGGAGTTTTGGTGGGTTTTCAACCCACCCTACTTACTAACGGGAGTTACGTCCGGCATGCGGGAAACCGTGAACGGGCTTCCAGCCGAAAGCCCCTACTTCTTCCTCACCGATCACCTGAGAAGCGCGGTAGTGGCGGGGTAGGGCATAAAAGACTGGAGTGGAGTGACTGGAGTTTTAGGTGGGTTTTCAACCCACCCTACTTACTACTTACTTACGTAATAAAAGAAAGGGTCAAATGAGAATGAGTAGATTTTTCTTTTGGCTATCGCTTTTACTATTCATGCTAGTCGCTTGTTCCACAAGCATAGACACCGATCCAATACAAACGCCTTCGGATTATACGAATCAGCAAATCGGGTTACGTACATTTGATTACAATAATTCCTACAATACTTCAGATGCAATTTCTGCAGAAATTTGGAATTATTCAGGTAAATTAATCACATTTCCCAATAATTACAATATTCGAATTTTTGAAAGAACTAAAACAGGTTGGGAAGAGATATTTGAAAAACCAGTAACCAGATTGCCACCAGGGGACTTCACATTCAATCCAAATGACGGGAGTTCTAGTATAGTAATGATCGATGTATTTCCTAATTTGCCGGATTTGGATCGTAAGTACGACTTGCGCATTTATGTAACTGGTCAAATGTATGAAAAAGATGAAACAACCGATGTTTTCGCATACGTGGACATCACACTAAAGCCTTAGCAAGGGTTGGTTCGTAACCCACCGCTTTATAGTAGCGTAAAGACAGAATAGACCCCCGCCGACACCCCTACCGCAACAGACACCCCTGTTCCCACACCCACGTTAACGGACACTCCCACCCCGCAAGGTGGCATTGGTCGTTACTAGTGGGACGGGGATGGTCGCGGTTGCTGCACCCCCTCGCGTTATTTGGGAGAGGGAGAATGTGGTGAAATCCGAAATTGACAAGGTGATCACCCACTACCCCAGCGCAGCCTACCAGGTGAAGGCAGATGTCACCGATACCAACATGCGCAAGTATTACAGTGAAGAAGTGACCGGGGTTTTAGGTGGGTTTTCAACCCACCCTACTTAATGTCCACTTCCTGTCTCCACGTATGGGGACATTTTAACTTTGGTTTAACACCGTTTTTCGCGGTTTGACGAAGTCCCTGCATCATGCTATGATGTGAACAGCATTTATTCCATTATCCCGTTCCTTAACATGCAATTATTCTTTTTTATTCAGGAGCAATTATCATGAGTATTGATTTCGTTTTTCGTTTGATCGGTATGATCGGTCTGGCAATCGGGGGCTTGTTTTGGGGTCAAAACCTGGGTGAAGCTGCCAATGCGGTACCCGGCGCTAATACCATGTCCGTGGAGCAATATACCTTTTCATTTGGTCTCATCGGCGCACTCGTTGGGCTCATCCTCACCCCTTACGTCACCACCCGCCCCATCCGCGCCTTGCGCAAGATGCTGGCAAATTCCTCGGCGCAGACGCTCGTCGCTGCACTGGTGGGGCTCATCGCCGGCTTGATCGTGGCAGCCTTGTTCTCCTTCCCCATTTCCCTCCTTCCAGATCCGTTCGGCAGTATCCTGCCCTTCATTGCGGTGATGCTGTTCGGCTACCTGGGTGTTTCCGTCTTCGTTACCCGCCAAAGTGATATTTTCACCGGCTTCCCCAGCCTGCAAAAAGGGCAGGCGGTGAAAGCAGATGAGAACGGCACCAATTGGGCGGAGAACCGCACCATTTTGCTGGATACCAGCGTGATCATCGACGGACGCATTGCGGATATCACCCGAACCGGGTTTATCCCCGGCAGCCTGCTCATTCCGCGCTTTGTGCTCAACGAACTGCAATACATCGCCGATTCATCCGACCCGATGCGCCGGCAGCGCGGACG
The DNA here is from genome assembly GCA_041910365.1 of Anaerolineaceae bacterium. Classification (GTDB taxonomy): domain Bacteria; phylum Chloroflexota; class Anaerolineae; order Anaerolineales; family Anaerolineaceae; genus UBA6107. The sequence continues at coordinate 54,693 of JAYRQY010000146.1, read as the reverse complement.
CCGCGGCATGGAGGTGCTGGCTGACCTGCAGAAGGAGCCGATGATCCCCGTGCGCATCAGTGATATCGATGTAGATGGCGTGCGCGAAGTGGATGACAAGCTGGTGGTGCTGGCGCGGCAAATGCGCTGTCCGATCCTGACCAATGACTATAACCTCAACCGCATCGCAGAATTGCAAGGGGTGACCATCCTCAACATTAACGAACTGGCGAATGCGGTCAAATCGGTGCTGCTGCCCGGTGAACTGATGCAGGTCAAGGTCATCCAGGAGGGACGCGAGTCCGGCCAGGGCGTGGCATACATGGACGACGGAACCATGGTCGTGATCGAGAACGGGCGTGAATACATGGAAAAAGAGATCACCGTTATGGTGACCAAGGTGCTGCAAACTGCCGCTGGACGGATGATCTTTGCCCGCCCTGAAGTGGAATAAGCGCTCAGCCCCCCAATAGGAGAAAGAAAGATGTTGAAGGTTTACAACACACTCACCCGCAAGACTGAGGAATTTGTCACGCTGAAACCCGGCAAGGTTTCGATGTACGTCTGCGGTCCTACCGTTTACGCCAAGGCGCACATCGGCCACGCCATGTCTGCGCTGGTTTTTGATGTCTTGCGGCGCTATCTCGAATTCCGCGGATATGAAGTCACTCACGTGATGAACTTCACCGATGTAGACGATAAGATCATCCTCAAAGCGAACCAAAAAGGGGTTGACCCCTTTGAATTGGGTGAGATGTACATCCACGAATTTGAACAGCACCTGGTGGATCTCAATATCCTGCCCGCCACCATCAACCCCCGCGCAACGCGCGAGATGGATCAAATTATCAAGATGATCACCGGGCTGATCGATAAAGGCTATGCCTACCCCGTGGATGGGGATGTGTATTTCCGTGTGCAAAAAGATAAAACCTATGGCAAGCTCTCCGGACGCAAGGTGGAAGAGATGCAAGCCGGCGCGCGCATTGACATTGACGAACGCAAGGAACATCCCATGGACTTCGCGCTGTGGAAGTCTGCCAAGCCCGGCGAACCCGCATGGGAGAGCCCCTGGGGCATGGGGCGCCCCGGCTGGCACATCGAGTGCTCGGCGATGAACCTCAACCATCTTGGCGAACAAATTGATATCCACGGCGGCGGCAATGATCTCATCTTCCCGCACCACGAGAACGAGATCGCCCAGAGCGAATGCTTCACAGGCAAACGGTTTGCCCGCTACTGGATCCATAATGGCATGCTCCAGTTGAGCGGCGAGAAGATGTCCAAATCCATCGGCAACCTGGTAACCATCGAAGAATTCCTTGCCAATCATCCTGCTGAAGCACTTCGCATGATGGTGCTCAATTCCGGTTACCGCAATCCGTTGTCTTACTCCGATGAGATCCTCACCCAGGCTGAAAAAGGCATCGAGCGCCTGCGGTCTGCGCTCAAGCCTGCGCTGCCCGGCGTAAAAGGGTTGGAAACTGCAAAAGCGGATGAATTAAAAGTGCAGATCGAAAAAACGCGAACCGGTTTTATCGCCGCGATGGATAACGATTTCAACTCAGCAGGCGCATTGGCTGAACTGTTTGAACTGGTGCGCTCCACCAACCAGGCGCGGGCAGATGGTGCTACCGACGCACAGCTTGAAGGCGCACAATCCGCATTGATCGAACTGACCTCCGTGCTGGGGTTGAAACTGGAGACCAGCAAGGTGATCGACCAGAAGACCGACGAGATCATTGACCTGCTCATCGAGATCCGCAGGGAACTGCGCCAGAACAAACTGTGGGCGCTTTCCGATACCATCCGGGTCCGCCTGGCTGCACTGGGCGTGATCCTTGAGGACAGCAAAGAAGGCACCTCCTGGCACTGGAATTGATCTGAATGAGAGAATGGATCTACGGCCGCAACGCGGTGATGGAATCCCTGCAGGCGAAAAGGCGCGAGGTTTTCACGCTGCTGCTGGCAGACGGGGTCGAAGTTAATGGACGCATCCAGGAGATGCAAAAGTTGGCTGCCTCCCGCAAATGTGCCATCCAACGCGTGCCAAAAGAGCGCCTTGCCAAAATTGGTGAAAGCCCACAGGGGGTAGCGCTGGAGGTCAGCGGCTATCCGTATTCCGATATCTCCGATATCCTGCTAAATGCCCGGAATAAAAATAAAGACCTGTTCGTTCTGCTTCTGGATATGATCCAGAATCCGCAGAATTTGGGAACCCTGCTGCGCACTGCTGAAGCCGCGGGTGTGCATGGGGTCATCATCCCGCAGCACCGTGCAGCCGAAGTGACCCCGGCAGTGGTGAATTCCTCTTCCGGCGCCAGTGAACACCTGCTCATCGCCCAGGCGAACCTTGCCTCCGCGGTGGAGGAATTGAAGCAGGCTGGCGCATGGGTGGTCGGTCTGGATGGCGGTCCGGGCTCAAAGCCGGTACAGCAGATTCCCCTGGATGGACCGATCGCGATCATCGTTGGCAACGAAGGGGAAGGGATGCGCGCCCTCGTGCGGGAGAAATGCGATTTCCTCCTCGGTCTGCCCATGCATGGGCGCATCGAATCGCTCAATGCCGCGGTTGCCGGTTCGATCATCCTCTACCAGGTCGTCCTCACCCGCCAATCCAAGTAATCCCCTGTGATGTTAACGAAATTCTTTTATTTGCCTTATATAATATAAAAAAGGTAAATTTTGTATGTTATTAGGAGAATACGATGTTAATCACCAAGAAACTGAATGATGCGCTCAATGCCCAGATCGGGCGCGAAATGGAAGCCTCCAACCAGTACCTGCAGATCGCCGCTTACTTTGAAGGGCGTTATCTAAAGAAACTGGCAGAGCTGTTCTACAAACAGGCAGCCGAAGAGCAGGAGCATGCCCTCAAATTCCTCCGCTATGTCACTGAGACAGGCGGAAAACTGGTGCTTCCGGCGCTCGCTGCCCCCAAAGCTGATTTTGAATCGGCTGAAGAAGCGGTCGGTTTATCTCTCAAATGGGAAAAAGATGTGACCGGGTTTATCTACGAATTGGTTGAAATTGCCAACGACACCAAGGATTACATCGCCCGCGAGTTCTTGGCCTGGTTTGTCACCGAACAACTCGAAGAGGTTTCCTCGATGGATACCCTGCTGGGTGTGATCAAGGCTACTGGAGAGAAGAATCTCATCATGGTTGAGGCATACCTCACGCACTAAGTACAATAAGCCCCGGAAAATATCCGGGGCTTATTTTCTATCCTGCCTTTTCTATTTTAACAAGACCAACCATAAGCTCCATAACCCGATCATCACCAGCCCGATGATGAAGCGCGCAATTACAGCCAATCCCACGCCCTTTAGTATCGCGCCGGTGTTCTTGAGCCCCTCTTTGAAATTCTTCTGCCTGATCCACTCGACCACAAAGATACCAACGGCTGCAAAGAGGATGCCGCCAAAAGGCGGCAAAACGAACGTGCCCACCACTGCCAGCACCAATGCCACCCCAATGCTCACCCAGCTTGCGCCGGTCTTGCGGGCCTGATCGCCCATCAGGTAATTGTCGACCAGGTTGCCGCCAACCATCAACAGGGTGATGACACCGAACAGGATGCCGGACCAGACGGTAAAGCCATTGACAATGCCAAACGCCAGGATCGCCAGCCAGATGATCGTCAGCCCGGGGATGATGTAGAAAAGCAGCCCGATCAGCCCAATTGCCATGATGACGGCAAGCACCGGCACGAACCAGGCGGAATTCGCGATTGCTTCCATTACCGGATCACTTCCACGCCGCCCATCCACGGGCACAACATTTCGGGCACTTTGATCGAGCCATCAGACTGCTGGTAGTTTTCCAGCACGGCAATCATTGTGCGCGGCATGCCCAGCCCGGAACCATTGAGGGTGTGCACCAGGCGGCTCTTGCTGCCATCTGCCGGCTTGTACTTGATATTCGCCCGGCGCGCCTGGAAATCCCCCACATTGGATACCGAGGATACTTCCAGCCATTCTCCACAGCCCGCTGCCCAAACTTCCAGGTCATAGGTGACCATCGCATTAAAGCCCAAATCACCGGTGCAGAGCCGCTTGATACGATACGGCAACCCGAGCCCGGCGCAGGTGGCTTCAGCTGCGGCAAGCATTTTCTCCAGCTCAGCCGGCGAGTCCTCAGGCGTGCAAAAAGTGTACATCTCCACCTTGTCGAACTGGTGTCCGCGCTTGATGCCGCGCACATCGCGCCCGGCGCTCATCTTCTCGCGCCTGAAGCAGGGGGTATACGCGGTGAAGCGCTGGGGCAGGCTGCTCTCCTCGAGTACCTCGCCCAGGTACATACCCGTCAGAGGAACTTCTGCGGTTGGCACCATCCAAAGGTCTTCTTCGATGTCGTGATACAGATTATCAACAAATTTTGGCAGTTGCCCGGCAGCGAAAAGCGTTTCCGCTTTCACCATGAACGGTGTGTAGCGCTCCACATATCCCTGGCGGATATGCAGGTCCAGCATCCATGCGATCAGCGCACGCTGCAACCGGGCACCGGCACCGTTGAGGATGTAAAAGCGCGACCCTGTTAGCTTGACGCCGCGTTCGAAATCAATAATGCTAAGTTTTTCACCCAGTTCCCAGTGAGGCAAAGGTTTGAACACAAACTCCGGCAGTTTCCCTTCGGTGCGCAGCACCACATTCTCGCTTTCATCCTTGCCATAAGGGGTGCCCGGATCCGGCAGGTTGGGGATGGAAAGCATAAGGTTCTGCAGTTTCTCATCCACCTGTTTGACTGCCTCATCCAGTTCGGCGATCTTATCCCCTACCTGGCGCATGGCATCGATCTTCTGCTGCCGCGCCGCCGCATCCTTGGTTTGGGAGATCTCTTTTGAAACTACGTTGCGTTCGGCCTTCAGTTTTTCCACCTGCGTCAGCAGGCTGCGGCGTTCTGAATCGAGCGAGAGTACCAGCTCTACCGGGGCAGCATCCATTTGCCGGTCTGCCAGCGATTTGCGGACAACTTCAGGGTTTTCACGGATCAGGTTGATTTCAAGCATTTTGCACCTCTCATTAATATATTACGCCCCTATCCTTTGCAGGACGAGGGGCGCCCGTGGTGCCACCTGCATTCACTCATTCACATGAGTCTTTGAGAGCGGTAACGGCGCCTCCGGCTTTCTTACGGCATGGCTGCCCCTGCGAAAGCAACCCACCTCTGCTGAGGTGACCGGGGTGGAATGGTTTTGAAGAAACCACCGGCTCGCACCAGCCGCCGGCTCTCTGCGGTTCGATCAAATCCTGTTCCCCGGGTGAGGTTATTAGTTCGATTATACCTGTGGGAAAGTGCGTGTCAAGGAATTTTGACCTTACTTGGGTTACAATTACCCAGGACATACTATGGATGAACTCTCCCTTATAGAATCCGCGCGAAAGGGCGAACTGGATGCCTTCAACCGCCTCATCCTGAATTACCAGGATATGGCGTTTAACCTTGCCTACCGGATGCTCGCTGATGAAGACCTTGCCGAGGATGCGGTGCAGAATGCCTTCATTTCTGCCTGGAACAACCTGAGATCCTTCCGCGGCGGGTCATTCAAAGCCTGGGTGATGCGCATGGTCACCAACGGCTGTTACGATGAATTGCGCCGGCAGAAACGCCATCCCACCAGCCCCCTTGAACCGCGCAACGAGGAGGATGAGGAAATGGAATCCGCCCCCTGGTTGGCATCGGATGATCCTTCTGCCGAGAACCTCATGGAGCAGGCGGAACTTGAGCATGCCCTGCAACACTGCCTGGCACAGCTCCCGCCGGAGTTCCGCGCGGTGGTGATCCTGGTGGACGTGCAGGGACTGGACTATTCCGAGGTCTCGCAGAGCGTGAAGACCCCGCTTGGCACAATTAAGAGCCGCCTGGCGCGAGCCCGACTGAAAATCCGCCAATGTCTTCAGGCTTTTCAGGAACTATTGCCCGAGCAATTTCGTCTAAAAGGCGAGGCACTTGAATGACCGCTTCCCTTGATTCGAACGATTACATCCTCATCTCGGCTTATTTGGACGGCGAACTAACCGTTGACCAACTGGCCGCAGTGGAAAAGCGCCTGCAGACCGATGATGATTTGAAACTGGCAGCCCAAGAGTTGAAATATGCCAAACACCTGTTGGCATCAATGCCCAAAGTGAGGGCACCCCGCAATTTTGTCCTATCACCGGAGCGCGTAAAAAAAACCGCCAGGCGACAGTGGTTCCAACCGGCGTGGGGGATGGTTTCGGCGTTCTCGACATTGATGTTACTGCTTGTTTTTGCCACGACCCGGGTGAACTTCTCACTCGGCGCACGGAGCGCCGCGCCGGCAATGGAGATCGCCGCCGAGAATTCCGCTGCGGCAGATTCCGCAACCACTGATGCAAAACCGACCCCGATGATCATCTTCTGGAACCCCGTGCGGGGTATGGGTGGAAGCGGCGGCGGGAATGACACCACTTTTACCACCAAGGCGGGGGAACTTGGCGAAGCCCCCTCCGTGGCAGCAGAAGCACCGCAAATCACTACCGAAGCCCCCCAGGCGACCGCACCCGCCCCATCAGCCGGCTTGGACCCCTCCACTTTGATCCTGGGCGTGCCTGATGCCGAGACACAGGGTAAGATGCTCAACGATGAGTCCGCTCAGGCGGCGCAAAAACCAAGCGCGCTTCCCGTCTCAACCTGGCTGATGCTCGCTTCGGGTCTCATAGCCCTGGTCAGCGCAGCCATTGCCATTCTCACCCGCCAGCGCTAAGTTGCACAATCACGACCCTTTCACCTATTGCCCCAAATGCGCAGCCAGGTTGGAACTGAAAACCCGGATGGGCGAAGAACGCCCCACCTGCCCGGAATGCGGCTGGGTGCATTACGAAGATCCCAAGGTTGCCTGTGCTGCCCTCCTCCTTCGTGGAGATCACGTACTGCTCGTGCGCCGCACTATTGAACCGGATATTGGTTTGTGGGCAATCCCTGCAGGTTTCGTGAACGCCTACGAACTGCCGGAAGATGCGGTGAGGCGTGAGATGCGCGAAGAGACCGGGCTGGAGGTGGAGGTAGCGCAGTTGTTCGACGTCCTCTCCGGGCGTGAGCATCCGCGCGGCTCGGATATCCTGCTGGTCTACGTGGTGCGGCAGGTTGGCGGCGTGCTTGCTGCAGGCGATGATGCCGGTGATGCCGCCTGGTTCAAGCTGGACGCGCTGCCGCCGCTTGCATTCTCAAATACCCAACACATCTTATCGCAGGCAACCGCTCTCATCGAGTAATTCCATTCCAAGCACGTCAAATTTCTTCACTCACGATTGGCTAATGTTACAATGGTATAAAGGTTGCAACCTGCTCCTTACGGGTTGTATCTTCCATGCCCGCACACGGAGTATCCATGGCAAATTCCAGAAACGTCCGCTCACGCTCCACCCGAAAATCCGCCCCTGCATCCTCACGCGGGCGTTCCTCTGGCAGCCGCAGCTCCAGCTCCCGCAGCAGTTCCAACCGCAATTCTTCCAGCCGCAGCATCCCCAGCCGGCCGCAGTCCACCCTCACCACGGATCAAAAACTTAACTTCATCGGCGGATTATTGCTGCTTGTGGGTTTGCTGAGCCTGGTAGCGCTCTTCACCAGCAAGAACGGTTCGCTTACCGGATGGGTGGCTAAAACCACCGCCCAGATTGCCGGCGTCGGCGGGTTCATCATCCCCATTGCGTTGATCATTTTTGGCCTTTATCTCGTATTGCGTAAATTTGACAAACTTCCGCATGTCTCCGGCGGACGCACAGCCGGCATTCTCCTCATGTACTTCAACCTGCTGGCCTGGTTTCATGTGTTTAACGGCGGCGGATTGGAGGCGGCAAAAGCCGGTAAAGGCGGAGGGCTCATCGGTGAGGGCATAGACTCGCTTCTCACGGGTACCCTCGGCAATGCCGGCGAGATCGTTTTCCTCGTCGCCTGGTTCCTCATCGCACTTCTCTTTATCATTGATATCTCACTGCCCGAATTGGTTACCCGGATCGGGCTGCTCTTCCAGCGCAAACCTGTTGAACCGTCGTTCGTTACCGCCCGTCAAAGCCCACTGCCTCATATTTCCTATGCGCAATCCGAGATCGACCCCGATCTGCCCGAGGGCTTCAACCCTCTCGACATGGATGAGGAGGAAGGCGAAGCGGTGATCACACCGCCCCTCCGCGAACGTACTCAGCGTACAGCAACCACCAGGAGCACACCGGTCTCAGCCAACGGTAGTCTCACGCGCGCTGATAAGCCGGCGGATAACACCATTTCCACGCCAATGGTTAAAATCGGCGTTGGCAAGCCCGAAGCCCCCTGGACAATCCCCCTCGTTGCCGACATCCTTGACCCTGCCACGCCTGCCTCCATTCAATCTCATTACGATAAAGACCGTGCCCGTATTATCGAGGAGACGCTGGCTTCGTTCGGCGCTCCCGCCCATATTGTGGAAATTCACCGCGGCCCTGCCGTCACCCAATTCGGGGTCGAGCCGGATTTCATCGAGAACCGCAACGGGCGTACCCGCGTCCGCGTCGCAAAGATCGTTGCTCTCGAACATGACCTCGCGCTTTCACTGGCTGCCCCGAGTATCCGTATCCAGGCTCCGGTACCCGGCAAAGGTTATGTGGGCATCGAAGTACCCAACAGCGAGTTATCACTCGTTTCACTACGCGAATTAGTCGAAACTGAGACTTTCCGCAAAATAAAATCCACGCTGCGCTTCGCCCTCGGCAAGGATGTTGCCGGCAAGCCTGTTTGTGCTGACCTTGCCAATATGCCGCATCTGCTCATCGCCGGCACCACCAACTCCGGCAAATCCGTGCTAGTCAATGCCATCCTCACCAGTTTGCTGCTCAACAATACCCCGGCTGACCTGCGCCTGCTGCTGGTTGACCCCAAGCGGGTGGAGCTCACCGGTTACAACGGCGTGCCGCACCTGCTGGCTCCTGTGGTGGTTGATGCCGAGCGTGTTACCGGTGCGTTGCAGTGGGTGCTCAAGGAAATGGGACAACGTTACCAAAAGTTCTCAGATGCCGGTGCGCGCAACATCACCGATTACAACCGACAGGGCAATGAAAAACTGCCGTATCTTGTCATCGTCATCGACGAGCTGGCTGACCTGATGATGCTTGCCCCGGATGAGACCGAGCACAGCCTCACCCGCCTGGCGCAGCTTGCCCGCGCCACGGGGATTCACCTGATCATTTCCACCCAACGCCCCTCCGTGGATGTGCTCACCGGTTTGATCAAAGCCAATTTCCCGGCGCGGATTGCCTTCATGGTCGCTTCAAACACCGACAGCCGCGTCATCCTCGATCAGCCTGGTGCCGACCGCCTCCTTGGGCGCGGCGATATGCTCTACCAGGCGCCGGATGCCCCCGCACCGGTACGCCTGCAGGGGGTGTATGTCTCTGACCCTGAAATTCAGCGTCTCGTGGATGCCTGGCGCCTCATCGCCATGAACCGTTCAGCGGAAGGCAAGGAAATGCCGCAGAACCACGCCGTGGAGATGATCCCGCAAGGTACCCCGCTCAAGCAGGGCGCGCTCTTCGGCGAATCCGGTTCGAATGAGGATCCGCTCCTCAAAGATGCCATCGAGATCGTACGCCGCGAAGGGAAAGCCAGTATCTCCATGCTCCAGCGTAAAATGCGCATTGGATACACCCGCGCCGCCCGCCTGGTGGATACGCTCGAGGAGCAGGACATCATCGGACCGCAGCAGCACGGCTCGCAGGTGCGCGAGGTGCTGGATTACGGGGATGCTGCAGCGGAAGACACTGACAACACAGCAGAATAATTTATCACACAGAGACACAGAGGACACAGGGAAAGCTGTTATGCAAAGAACTGAAAATGAGATCAGTGGAGTTATTCTGACTGAGTCAATTAAACTTCATCAGGAATTAGGTCCTGGCTTATTGGAATCAGTATATGAGGTGATCCTGACAGAGAGGTTGCGTAAAGCCGGGCTAAAAGTAGAGACGCAAAAACCGATCACCTTTGTCTTTGATGGGATGACATTCGATAACGGCTTTCGCGTGGATTTGCTGGTGGAAGACATGGTCGTGATTGAACTGAAGTCCGTTGAAACTCTTATGCCCGTTCATCATAAGCAATTGCTGACTTATCTCAAACTTATGCACCTTCATCTTGGATTATTGATTAATTTCGGCGCACCAATGCTTAAAAATGGATTTCATCGCATTGTTAATGGTTACCAACCCATCGGAAATTCCAAACCGGATAACCTGTGATGCTTGGAAAAATAAGAATTGCGATAACTGGATAATCTTCATCTTTCCCTCATCTCTATAAAAGTCGGTCTTTCAATTAAACAGTTTTACCCTTGTGAACTGGTTTTTTGACCAGAGGGTTTTCCCTTTGTAGCTTGTGTCGATTAATGAGTTTGATTCTGTACCAAAATGTTTTCCCTGTGTGCTTTGTGTCCCTGTGTGAGATTTTTCATCCCAGAAAGATATCCCTGTGTACCCTGTGTCTCTGTGTGAACGGTTTTTATCCAGAAGGTTTTCCCTGTGTACTATGTGCCCCCGTGTGAGTTGTTTTTTACCAGGAGGTTTTCCCTGTGTACTCTGTGTCCCTGTGTGAGCTGATTTTGTGTATTGAAATATTTATGATATTTGTTATAATAATTATATAAATTATCCACTTACTCGATGGAGGGCACCATGAAAGCAACTGAAACTCTGATGGAAGAACACGAGGTAATCATGCGTGTTCTGGATGCACTTGAACAGGAAGTAGATTGGGCACGTGAAGGAAAATCCTCACCGGAATTTTTCCTGGATGCCTCCGATTTTATCAAGGGCTTTGCCCACGGCTGCCACCACGCCAAGGAAGAAGGTGTGCTTTTCAAATATATGGAAGCCGCCGGCGTCCCCTCCGAGGGCGGTCCTATTGGCGTGATGCTCTCCGACCACGAGCAGGGGCGCCTCTTTACCCGCCAGATGCGGGCTGCCGCCTTGCGTTGGCAGCAAGGTGACGCATCGGCAGTGAACGATGTAGCCGAAAACGCCACAGGTTACATCCAACTATTGCGCGGGCACATCTTCAAAGAGAACAACATTCTCTTCCCAATGGCAGACCGCGCCATCCCAGCCGCGAAGCATGATGCCGTCAACGAAGCGTTTGACCGCGTGGAACACGAAGAGACCGGCGCCGGGGTGCACGAAAAATACCTTGCGCTGGCTGAAAAACTGGAAGCTGAATCCAAGCACTAAAAGCCGCCAAATTCGAACCTTTTTTTGAATCGATTAAAGGGAGCACAGTCAAGTTTGCGGAGATCGCCGCGCGCGCAGCTGCCGCAAGCCCCACATTGCCCACCAGCCGGGAGGTGGCACTGGCAAGCCAACAACCTCTATCCGCGAACGAATACCCCTTGCTGATTTAGCATGAGCAAATGGATACGATGGTACGTGGCGAAAAATCAATGATCCTGGTCGAGAAATCGGGAGATTATGTGAGCCCTGAGCGTTAATAAATCCGATACTCGTTCACCGGTCTGTGCCGTGCAACTTAGCGCCACAGGAATCACGAATGATCAATTCAGTGGGCAGCGCAATCGAAGCGGAACGCTGCTCTTTTACGCGCTCATGTAAAAGCAAGGTTTGAAGTGCATAAGCAGCCATCTGCTTTTTCGGTACATCAACGGTGGTTAATCCCGGGCGTATCATCCCGGCAATATCGATATTATCGATGGAGACGATCGCCATATCGTGGGGAACCCTCACTCCATGATCCCGCAGGGCAGCAATGGCGCTGATGGCGCTTTCGTCATTGGCGGCAAAAATGGCTGTGGGGCGGGGGTTCATCTTGAGAATCTTTTGCGTTGCCTCGTAAGCCCCCATAAGGATATTAGCGGAATCTGGAGTAAAAACCAGGCTCTCATCGTATGAGATCCCATGGTCCAATAGCGTCTGACGGTATCCGGTTAGGCGGGCATCCGGGATGGCGAGAAATGCAATGCGTTGGTGACCTAGTTTGATCAGATGCTCAACAGCCTGCCGGGCAGCCAGGGCGCGATCAAAAATAATCGTCGGCCACCCTTTGACCTGTTCTTCAAGGCAGACCACATTCTCAATCCGCTCGGCGATCAGGTCAAGAACCTCCCCATATTTCTGGTCTGTACCGATCATCGAAGGAAGAATGAGAATCAAGGCCGAAATCTCATCCTTATGAATATTTTTATTAAAAAACACCGGATCCGTCAGCGCATCGAAAAAACTGAACAGGCGAACTTCCTGCCCATAACGATGGGCTTCTTCAAATAGACCTGACAGGATGATGTTGTAGTAGGGACGCTCGAGAACATTAAAACTTTTTCCGCCGGCAATGATCCCCAGAGATTTATATGCCGGGTTTCCCCCGCGTTTTAGATATTGGGCATGTTTGTTGGGTCGATACCCCAATTCCTTGATCGCCGCCAGGACGCGATCACGCGTTTCGGGGGCAACCTCCCGCGGTCCCTGGTTGATCACATAGGAAACAACGCTGCGGGATACGCCTGCTCTTTCTGCCACATCCGTCTGAGTAATGCTGCTGCTGTCATCCATGAAAAAACTTCCTTGTTCCAGAGAAACTTCCCTCCCATACCGATATTTGTTTCCCTTAAGCTATTGATTTAATCATCTCCAGGGAAATTGTAGATACCGGCAAGCCTGGAGTACGAGCTCGAACTATTATTTGCCCTGTAGAATGGCGCGCTTTGATAAACAAAGCTGCCTGACCGCCAATCAGCGGAAAAGGATTTTCACCAATTATATCGGCATTTCCCTCCAACTCAAAAGACACTACCTTGGAAGCATAAGGAAGGATATTCCCGTATTCATCAGTAATGCGGAAGACCAACCGCGTCATATCTGCGCCATCTGCCAGGAGATTATCCGTATCCACTGAGAGTGCCAGTTTTTTCGGGATGCCGCTGCTGGAGATCCAGTATTCAGCTACAGGGTGATTATCCAGATACCCAATTACATGCAGATCATGGAACTCCCGCTGCCCCCAGGCAGTGAATTGGTCCAAGCCATTTACAGTGAAGGGAGGGTGAAGCAAGTTGGGATAGGTAACACGGTCCGGCTTAAACTTTCCCACGTGAATGTCACCGATGATCACTTCGATCTCATCACAATTGCTGAAGACGGTGAGCGGGTTCATGCCTCCGCCAGAGCGGTCTCCCATGGTCCAATGCGTTGCCGGTTGCAGAACAATTCCTGTTTGGGGAGATTGCTGACTCTTATAGAAAGATGCTGCCCATTTCGGCAAGCGGAATATATCCATCACACCGTGGTAGCAAATGCGGTCACCGGATCCAAATTCATTGTGGGTTGCGTAATCAAAGGCACACCAGCCGATGGCACCGGAAATCGTGTCGTTGCCTAGCTGCGCATCCTGGATCCTGGCATGGTAAAGCGCATGATCGATCAGGCGCTGTTCATGGTCCCAGGATTTGGTCGGGAACATATGACCGGCAAATTCGCTAATGAGATATGGCAAATGATTTGGCTCTTGAACTTCATTTGAGAAATCATTATAGGCAAACACATCTTCAAGGAAATTGCTCTCGCGAAAACAACGGACACCGCTGGTTTGGCGCGTTGGATCAATTGAATGGGCAAGCTGATTTGTTTGGGAATAGAAAGCATCATCATCGGGCGATTCGTTGACCCGTACCCCCCACAAGATAACGGATGGATGATTGCGGTCCCGCTTAATCATAGTTTCCAATTCGCCCAGGTAAATATCTTTCCATGCCTGGTCGCCAATATGCTGCCAGCCAGTTGCTTCTTCAAAAACCAATATCCCGATCTCGTCGCAACGATTTAGAAAATGCGGTGATTGGGGATAGTGCGAAGTTCGCACAATATTGCATGCCAGCTCGTACTTCAGGAGTTCCACATCGAGGCGCTGCAAGCGGGGAGGAGCAGCCACACCGATATAGGGATAGGATTGATGACGATTGAGACCGACTAATTTGAGGCATTTTCCATTTAGGTAGAAGCTGCCATTCTGGTCGAAGCGGGCTTCGCGGAAGCCAAAACGCGCTGAGGACGCATCATGAATTTGATTGCCAAAAAATACCGAAACGTTTACTGTGTATAAAACCGGTTCATCCAAGGACCATAATTTAATACCCTGTAAGTTGTCGAAATGAACGTCAAACGTCTTCGTTTCAACTTTTGTTTGAACTTCCGCAATTAACTTCTTTTCAGAGTCCATTAACTCCGCTTTTACAACCATGCCGGATTTAAAATCGTTCAGCAGGACGGAGCAAGTGACCGCGGGGGCATCAAGAACAGAATGGGTTTGAACAAAGATGTCCTCAATATGATAAGGATCGAGTATGTTCAGATACACATCCCGATAAATCCCGCCAAAAGTCAGGTAATCCACCAGATGCCCATAGGGTGGAACATCTTTCCTTTCGGTGGAATCGACATAAACCGTTATCAGATTCTCCCCGCCCTGCAAAGCCTGTGTCAGATTCACTGAAAATGGCGAGTACCCGCCATAATGCTTCTCCAGGAGAACACCATTCAAATAGATTTCACTGACAAGCATAACGCCATCGAATTCAAGGGTCACAATCCGAGGTTGACCTGGTTCTGACCAGTTGAATCGTTTGCGATATGTGGAGATGAACTGGTAATCGGTGTTATCAAAATTCCGGACAGGGTGGATCTTATTGGAATGCGGCAGCGTGATTCTCTCAAATTGATCATCCCGCGCATCCAGATCCAGGCGTTCTGAAGAAAAAAGCCAGTCATCATTAAACAAAGATCGTTTTCTCATGGGCAATCTTCTTTCTGTAAAATGGCTGATGGAAATGTTACTTGACTTTCTCTTTAAAATAAGTATAATCATTAATACACGTGATGTCAACACGAGTTGATAAGTTCCACAAAAAAGCACTACTTTAACGAAGCATTTCATATATTGGTTCAATGTACGCCCGGAATTTTCCAGACGTACTTAATAATCTAAATGATTGGAGGATCAAGATGAAAAGCAATGTGTTAAAAGTGTTATTGTTTTTGGTCATCGCCAGCCTCGCCCTAACGGCTTGTGGACCAAAAACCACTCCAGTAGCAACGCAAGCCCCAACCGAGGTTGCCACTGAAGCCCCCACCGCCGCCCCCGAACCAACAGCAACCTTAAAGATTTGGGCAGATGACACCCGCACCCCCATTTTGCTTGCATTCGCCGAAGATTTTAAAGCAAAATACAATGTGGAGATCGTCGTCGAAGATCTCGGCCGGGTACAGGATATCCGCACCCCGATGATCACCGCTGCCCCCGCCGGCGAAGGTCCTGACATCTTCATTGGCGTGCATGACTGGTTAGGCGCGCTCGTGGAAAGCGGTCTGGTTGCCCCCATTGACCTGGGTGCCAAAGCCAGCGAATTTGTCCCCATGTCTCTGGATGCATTCACCTACACGGACGGTAAACTCTACGGTTTACCCTATGCCACAGAGAACCTCGGATTCTTCTACAACACTGACCTTGTTGAAACGCCTCCCACCACCTGGGCGGAAGTGCTCACTGTTGCCCAAACGCTAAAAGACGCCGGCAAGGTTGACTATGCATTTGCCATGGCAGGCGGCGGTTATGAGAATTTGCCTGTTCTGACCGCAAATGGCGGATATATCTTCGGTAAAGACGCCAATGGCGCATGGAACGCAAATGATGTCGGACTGGACAGTGCAGGCATGATCGCTGGCGTTACCTATCTCACCGATGCAGTAAAAGCCGGCCTCGTTCCCGCTACTGCCGATTATGAAACCGCACATTCCTTGTTTGAGACTGGAAAAGCCCCGTTCTTAATGGCCGGACCCTGGGCATTGGATCGCATCCGCGCTTCCGGCGTGCCCTACAAAGTAACCACGTTCCCCGATAACGGTGCACCGTTCTCAGGCGTTCAAGGCTTCATGATCAATGCCTTCAGCGAGAATATTCTCCTGGCGCAGACTTTCCTCACCGAGTATGTAGCCACCGAGGAATTCATGCAGGAGATTGCCGACACCGGCAACCGCCCATCAGCTTTTATACCCGTTCTTGAGAAAACCACCGACCCGGATCTGCTGGCAATGGGTCAAATCTCCAATGCCATTCCCATGCCGAACATCCCTGAAATGGGTTCAGTGTGGACTGCCTGGAACAACGGCATCGCACTTGCCACAGCCGGCACCCAAACCCCTGAGGCAGCCATGAAGGATGCCGCAGACCAGGTTCGCGCACTGATCCAGGGTGCCCTGGCTGGTATGGTCAACCTTCCCGGCAGCTATCAAGACAAAACTGGCTGCGGTGGACAATGGGATCCTGCCTGTGAAAAGACAGCCCTGGTGAAAGGCGATGATGGACTTTACAAGCTGACCGTCACGATCCCCGCCGGTGAGTACGAATACAAAGTAGCCATGGATGGTGCCTGGACAGTGAACTATGGTTCAGATGGCGCACAGGATGGTCCGAACTACAAGCTCAGCCTGACCGCTGACAGTGAAGTTACCTTCGTCTACAATCCTGAGACAAAACTGGTTGAAACCACAATAAAATAATCTCCTCATAAGAAAGGAGGCCGGGATTTGCCCCCGGCCTCCTTTCAATATATGTATAATCATTTTATTGAAGGAGGCACACAAATGACCTCTGAATCGACCAATAAAGCGTCTCCCAAAGTAACTTCAGCGTTTCTCAAGGTTCTAAAACTCGCAGTCCTGGTGATCTCAGATGCGCTCGTTATCTGGTTCATCATCAAGTTATTTGGGTTTGGGTATTATCCGCTGGTTGCGGTTTTCGCCATACTTTTAGTTTTCGTCAATGTTGTTGTTCTGCGCAGAGAAACCTACCCGCTGCGCTGGATGGTCGTGGGACTGGTTTTGATGACGCTGTTTACGATTTACCCGATCTTTTTTACGGTGTGGGTGTCATTCACAAATTATGGCGAGAGCCACCTGATCACCAAGCAGCAAGCCATCGACCAAATCCTCAATCAAAAATACCTGCCAGCCGCCGGCAATTCCTATACTTGGACGGCGTTCAAATCTCCTGAAGATCAATATGCGCTGTGGCTGATCGACCCGGATGGCAATGGTTTCCTTGCGAAACCTGAAGAAGCGATCTCTCAACCGGTTCCGGGAGAAAATGGTATTGGATCGCTGGACGATAAGGGTATCCCGACTGAGATTGCAGGATACCAGCGATTGAACCCCTTCCTGGCCGCGACCGATAAAGAACTCCCGAGCATTCTATTTGGTGAAGAAGGCAAAACCATCCAGATACGTTCATCTGTGGAAGCAGCCGAATTATTGCCCCTTTATATCTTTGATGCGGATAAAGACGCCATGATCAACCAGGAGACTGGGGTTGCGTATGTCAATCTCCGGGGATCATTTACTTCCTCCTCAGGCGAAGGACTTCGTCCGGGTTTCATTTCATCCATTAAATTGAACAATTTCAGGGATTTCTTCATCAGCCCTGCACTGCGCGGACCAATGATACAGCTGGTCAGTTGGAACTTTGCTTTCGCAATCTTGAGCCTGCTGCTTAATTTTGGTCTTGGCCTGGCAATTGCCATTCTCTTTAATGATCCAAAATTCCCTTATAAGAAACTGATTCGGTCATTATTGATTATTCCCTACACTGTTCCGGCGCTGATCACCATCCTCATCTGGCGCGGAATGCTGAACCCGGAGATCGGAGTGGTCTCCAACTGGATCAGAACGCTATTTGGAGTAACCCCCCTATGGTTCACAAACCAATGGTGGGCGAAAGCAGCGATCCTGATCGTAAACCTTTGGCTAAGCTATCCATACTTCATGCTCATCTGCAGCGGTGCATTGCAATCCATACCTCAGGATATCTATGAGGCTGCGGTGGTTGACGGTGCAAACCCATTCCAAAAATTCCGTAAGATCACTTTACCATTATTGCTGGTGGCCGTTGGACCGTTATTGATTGCCTCATTTACCTTTAACTTCAATAATTTCAACCTGATCTACCTGTTCAATGCAGGTGGTCCGCCGATTCCCGGCACACCAACCCCCGCCGGTTATACCGACATCCTCATCAGTTATGTTTACAATCTGGCATTCTCCGGAAGCCGCGGGGTCAACTATGGTTTTGCCGCGGCAATTACAATCATCATTTTCTTCATAGTCGGTACGATCACACTCTTCCAATATCGTTATACCCGCATGTGGGAGGAGGTCAGTGAAAATGTCTGAAAACGAGTCGAGATTTAAACAGTTGCGCACTTCAAAATCTGCCCAGTACAAATTTGGCGTGGGCATCCGCCTTGTGATCGCAGTGATTCTGATCTTGTTTTCGATCTTTCCCATCCTGTGGGTCATTTCTGCATCTCTCAATCCCACCGGAACGCTGGCAACGCAAACCCTGATCCCCAAGAATCCAGGGTTGGGAAACTACAAGGAATTAGTCTCAATGAACCAATTCCCATTTTGGTTCTGGCTGCTAAACTCGTTAAAGATTGCCTCGATCACCTCGGTGGTTTCACTTGCGATCACGACGCTGGCAGGGTATGCGTTCTCCCGGTTCCGCTTTAAAGGCCGCCAGACCATGCTAAAGGTGATCCTTCTCCTCAACGTTTTCCCGGGGTTGCTGGCACTGGTGGCCACCTTCCTGATGATCTCTCAGATCGGGGATGTGCTCACCATCAACGGCAAAGAAATCATCGGGCTCAACAATCACTTTACCCTGATCCTGGTTTACCTGGGCGGCTCGATGGGGATCAACATCTGGCTGATGAAAGGATACCTGGATACCATTCCGCGTGATATTGATGAATCCGCCATGGTGGAAGGCGCTTCCAACTGGCAGATATTCGTCCAGTTGATCCTCCCGCTGCTGCGCCCAATCCTGGTGGTCATCGCCATTCTCAACTTTATCTCGACCTATGGGGAGTTCGTCCTGGCGCGCATTTTACTGAGAAGCAACGAAACCTACACGCTGATGGTTGGCCTGCAAATCTTTGCCGGCGCACAATTCCAGCAACGCTGGGGTGTTTTCGCCGCCGGGGCATTAATGGGCGCCGTTCCGATTATGGTTATCTATCTTGTCTTACAGGATCAAATCGTTGGCGGTCTTACCCAGGGTGCTGTGAAAGGATAACTTAATGTACGTTGGTAAAGCGAAAACCGTCTGGATCGCCATCATATTGATGCTCGGACTGTTGGTTAACCTGACCGGATGCGATGTTCCTGCAACCCCTTCAATTCCTGCTGAAGCCCCCACCCCGGAAGCCGCACCAAACGAAGCAGTGGTACTCAACGCCGGATTTGAGGAAGTGGATGCAGACGGAAAACTCACCGGCTGGAGCAGCAGCGGAGACGAAACCGCGATTCTGGTGGAGGAGCGGGGTCACTCCGGTAATTTGCGGTTGACCCACAAGGAGTCATCCACTTATATCGTCGAGACCAGCCAATCCATCAGCGGGCTATCCGAAACTGCCTACACATTAAGCGCCTGGGTGCGCTCAAGTGGTGAAAACGAAGTCTATATGGCATTAGTTTGCGCCGACCAGGAAAAACGGGTGTATGTGCCTGCCACAACACCGGGCTACCGCTGGATCCGTCTGTCAGTCTCACTCCACGCTGCCGGCGGGAGTTGCCTGATCAAACTCCATTCATTTGGCACTCCCGAAAGTTGGGCAAGTTTTGACGACATCGAACTCACCCCAGGAGAGACAGCCTTGTCGATGCTTGGGGCCGATATCTCCAGCCTGCATAAGTCTGAAGATTTGGGCGGGATTTACAAGTACAGTGACGGCACCCAGGCAGATGCGCTGGAGATCTTAAAAGCCAGTGGAATGAACTACGCCCGCTTGAGGATCTGGGTGGATCCCGCCGACGGCTATCATAATAAGGAAGAAATCCTGCTGATGGCAAAAAGGATAAAAAGCCTTGGGCTGAAACTATTGGTAGATTTTCACTATTCGGATGATTGGGCCGACCCCGGAAAGCAGAACAAACCGGCAGCCTGGAAAAACCTTGATTTTGAACAGCTCAAGCAGGCTGTATATGACCACACTTATGATGTTTGCAAGAGCCTGGCAGATCAGGGTACCCCGGCAGATATGGTGCAGATCGGAAACGAGATCAATGCCGGTATGCTCTGGCCGGATGGTGATTACAACCATTTTGATAAACTCGGCGCTTTGCTTAAAAGTGGTTACCAGGCAGTAAAAGAGAGCTCTGACTCCACCCTGGTCATGCTCCACATCGCCGAGGGTGGCGACAATGAGATGGCACGCTGGTGGTTCGATAACATCACCCGCCAGGAAGTGCCCTTCGATGTGATCGGCATCTCCTATTATCCCTTCTGGCATGGCACCCTGGCGGAATTGCAGGCTAACCTGAGTGACCTCTCAGCGCGTTATGATAAAGACGTGGTTGTGGCTGAATTTGCTTATCCGTTCACCGTTCTGGATGGGGACAAACTGGCAAATATCGTGAACAGGAATATGGTGATAGAAGGCTACCCATTTACTCCCGAGGGGCAGCGCCGGATGATGCGGGATGTGATGTCGGTCGTAAGAGGTGTACCCGGAGGCCGGGGGTTGGGCGTCTTTTACTGGGACGCCACCTGGACCGTGGTCCCCGGAAACGGCTGGGATACGCAGGATCCAAACTCCGGTAATTCCTGGGATAACCAGGCACTCTTCGATTTCAACGGCGAGGTTTTGCCCGCGCTTAGCGAATACTTGAACCCATGATCAGCCTGACTTGCGCCTTTTCCAGTTGCTGAATGTGATTGGTGAGGCATGTGGATTCCCGCAAACAAAATCCGCTGAATCAGCGGATTTTGTTTGTATACTCGATAAACCTGCTATACCTTCCGGAACAAGTTCAAGCCAAGTTTCTTTTCAGGGTCGCGCGCACCCGGGAGAAGCTCAACGATGCAATACCCAACCGTCTCGCCTTTTGGATTTATGATTTCGGCGATAAGTTCAAAGTAAGCCAGGTTCAGTTGCCCGCCGGTGAGGGGGCGGATCTCGTATTTTTCTTCTTTGACACCCGGCATGACCAGATCCCAGCCCTTGGAGAACTTGATCTCGTTGACCACCACGATTTCCTTCGGGGTGTAGGTGAAGTTGCGCACCAACTGGCGTTTTTTATTCTTATCGATATACGTACCATCAAAATAGGGGCACTGGGGAAAAGCAAAGAGCATTACCTCTTCGTCATCGAAGAACCGGAGTGAGAACCACTCCCAGTGGGTCATCGGGTTGATCAGATGGTAAGGACCCCACTGACGGTCAAACCAGGATTTGCCGGTGACCTGCATGGTGCGGTTCTCGCCATCCGGGGTGTGGAGGGTCACTTTGCCGGCAGAGGGCATATTGGTGTAAGAGTAGTACACGGTGCGCTCCGCTTTCTTTTCCCGATTCCCCATCACCAGCACCCCATCATCCCCATGCCAGGCGGCACCCTTGCCCTTGTCGAGTGTCAGCTCCAGGTCGAACAAATCGTTATGGATGGAAAGAAGCATGTCCTTTTCACGGCGTTCCAGGTGCGCCAGTGAGCCATAATTAAGGCTGTCTTTGGTGACATAGATGTCGTTGGCAAAGAACTTAACCTGCTGCCGGAAGAAGTGCTTATCGTTTTGGATATCGGTGATTGCCAACTGCAGGAGCCAGGGGGACATGCCATAGAGCTGCGGCTTGATCATGGTGAACTGGTAGGAATACAACCTTTCGGGTTTTCCGACCTCCGAAAAATACCCGGTGATATACCACCAGCCCGAAACCTTTTTATGTATCGGCCATTCTTCGTCAAAGCCGCCGTGGTTCTCCTGCCGGTATGGGATGCGCTGTGATTTCATCTCTTCTCCTCCGCTAGTTTTTGATTTCTTTCTGGATCACCTGCCGCCATTCCCTCAACCACGCCAGATGTTCTGTGTCCGTTTTTATTCCAACCTTGTTGATCCAGGACCACAACAGTTGCGCTTTTTCCAGGTCGAACTTGCTCTTATCGAGATATTCCATCTCAACATTTATGTCTCGTTCAAGCTCCTGGTGGTTCTTTTCAAGCCGGCTGATCTCGCGGTCGACATGATCGAGAATGGTTGCTTTGGGCATGATCGGTGAAAATGCCATCTTCAATAAAAATGGCTTAAAGTCCAACGGATTCTCCTCCACCGGTTTGCTCAGCCAATCCTGCAGTACGCGTTCGCCGTCCGGGGTGATGGAGTAGACTTTCTTCGCCAGGCGGTTCTTGATCGGAAGGTCTTCATAAGTAACCAGCCCACGCTCGTGGAGTTTTTTTAGAGAAGGATAGATATGGCTTAAGGATGCAGAGATGAGGTACCCGGTTGACTCGCGCATGATGCGGTTCAAGTCATACCCTGACACTCTCCCATGCATGTTGATCAAGCCGAGCAGGACACACTCAAGTTCCATGGCGCTAGAGCCTCTCGTTTCGGAGGTCATCCACAACCATTTCAGCGGCTTTCTTGCCCGTGGAAAAGGCACCTTCAGTGCAGGCGAGGAGGAAGAGGTATTCGCCCGCGAGGTAAAGCCCGCTTACATCCTTCATGTGATTGTCGATCATTTCGCGGATGGCATTGTGCTGACCGGGGGCTTCAATATTCACGGCGCGGTCCCAGCGGTAACACTTGGTAACCCTGGGTTCCGCGGGGAAGAAAGGCACGAATTTGCGGATCTCATCGATCACCTTGCGCCGGCGTTCTTCGGCAGTCAATCCGGCAAGCTGGTCATCTTCCCAACCGCGCGTGGGCGTGACCGCAATCGGTTTATCTACCGAACTGCTGCCCAAAGACATGTAACTCATAAAGGATTCCGTATCCGGGGGCAGCATCACCAGGTACATCGGGGTGTCCTTTTTGTTGACGATCGGCTTTTCGAGCCCAAACTGGTAGTAGTAGGTTGAGCTGTATTTGCAGGTTTCGAGCGGGGTGCGCATCGTATCCGGCAGATCAGGAACCACTTTGACAACGTCCACCGCATCCAAGCCGCAGATCACCTGGTCAGCTTCGATGAATCCATCGCGGGTCTCAACGCCGACCACTTTTTTGTCCTTGAGAACCACTTTCTTTACCGGGGTATTCAGTACCACGTGGTCTTTTACCTTTTCGTACAAAGCATCATTGATCATGCCAAGTCCGCCATGCATGGAGCACATCCCCTGCATCAGGGAGAAGAGCGTGAGCGGGTGGGCAATGGAGATGTCTTTGGGGCGCGCCAGCACCATCATTGCCAGCAGAGTGTGGGCAAACCACTTGGACGCATCAGGTGCACCATTCTGGAGGAAGAATTCCTCTGTGCTCAGATCCGAGATCTCGGAGAGTGCCTCGTAGTTATGCGTCTTGGAATCGATGCGTTTAAGATACTTGCCGATTGGACCGATGACCTTGAACAATTGCACATAAGCCTTGAAGGGGATGCCGGTGAACAGGAAACTGATATTCTCCGGGAGAGCCCGCAGTGAATCCATGAATTTACTGCCCAGGAAGACGGTGCGGATCCTTCCATTGCGGTAGAAACCAAAGCGCATTCCACCGAGCGAATAGATGCGGTCAGCCAGGTTGAATTCCTTCAGGTACTGGAAGGTGGTTTCCCACTGCGGTTCAGTACTTCCTGCGCCGGCAAAGAATTCATAGCCATCTTCATACTCGGTGCGGCAGCGCCCTCCGACATTTTTGCTGGCTTCGTAGACGACAAAATCCACCCCCTGCTTTTTCAGGTTGTATGCCGCAGATAAGCCAGCGCAGCCTGCCCCAATGATGACCACTTTTTTCGAACCCATGTCTTCCTCCTGTCAGGATATTTACTTTATATACTATTGTATATAACGATACAATAATAATACGGCATATTCCTCCCAAAATTCAATAGGACAAAAGTAACATAAGTGGATTTAGCGCTGCGGTCGCCATACAACTTTCTCCCGCCCCCTTACGTATTAATTACAGATCAATAAAAGGAGAGAGAAATGAGCAGAGAATACAGATATCATCACGGGGGAGCCTCTGAAGCGGTCTACGGGCTTGGGATCATCGGCGCGGCGATTTACTTCATCGGGCAAGCCTCCACCTTCTGGCTTGGTGTGCTGGGTTTCCTGAAGGCACTCGTATGGCCGACCTTCCTGGTGCTCGAAGCCTTGAATGCCCTGATGTCATAAACCTGGACGAGATACAGAACTAATAAAAGCCCTGCCGGGAGAAGCAAGTCTCCTTTGCGGGGTTTGTTTTTAGCCTGGATCAATCGGAAAAATTGAATTCAGCGATTACCCCGCAGATGTGAATGACCATCTCATCCGTCATCTCGGGGAAAAGAGGCAGCGAGAGTACCTGCCTGGCTGCTTCCTCCGAATGAGGCAAATCGCCAGGGTGGTAATCCAGATCCGCATACGCGGGCTGGAGGTGAACGGGGAGCGGGTAATGCACCAGGCAGTGGATGCCCTGTTTCTCTAGATACGCCTGCAATTGATCGCGCTTGGGGTGGCGCACAATATAATGATGATAAACCGGAGAGGAATCTGCAGGGATGCATGGCAGGGTTAATTCAGTCTTTGACAAGCCGATTTGATAAAGACGGGCGAGTTCGCGGCGGCGGGCATTCCAGGCATCGAGATGGGTTAATTTCGCCCGTAATACAGCAGCCTGGATATCATCCAGCCGGCTGTTCATCCCCTTCACTTTGCTCACCTGGCGCTGCTCCCATCCGTATTGCCGCAGCAGGCGTACCCGCTGCGCAAGTGCCGGGTCACTGGTGACGACTGCGCCGCCATCTCCATAGGCACCAAGGTTTTTCGTGGGGTAAAAACTGAAGGCAGCCAGTTCTCCCCATCCCCCCACTTTTCGGTCTTTGTAAACCGCGCCATGCGCCTGGGCACAATCTTCGATCAGGTGTATTCCTCGCGAACGTGTGATTTCCAACAGGGGCGCCAGGTCAGCCGGGCAGCCGTACAGGTGAACCGGAATGATGGCACGGGTACGGGGCGTAAGCGCAGCCAAAACGCTTTGCGGATCGAGCGTGTGGCGCAATGGGTCAATATCCACAAGCACCGGCCTTGCGCCAGCCAGCTCAACCGCAGCCACCGTTGCCACTGAGGTGAATGAAGCGGTAATCACCTCATCCCCTTTGCCGATTCTGCAAGCCTGCAGTGCCAGATGCAATGCTGCCGTGCCGGAACTTACCCCAATCGATTGCGCCGCACCGCTGTAGGCGGCAAATTCCTGCTCGAAGGCTGCCACCTCCTCATCCAAAATGAACCTGCCGCGTTCAAGTACGCGCGCAATCGCCTCATCCACTTCCACGCGGATTGACTGGTATTGCGCTTTCAAATCCAGGAAAGGAATATCGTTCATCGGTACGCATCCCCATGCAAACGGTAAAAATCCAAAGTTCGAGTGATGCCCTCTGGCAATCCCACTTGAGGCAGCCAACCTAATTGCGTTTTAATTCGTGAATAATCGCCGTGATAATCACCGATGTCAATCGCCAGGCGTTCAGGGGGAAACGGCACCAGGCACCAGCTGCCCTTGCCGGCAATTTCGACGATGCTGTGCGCCAGGTCTTTGAGTGCAAGCGGCTCGTCCCCGCCAAGGTTGTAGGTCTGCCCATCCGCTTCAGGGCTCACGGCACAGAGCAGGAGTGCATTCACCACGTCTTCGACATAGTTGAAATCCCTGATCTGCGTTCCATCGCCAAATACGGGAATCTCAAGACCCTCCAGCGCATGGTGGAACCAACAGCCGATGAATGATTGCCGGGGGTCTTTGATGCGCATACGCGGACCGTAAACGTTGGTCAACCGCAAACAGGTGGTTCGCAACCCGTAAAGATTATGGCAAATCGTATGGTACTGTTCACCAGCCAGTTTGCTGACGCCGTTATAGTCCACCGGAGAAACCGGGTGCACTTCATCCACTGGGAGATAGTGCGGACGCCCATACACCTGGCGGGTGCTGGTATGCACGATCCTGATTGACGGGTTCACCTGGCGGCAGAGTTGGAGCAACTTTAACTGGTTAACCGCGTTTGCTCTCAGATCAGCCTGGGAGTCCTGCAGGCTGCCCAGGTGAGAGGTCTGCCCGGCCAGGTTGAAAAGGAAATCCTGCTCCTGGAGCAACCCGGTCATCAGTTCATCATCGTTCATGTCGGCAACATGGACAGAAAGTTGATCTTCGACCTCAGCGATATTAAAGCGGTTCCCCCCGCCTTCCGGTAATAGTGAATCAATCAGCGTCACCCGGGCACCCAGTGCGACCAATTGGCGCGCCAGGTTGCTGCCGATAAAACCCAATCCGCCAGTTATCAGAACGCGGTTATCTTTGAATGCCGCAGTCATAGAAGCCATTATTTCTCGCCTTGCAGATGCTGCCTGCGAATCACCAGAGTCCACCACAACGACAGCAGGTGTTTGCCAGTGGCGAGCAAGCGCCGCCAGTTGAAAAACTGGGACTTGCCATATTGCCTGAAGTAATGATGCACCGGAACCTCGGAAAAAACAAATCCCTTATCCTGAAATTTTTTAACTATTTCAAGCGGCAGGGTGCCGGTCTTGCTCTCCAGGCTGACCTCGGAAAATATTCTGCGCCGGATGAGCCGGAAATCGCAATCCACATCGCGTAAATGGAAACCAAACGCCAACTTGACCAGGTAATGATAGGTGCGCCCGATGATGCGGCGCAGCAATGGGTCGTGCCGCGCAATCTTATAGCCATTCACCACATCCACGCCTGGCTGCAGGGCGGATACAAGGTTGACCAGTTCCAGTGGGTTGTACTGGGCATCGCCATCGGTATAAAAAATCCATTCTTTTGTGGCTGCCGCGAATCCGCTGCGCAACGCACACCCATATCCAAGATTCGCTGGATGGTGGATGACGTGCAACTCAGGGATAAGAGTCGTCATTTCATCCAGAATTACCCCGGTGTAATCGGTGCTGCCATCATCGGTGACGATGATCTCATAATCATCGGTGACCTGGCGTAAAGCCATCCGCGCCGCCAGGATCATGCTCGGGATGGTTCCTGCATCGTTGAACGCGGGGAAGACAGCGCTGATGCCGGATAACCGGATGAGGTGATTGGGGGCGGGCGTGTCCATCATTTCCTTTGCGCCAGGGCAATCACGCTCAAACCAAATGGAAGAGTGATGCGCGCTGCCATAAGCGCTTCGATACGCAAAACGGCCAGGAGCACCTGGTTCAGCCAGCCGAAGTGGATTGACAGGTCAGAGGCTGCGGTGCGCTGCGGGAGGAAACTGTCCGTAAGCCTCTTTACCAGCGCCAGCGGAAACAGGAACATGTTGGCATACGTGATATGCAAAATCTTGTAGCCGGAGGACCCAAGGAGCGCGGCAACCTGCCTGAGGGTAAAACGGCGGGCGGTATGAACTTGAAGATCGTGCCTGCCGCGCAGCCAGTTATATGCCGGAACGCGCAGCAGCAAATATCCGCCCGGTACCAGGATGCGAGCCATCTCATCGAGGGCGGCTGGCACATCCGGAACCTCGCTGGAGTACAACACATCAAAACTTGTAACAAGGTCAAAGGATTGCGCGGGTAATGGCAGGTCACTCACTGAAGCACAGGCAAGCGAATGGACGTGCCTCGAGCGGCACAATTGAAGTGCAAGCAGGGAGAGGTCAACGCCGATTGCTGATCCAAATTCCGGAAGGTGCTTCTGGAGATTCGACCCGGTGCCGCAGCCGGCATCGAGAATGCGCAAAGTCTTTCGAACAGGGAGCCACCGCCTGGCGATGGCATAACTGATCCCAGCCATCCCCCGGTACCACCAGTGATGGTCTTCAACCTGGTACATGACCCTGTATTCTGCAGGTTCCATCGCTCCCTTAAGGCAGTTGGTAGGCTAATAGGATCAGGTTGGAACAATCATAGACAAAGTCCACATGCCCCCCCGGGCGCAACTTGATCCATTCTTTTAATTCACCGATGCGGTTAGGGCTGGCAACAACGGTATCCCCCAGAACCGACCCCATCGCTGCAACTGGCTCCGGAATGTTGGTAATTTCTCTGCTGCCGCTGAGGAAGTCTGTGGAAGGATGCGTGCCATACTGGTAGTCTGCATCGCTGAGAAGATGAATATTTGATCCTGGATCCACTGTTTTTGCATACGAGCCGAGGTAAGAGGCAAAACGGCTTTTTATATCCCCGCCATACCGGCATTGCCCCACAAAATCCCCATAATAGACCCAGATATTAAAGATGGTCAAAGTCAACAGCAAACCGGTAACAACAAAGGTGTACGCTGCTCTGGCACGCGCCCAGCCTGCCCCGATGGTCTCCATCAGTTCGTTGATGCCGAGCCCTGCAAACAGCATTGCCGCAGGCAGCGCTGCCAGCATGCGGTAAGAATCTGCCGAAGGCGGGATCGCGAACACCCCTATCGCCACCGTCAACGACCAGAAGTATCCGTTCAGTAATAGCATCCCGGTTTTGCGGATCTTGATAAGTGCGATGACAGCGCCGATGAGGAAGAAAACTGACACGAACAGGGTAAGCATGGGAATGTTGGAACCATAAAAATCCAGCGCCGGATAATAGATGAGCGAAAGGAAAGCATGGCTTATCCTGCCAACGATTACCTCGAAAGCACTTTTCCCGGTGTTTGCCATGGTCTCGAACAGCCATCCGGATTGGAATGTACCATCCCGGGAGAGGCGGTCAAAGAAAGCGACAGGGTTTTTTAACACATAGGCAAATTCGGGAAGGATCATGATCACAAACCCTCCCCAAAACGCCGCTGCCTGCCGATAGCATTGGAGGAACCAGCGCTTTTTGAAAATGAGAAGAAGGAGCATAAAAACCAGCACCAAAGCGATGATGACCTGGGACGTGAGATAGACGCAAAAATGGATTGCCAGCAGCACACCCGCCGCGGCGGTCATCCAGGTCTTTTTTTTCTCAAGCCCGGTAAGCAGTAGAAACAACTCAAGGGGAACCAACCAGGTGCCGTGGATATAGCCGACGGAGCCAATGCGGCTGAAGTTGATATGTGTATGAGAAATGGCAAGCAAAAATGCGCTGAGCGTGGCCACTTTTTTACCGGCAACCCGGCGCGCAAAAAGATACAAGGCTGGAACAGCCAGGATTCCGCTTATCGCCGGGAAGATCCGCAGCGCTAAAGGAGTGGCACCAAAAAGGCGGATAGCCAGATTGACGCCCTGCAGGTAGAGCGCGCCAAAGTTCTCCCAGAGCGCAAATGGATTGGCCAACGCGCCCACATTGGTGGTTTGGGCATAAAGCCCCAACAACCCTTCATCTCCATCGATCACGCGAGGGTACACGCCCAATGTGATCAGCCTTAATCCTGCCGCCACGAGGGTTATCCCGCCAACGATGACCAGTTCACTGCGGTGTGCCTTTACCCAACTCCAGATACCTTTCCACGATGGAATGGCACCGCGAAAGGCAAAAACATAAAATGCTCCCGCGCCAAACCAGGCGGTTAGAACCGGGATATAGGTATTCTTGTCGTATTTCATGAACAACAGCATTGCAAAGGCAGCCAGGCAGGAAAAGAAAACCGCTGCCAGGACCCAGATCACTTTATGAGAGATGCGAAAGTTCTCGATGCGGGATTGAAAAGAAGGTCTAAGTCGGATAAAGAAGCTGGCAAAGAAAAACGCCAATCCAATTCCTGAGAGAATCAGCGTTGAAGGCGGGAGCGCATCCAGCGTGGCAGGTTCTGCAAAAACCCAAAACTGCCCAAAGACAACCATCAAAAAGCCGAGAAGGGCGAGAATCCGCCGGAACCTGAGTTCAACGGGACTGGGTGGCGCGAGTTTTTTCATTAAAAATCCTTTTCCCTCTGGATCGTGTGCCTTTTTATATCAGCGACAGTCGGTATTCAGGCACACAGTGGTATGAAAGAGAACAAACTCGATAAAATCACAATTTGGAACAGGCGGAAGTACCACACGGATAAATTCCCATGCCAAAACAGAAGAATGGGAACAATGTTTTAGCAGGAGGTTAAAAAAATTATACCATCCCTGAATTTTATAATTTTCTTATCCACCTAACAGTTTCATTATTTACATCGTTACGAAAGAGAAACGCTCCGAATGGAGCGTTTCCTGTTCTAATAACACTTCGAAATCAGGCTACCTCATCCGGGCGCACCTCCCGCCCGGTTGCCGCGGATTGGATGGCAGCCAGCGTGAATTGGAGCACTGCCTTGCCGGTAGGTCCATCCAGGCGCGGCTGCCCGCCTGTTTTGAGTTTCTCGATGAAATCCTGGGTGGTAGCAATAAACGAATCGTGCCACTCCACGCCTTCCACCGGTATGGCGGTGGTTTTGCCATCCTTGAAGAGCATCAACTCGGGCAGATCCACCGTGCGGGTGGTATAGCGGTTGATGAACAGCACCCCTTTATCACCGATCACCTCGACGCGGTCATCGTCGGCATAATAGTCGGAATAAATCCGCATCGCCGGCGTGTACTCAACATCCAATTGACCGTAAGCCAAGTTCTTGAATTGGAACATGATCATCGCCGGCGCATCGATCTTCACCAGGCCGCCGGCTTCCTTCACCGGAGAATGGTCGATCCAGGCATAGACCTTCTCCACAGGACCGCCGAGGTAGTATCCCACGGAAAACAAGTGATAACCGTGGTCAAAAACAAGCGGTCCCCCACCGCATTTCTTCTCATCAAAGCGCCACAACCAGGCAGAGAGCGGCACCTGCCAGGAGGTGGAACCGCTTCCGGTATTGATGTGCATGCGGACAGCGCGAATTTGGCCGATCTCGCCCGCGTCGATCATCTGTTTCGCTTTTACCGCAGGGGCGTAATAGGCAAAGGTCTCGTAGACGCGCAGGATCACCCCTGCCTTGCCGGCTGCGGCGATCATCTGGTCGGCTTCAGCTGCGGAGAGCGCCATGGGTTTTTGCACTGAAATGTGCTTGCCGGCTTGCGCTGCCTGGACGGTCATCGGGCAATGCAGGTGATGAGGGGTCAGCAGTTCCACCACATCCACTTCTTTGTCAGAGAGGACATCGGCATAATCCGTGTATATCTTGGCAACTTCCCATTCTTTGGCTTTCTTTTTGGCAAGCGAACGGTTGGTGTCGCACACAGCCACGATCTTCGCATCCTCACGATTGCGATATCCCAATTGGTGCAGCGTGGAGATACGCCCGCACCCCACAATGGCAACCCGGATTGGTTCCATAAATCCTCCTGTTTATTTACTGACTGTCTTATGACACTGAGGCAGATGAAGATTTGGCAGCCTCAGCATCCATTGCTTCCAATTGCGCCCGTACTTCAGCATGTTTTTTGCGTGTGATCGGGTATTTGAACAAGAATGGCAGAGCCACAAAGATACAAATTGCAGGAACGATACCGAAAAACAGGCGGATGCCCAGCAGTGCATGCGGGGTTTGTTCCACATTGGCAACATAGCCAAAACCGGTCAACACCCACCCCACGACGGCCAGCGCAAGCGCTTCGGAGATCTTGGTCGCCAGCCCCCAAACTCCGTAATAGATCCCGCTGCGGAATTGCCCTGTCTTTACACGGTCAAAGTCTGATACATCTGCGATCATTGCCCAAGGGAAGACCCAGTTAGCGCCAAACCCAAATCCCGCCAGCACTACGATCGGGTAGATGAGCCAGGTAGGCTTGTGCGGAAGGAAGAACATCAGCGCCAATGCCACTGCACCCATCCCCATACCAATGGCATAGGCTGGACCTTTGTCTGTCTTTTTCGCAACCTTCTGCCAGATGGGCAGTGCGATGATGACGCAAACCAGGAGGATTCCCATTACCGCAGAGACCATCTCCTTCATCATGAGCTGGTATTCAACGAAATAAGCCATCAGTGTCTTTGCAAAAGCAAAGGAAATATTGACGGTGAAATACACGAGACAAAGATAAATAAAACAGCGGTTCTCAAAGGCATGCTTGAAGGATTTGAACGGATTAGGTTCGCCCTTGGTTTGAACCACATTCGAACGTTCGCGGATGCCGCCAGCGGACACCAGCAGCGCAATGGCCGCGAGTGCACCGTAAGCGATGCCGATAAAGCCATAGCCGGTGCGCTGGATGGCAAAGAAACCAACGATCATCGGGGTAAGCGCTGCGCCCACCAGGTATGCCGGGACGGCCAACGCCATACGGTAGACCGTCAGGCTACTGCGTTCATCATAATCATCAGTCAGTTCAGAAGTCAGCGCGTAATAGGGTACATTGGTTAAAGTCCAGATGGTGTCGAATAACAAAAAGGTCACAGCGATCCAGATGAAGGTCATCACCTGGCTTAACCCAGCCGGAACGAACCACAACAACGCAATGGAAATCCCCAACGGAATCGCACCAAACAGCATGTAAACACGGCGTTTCCCCATTTTCGATTGGGTGCGGTCAGTGATCCAGCCAAAGAGCGGATCATTGATGGCGTCCCAGATCTTGCCGATGAGCAGGGCACTGCTGGCAAGCGCAGGGACGATGAGGGTGGCATCGGTAAAGAACTTCATCAGGAAGAATTGGATGGAAGAATTGACTGCGGCGTTTCCAATATCTCCGATACCATAAAACCACTTGGTTCTTGCTTTTAACTTATGCGCTGAAGCCGGTGTGTTCATGTGTCCTCCTGTTTACAAAATTTTTGTTATCTCGGATTCCAAATCTGGATCAGAATACAAATAATCCATCAAGACGGGTTTATACGCCGGGAACTCCAATGCCCATTGGGTGAATGCCAGCGGAAGTGAACGGGTGATCTCGGCAAATGGACGATGGGCGCCCTGGGATATCACGCTCATCATCTCGCGCGACTGGCGCTGCGGCTCTGCCCGGTGAGGCGGATACCCTGTAGCGGTTTGGGTGGTGAATAACTCATTGAACATCAGGCGCAGATTCACATCCCCTGCCCAGCCATACCCCTGGTTAAGTGCCAGCGAGACACAATTGCCGGCATTAATGCGGGCAAATAAGAATGCATCCAGCGGGGTCAACAGGTGACCGCATATGATACCGGGGTACTGCACCACAGAGTTCAAATATCCGATGCCCGTACCGCAGCCGCCGATGACCATATCCACCGCCTTCAGGTGCAGCAACAGCGCAGACATCAAGCCTGTATGGGTGTAGAGCAATTCCGGCGAATCGCCTGCCCGGGTATTGCCCAGGTTAAGCACTTCAAGACCGCGTCCCTCCAGTGCCTTGAGGATGTCGGCGTTTTTCTCGGCTGCACTTATTTCATTAACAATAGCAATCCTCATCAAGTCCTCCGTTCTCCACTTCATCCCTTTTACTTCTTACGCCGGAGTGCCCGCTCCGCGGCAGCAAGGATGGCTGCAATGGACAACCCGCAGGCATCCATCAATTTATCCAGGTCACGCCCGGTGGGGCAGAAGTAATCATTGATTCCCACCCGTTCCTGGGGAACCGGGCAGGTTGCGGTGAGCACCTCAGCCACCGCGCTGCTTAAACCGCCGATGATGGAATGTTCTTCAGCGGTGATAATGGCTCCGGTTTCCTCGGCGCATCGGCTGATCATTTCATGGTCAATGGGCTTTAGCGTGTGCATTTCCACCAGGCGGGCAGAGATCCCCTTTGCCTGCAATTCCTCAACAGCTCTGAGGCTCCTGCCAAGCATGGACCCCATCGAAATTATGGTGAGGTCTGTTCCCTCGCGGAGCATCCGCGCCTTGCCAATCTCAAGTTTGCTTTGGGGGGGATGTACCGGAATGGCTCCCGCCCGGCTGATGCGCAGGTAAACCGGTCCATCATGCGCTGCCGCAATCGGCACCCAGTCCGCGGCTTCAGCGGCATCCGCCGGCACGATGACGGTGAGACCAGGCAGCGCGCGCACATTTGCCAGATCCGTGATCGAATAATGGGTGGCGCCATCCTTGAAATCGGAAATGCCGGCATAACTGGCGGCAATCTTCACGTTGGTGTTGGTATAACACACACAGGAGCGAATCTGCTCCAGCGCGCGCAATGAAAGGATCGAAGCGAATCCATTGATGAATGGGATGAACCCTCCCAAAGCCAGCCCTGCCGCAACATCCACCATGCAAGGCTCGGCGATGCCGATATTGTAGAAACGGTCCGGGAAACGCTTGGCGAAGAAGTTGGAAAGGGTCGAAGCCGAGGTGTCAACATCAAGCGTGACCACCGCGGGATTCAGTTCCCCGTAATCAGCCAGCGCGCGCCCGTAAGCCTCACGCATTGCCATCTCAGCCATGGATCACCTCCCCCAATTCTTCCAGGGCTTGCGCCAGTTGATCGGCGTTTGGAACATTCCCATGCCAGAAGGATTGGTTCTCCATGTATGAAACTCCCTTTCCTTTGGTAGTTCGGGCAATAATGATCACCGGACGGTCTTCAATGCTGCGGGCTTTTTCAAAAGCAGCAGCCAGCGCATCCACATCATGGCCATTCACCTCGATCACGTGCCAGCCAATCGCCGCCCAGCGGTCGTGGATATTCCCCAAAGGCATTACATCATGAACAAAGCCATCCAACTGCACATCGTTGTAATCCAGGATGGCGACAAGATTGCCAAGGTGGAACTTAGCGGCGGTCACCGCCCCCTCCCAGACGATACCCCCCTGGCATTCGCCATCCCCCAGCAAAACGTACGTCCGCCAGGATTGTCCCTTCCGGCGTGCGGCTAATGCCAGCCCCGTGCCGACTGCCACCCCGTGCCCCAGCAGACCGGAGGTCATATCCACCCCGGGGGTTTTTAAACGGTCAGGATGACCCTGATGCGGGCACTCCACTTCGCCCCAGTTATCCAATTCTGAAAGGGGGAAATACCCCCTGCGTGTTAGCGCTGAATACAAAACGGCGGAGGCATGCCCTTTGCTGAGGATGAAGCGGTCGCGTTCATCCCAATCCGGCTTGCGGGGGTCGATGTTCATGACGTGGAAATAGAGCACAGCCAGGATGTCGGCAGCAGATAAAGCCCCTCCGGGGTGCCCTGAACCGCGGCGGTGGATCAAGCGCAGGCTATCCACACGCAATCTCCGTGCAATCTCGTTCAGTTCAACAATCTTTTGGGCAGACAAATCACTCATAACTCCTCAGGTATTCTCCTAAAGTCCAATCTTGTGGCGCAGCGCCTGAACGTCCTCGCTCCAGATTCCCACATTCCATCGTCCGTAAACCCCCATGCCGCCCAGCGGGTCATCGCCATAATAGACCGGGACGTGGATGAAGGACAATCCCGGGTGAGCAGCAGCCTGTGCCAGGGCTGTTTTCAGTGCTTCTGGTGTATCACCACCAGCGAGCGCAAGCACACCCGGAACGCTGCGTGCCCAGGCAAGGTAATCGACATGATGCGTATTCCACGTCGCGAAACCTTTGCCGTACTGATCCTTTTGCAGACCAGTGATCGCCCCCATGCGCCCGTTGTCCAACATCAGGATGCAGCCATGCGCTTTATGTTCCACCCCATCAATTAGAATCTGGGGGTTCATGGTGAATGAACCGTCACCAGTGACTGCCATGGCTTTGAAACTCTTTAGAGCCGCCCCGGTCGCCAGCAAAGCGGATACGGCAAATCCCATATAGGAAGCCCCGCTCTCAGTAAAGGTCTGGTCGGGTCGGTCATCTTCCAGCACCTGGAAACCATTGGCCTGCACATCGCCGGCGTCGAAGAAGAGTTTGTAATCATTCGCCTTCGCCCAGGCTTCTGCGAGCATGATCGCCGCTGGCTGCGTGAGGACCGGACGCTTCCAATACTCATCGAACAGTACCGGGTTGGATCGCCTCTGCTGCTTGAATTGCTGCCACTCCGTTTTTTCGAGGGCGCATTGTTTGAGCCAGGCGGTGTTCGGTGCTGAGTGCGCCCCAAGCAAGGAGATCAGTTTTTCCAGCGTCTTGCCCACATCGCCAACCAGGGCGAGCGTATCGGCATAATGGACAGCATCGTTAATGTCAGCATTGATATTGATCACGCGCTTCACGTTGGGGTAACCGGTACGCGAACAGTCCGACTGGCAGACGGCACGCGTTCCCAGCGCGATGAGCAGATCGGCGTGCTCCATGGCATAATTCCCGCACCGCGACCCCTTGGAACCGCCCACTCCCATATTTTGCGGATGAGCATACGGGATGCAGCCGGTCGCGATGGGAGTATGCACCAGCACACCGGCGGATTTATTAAGCAAACTCGTGATTTCATTTCCGAACCTGCGCGCCCCGCCGCCGACTTTCACCACAATCCTGCTGGCTTCGCCAATCCAGCGAAATGCTCGGTCATAGTCACCATCTGAAGCAGGCAGGGGAATACTTTCCGCAAATGGCAACTCGCGTATATTGTAAGCAGGGAGCCAGGCTGCCTGGGTATTCATCGGCAGTAGCAGGTAAAACGGCCCCTGGCGATAAGGATGATCTACCGTCAGCGCGCCGCGCTTTAATGCTGTGGAGAGTGCAAGGGGCGTATGAAGTGAATAGGCATTGCCGATCAGGCTGGTCAACTGCAAAAAGAGGGACTGCTGGGGCTTGGGGATCTGCTGCATGTTAAACCCCTCGTCCTCGCTGGTTTCATCCCCGAGCAGGTACCACACCCCGATGCCATCGGATGCGGGAACCAGCGAGGCTGCCACTGCCTGTAAGGCGCCGGGGCCAATCGATGTGACCACTGCCGATTTTTCACCAGTGACCCAGCGCAAGGCGGTTGCCGCATGCGAAGCCTCGATCTCTGAACGAACACCCAAAACCTTCACCAACCCGGCTTCCTGGTAAATGCGCAGCACCTCACCCATCTCGGTGGAACCATGCCCGAATACCGTAAAGAAGGTTCTGACGTTTTGCCGGAGCAATCCGATAATGATGGCTTCGGAAAGCGTCAAGTCGAGCATATCGGGGAGTGTACCGGCGGCGTATTGCCCTGCATGAAGGGAGCGCAGCCTGGTTAATTCAGATAAGGGTGGTCTTTTTGCTTCAACCATGTTCGCCTCGGCAGGTGTTCAAATCGAAACCGGTTAATCAGCGCACAAATACCATGCGGTCTGTGAGCTGCCGACCGACTGTAATGACAATTTCTTTTAATCCCTCAAGTTTTTCGGGTGTCATACGGGAAGATGGACCGGAGATGCCGATGGCACCAATTACTTTGCCGCGAAAATCAAAAACAGGCACGGCGATACAACGGATGCCGGTATCGAATTCCTCATCATCAATGGCGCAACCGGCCTTACGGATTTCCTCAAGATGAGCTGAGAGAGCAGCATAATCGGTGATTGTTTTCGACGTGTGAGGTTCAAGCGCTGGAGGCAGCTCAGCAGCCCCAAATGCGAGGAGAACCTTGCCCAAAGCGGTGCAATGCAAAGGATTCATCGTGCCCACCTGGGCATTCACACGCAACGAAGCCGGAGACTCCACCTGGTCGATGTATAACGCTTTGCCCTGGGCATGAATGGCGAGATGCGCACATTCCCCGCTCTTTTGCATCAATTGATCGAGAAAAGGCTTGGCAGTTTCGCGCAGGGGCATCCTGTTCAGCACCTTGCGGCTGAGGGTGACCACCTGCGAGCCAAGCAGGTAGCGCCGGGTATCCTCATCCCTTTCCACATAACCGAAACCGGAAAGCGTGGATACCAGGCGCGAGGCAGTACCTTTATCAACACCGAGGTTCTCAGCCAGCTCGGTAACCGTCAAACCCCCGGGAGTTTCTCCGAGGAGTTTGAGGACGACCAGACCACGCGCAAGAGATTGTATTTCGCTCATCGTTGTATATTGTACAACATAGTTGCGCATTATACAACACTATATTTTTTCCGCTTCTGTACCAAAAAACTGGACAAAGAGAAAGTTCTGTTAACCATATTTAAAAAGTAAAAAGTATTCTATCGATAAAAAGAGCACCTACGCGGTGCTCATTATTTTTTGCTACATTTCCTGCCGCCCGGCAAGGGCGCGCAGGAGTGTGTTTTGATCGGCATACTCCAGGTCACCCCCCATCGGCAGACCGCGCGCCAGGCGGGTTACCCGCACCCCCAATGGCAGCAGTTGCTGGCGCAAGTAGAGCGCAGTGGCATCACCTTCCATGCTGGGGTTGGTAGCAATGATAATCTCACGCGCCTCCCCTGAACGGACACGCTCGATCAATGGTTTTATGCGCAAGTCGTCCGGTCCGATGCCTTCGATCGGCGAGAGCAACCCCTGCAGCACATGGTAACGGCCATTAAATCCGCCGGTACGCTCCAATGCCAGGATATCCAGCGCATCCTCAACAACGCAAATGGAACCATCGGCACGCTTTTCATTGGAACAAATCTCGCAGGTATCCTGAGTGGACAGGGTAATGTTCGAGCAAATCCGGCAGGAACCGGTGGAGGTTTTCAGCCCGGTTAACGCTGCAGCTAACGATGCCGAAATCTCCTCTGGCGCGCGCAACAGGTAAAACGCCAGGCGCGAGGCTGATTTTGGACCGATCCCCGGCAGCCGCTCCAACGCGGTGATGAGGTTCTGGATTGGGGCTGGTAAGATAGCCATTTTGCAGATTAAAACCCAAGACCCGGCATACCCCCGGCAAGCGGTCCAAGTTTATCAGACGCCAGCTTGCGGGAATCATCCAATGCCAGGTTGACTGCGCTGAGCACCAGGTCCTGGAGCATTTCAGCATCGGCATCCTTAAGCATTTCGGGGTCGATTACCACCGCCGTGCAGTGCTGGTCACCGGTCATGGTTACTTTGACCGCCCCGCCGCCGGCGGAAGATGTCACTGTTTCTACAGCCAACTGGGCTTGCGCAGCTTCCATTTGCTCCTGCAATTTTTTGATCTGGGCCATCATCCCCCCGCCGCCCATTCCCCCGCCTGCCGGTCGATTAAATCCTTTAGCCATTAGTATGCTCCTTCAGTCCTTATTTTCGATGTACCAGTTTGCCGCCCAGGTTCATGGCAGTTCCCACCAAACCATCCGGGTCAACATCCATGTCCGAGACAGGTTTCGAGGCTTTGCTGCTGTTTACCTCGCATATGATGGGCACAGTCATCCCAACCACCTGCAAAATTGCCTGCTGCGTGGTTTGGATGTTTTCAGGCAATGCCATCTTTTGTTTGAGCACATCGCCATCAAACCCGATGTAAAGAGTCCCATTGTTAACTCGCAGGCTCTTTTGAGAATTGAGCAGTGCCTCGGTTTGCGGGCGGCGCATTCTTTTCACCTCCGCCCGGATCCCCACCCAGTGGCTTCTGATCATCTCCAGCGTGAGCTCACCCGTGGTAACCACCGGAGCAGCAGGTTCGGCTGCCTTTGACTCTTCAACAGCATTCTGGGTTTTTACCGCGCGGGATGAAGAACCAGGTTGCTCCTGGGTCTTTTTGGCAGGTTCAATGTTTTCAACCCGATCCGCCACCTTAACAGGATTTTTGGATGCGAGTTCAACAGCCGGCACTTCTTGTGCACCATAGGCAACGCATTTTGCCATAGCCATTTCCAAAGCCAAGCCCGGCTGCCACGCCGTGCGCAGGTCATTGATGGCAACATTGAAATTGTCGATCCAAAGCATCAATGCAGCGGTGTTCACTTTTTCGCTATGCTCATGCATGGATTGTTTGCCTTCTTTGGTCGCTTCGATGTGCCGATCGTTGCCCATTTTTATCAGCAGCAAACCGCGCAGGTACTCGGTCACCTGGCGTGCAAACTGGCGCGGGTCACTGCCGGCATCCAGCGCTTTGTGTATCGTATCCAACCCCGCAGACAAGTTCTTTTGGATGATCGCATCGACGAGCGCAATCACCACCTGGCTGGTGGCGGTGCCCAGCACCTGCTGTGCCAGTTCCATGCTGATCTTTTCACCGGTGGAGGCTAATTGATCCAGCAGGGAGATCGCATCGCGCATTGCCCCGGTCGCCTGCCGGGAGATCAGAAGCAGGGCATCCTCATCGGCGCTTATGTGCTCATCCTTGCAGAGTTTTTGCAGCGCGGCATTAATTTCCTTCACCGGGATGCGCCGAAATTCATGGCGCTGGCAGCGCGATAATACCGTGGCCGGGATCTTGTGGACTTCGGTGGTTGCCAGGATAAAAATCGCATGGGCTGGCGGTTCTTCCAGTGTCTTTAACAGCGCATTGAAGGCGGCTGTGGAAAGCATGTGAACTTCATCGATGATATAGACCTTGTATTTACCCGTGGAGGGGGAAAAGTTGATCTTTTCCCGCAGGTCGCGCACATCATCAACACTGGTGTTTGAGGCAGCATCGATCTCGATGAGGTCCATGAAACGCCCCTCATTCACTGCAACACAGTTGACACATTCATCACATGGCCGGCCGGAGACGTCCGCTGCCAGGCAGTTCACCGCTTTGGCTAAAAGGCGCGCCGTGGTGGTTTTGCCAGTCCCGCGCGGACCCGAAAAGAGATACGCATGCCCCACCTTTTCGGATTGAATGGCATTCCGAAGCGTTTTCACCACGTGTTCCTGGGAGATTACCTCATCCCACTTCCTCGGCCGCCATTTACGATAAAGCGCTTGTGTCATTTGCACATCCTGCTGAACTGTATTCTGTTCCTGTACATTTTACCTGAACTGCGCAGGCACATCCGGATTTTTAACATTTCTCATGGGATATCATATTCGACCCGAACGTGCCCAGCGGAATCGTTGATGGTGACCGTAGCGCTATTTTTCCAGGCTGCCTTGTCCAATCCCCAGTACACCTCAAGGGCAGTATCTGTCCCGCTTTTGGTATACAAAGCGATCACTCCGCCGGGGTACAAGGTGAGTGAAGGGAACGAATACTCTTCTCCTTTGCCGTTCGACACGACCCAGCCAGATAACTGCAGGGCTGAAGCGCTGACGCTGCGGATGAGCACCCGTTCTGATTCAAGGTCTCCCGGAACGATGACCGCCTGCACCTCGATCACCTGCTCATCGAGTGGCGGCAGTGATTGCGTCGGCGTGGCAGAATTTGCAGCGGATTGCGAGGTCTTGTTGATCTGGGAAACCGTAGCCGCTGCGGGATGCGTTTTATTCCAGATAAGAAGAACAATCAGCATGGTCAGCGCTGAGACGATAATGTTCAAGAGCAGGTAAGGATAAAGTTTCTTCATGGTTCACCCGTTAAAATCATAGCATAGAATCAGGTTAGAATAATCTTATGCACAGGATGAAGAAAATAATCATCGACGGTCACAACCTTGTCCCCAAAGTACCGGGATTAAAGTTAAGCGATTCTGAGGATGAGAATGCCCTGGTCGAGGTGGTCAAAGAGTACTGCCGGTTGAGCCGAACGCAAGCGGAACTCTTTTTTGACGGCTCACCTGCGCAAGGTAACCCGGCAAAAAAATACGGTTTGGTGAATGTACATTTCATCCGTAAAGGATTGACCGCAGATGACGCAATCATCAACTTTACCAGGCAGCATTACCGCCCCAACGCCCCTCTGACGGTAATCAGTTCCGACCACCGTGTTCAAAACGCCGTCAGAAGCGTGGGGGCTGAAGCACAGAGTTCGGAAGCTTTTTATGCGGAGATGCAGCGGGTTTTTTCTAGCCCGGCAGCAGCCAGGGAGAAAAATGAAAAAACGCTCTCTGAAAGCGAACTGCAATTTTGGCTGGACGAATTTGAAACTCGGCAAAGTGGACAAGATAACTCTTAATTTATTTTAATGTATTCTGGATAATTTTGATGTATATTACCTAATAGACACACTTTATCGGTAGGAATTGTGTCTATCCACCCCTCAAAAGGTGGAGTTCCCTCCCTAGATGAAAGGCAGACATGTCCCCCCCATGCCTGCCTTTCGCATATTTACGTCAATCCAATCCTTGCTATGCTATGTAGATGATAGATTGTAGTTGATAGATGATAGCTGATAGCTCTTAGCAGATGGCTAATAGCAGAACGTAGTAAGTGGAGAGTGGAGCGTATCGTTTAGTGATTAGTGATTGGTTATTTGTGATTAGTCAGTGGAGAGCGGTCGAAGCGCACCGGCAAAAAGAATATGTGTGGTTAACGGAGATTGAGAGCTATGAGCTGTGAACTGTGAGCTATGAGCTATGAGCTATGAGCTACGAGCGGAGAGCGGTCGAGGCGCACCGGCGAAAAGAATATTTATGGTCAGCGGAGATAGAGAGCTATGAGCTATGAGCTATGAGCTATGAGCTGTAGTTTGTGAGCGGAGAGGGTGGGATTCGAACCCACGATACCTTGCGGTATACTCGCTTTCCAAGCGAGCGCGTTAGGCCAACTGCGCTACCTCTCCATTTGGTTAAGCGCGGTTATTATACCATTTGATTTAAAATTCCCGTAATTTTTTCCTGCGCCAATTTGATTTTTTCGGCATACCTTCTATAATTAACTAGTGAGGTGAATTATGAATGAATCGCGAAAAGGTACACTCGCCACCGGGATCATCCTGGTATTACTGGGAGCAGCATTCTTCATCGTCAATCTGATCCCGGGATTTGCGGATGGAAAAACATGGCCCTTCATTTTCATCGTTTTAGGGGTCGGGTTCCTGCTGCCGGCTTTGGTATGGCCAAATTCACGTGAAGGTCTTGCCGGGCTTTATATCCCGGGAATGATCTTCGTCGTCCTGGGCGGCATATTCCTGTTCAATGTTCTAAGCGGCAATTGGGAGGTATGGGCATACGCCTGGATCCTCATCCCAGCGGCAGTCGGACTGGGGCTATACTCAGGCGCACGCGTTGGCAGTTGGCACGAGGATGTTCGTAAGACCGGCTCCTGGATGATGCTCATTAGCGCGGCTGTTTTTGCCTTTTTCGCCGCAATGTTTGGCAATCCCATGGTAAAAGCCATCGGTGCAGGCTTCCTGATCCTGATCGGGTTGGGTCTGGTTCTGCGAACGGTCCTGAAAAAGCAACGCCCGGAATAACATGTCATCGATTACCCCCGACCTGGAATTACCGATCATCGTCGTTGACGAGCCGCACTGGCAGACCATCCACCAAGATAACCTGTCCCCGCTCGAATACAACGTGAGCAGCCGTTTGGGATTCCGCATCTCCACTCACGGCTACCAGTTCATCATTCCTGAAGGGGTTGGGTTCACCGCTCCAAACGTCATCCAAATCGTCACCGGAAAAGAGCAACTTTACGCCACAGCCTATGAGGCAAGTGAAACCTTGCATGTTATTGATGCTGCAAACCTGGTGCCCATGTATGGTTCCGCACCATTTACCGGCTTTCAGTCCGGGCAGAAGATCATTATCGCCATCGGGCACCTGGTGCCCCCTAGTTCAGGGCACCCCCACCCCAAGTTCACCGTGTTATGGGCCGGAGTTGTAAACATTATCTAGGTCTTTCTCTATCGTGATAGAACAACATGCCTTTCGAGGCATGTTTGTTTAAGAAAGCAAAAGGTTCCTGAGCGTCCCCTGCAGGAACCTTTGCACCCATGAGGAGAAGAATCGGATTTTATCCCTTGAGTGATCCCGCCATCATCCCGCGCAGGAAATATCTGCCCAGCAGAATATAGACCAGCAATGTCGGCAATGCAGCCAGCAATGATCCGGCCATTTGCAAGTTCCATGGCACAATTTGCCCGCCGGAGATATTGTTGAGTGCTACGGTAACCGTCCAGTTTTTGGGACTGGTGAGAATAACCGAAAACAGAAAGTCGTTCCAAGCCTGGGTGAATTGCCAGATGAGCACCACCACAAAACTGGGGATAGAAATCGGCATGAGAATGTTCCAATAGATATTCAACATCCCGGCGCCATCGATCTTGGCAGCCTCAACCAGCTCATTGGGAACGCTGGCATAATAGTTGCGGAAGGTCAGTGTGGTGATCGGTATACCATAGATGATGTGAACCAGAACCAGCCCGGGCAATCCCCCATAAAGACCAATGGTGTTCATGAATTGCACCAGGGGGATCAGGATGGACTGGTATGGAATGAACATGCCGAAAAGGATGAGGGTGAAGATGGTATCGGCGCCTCTGAACTTCCATTTCGCCAGCACGTAGCCGTTCAATGAGCCGAGAATCGATGAGAGCAGGGCAGCCGGAATGACGATGTTCAAGCTGTTCCAAAGATATGGCGAGAGCAGTTCGAAGCCTTTTTTAAAATTATCCAAGCTCAACGTCTTTGGGAGGTTCCACATGGTTTTCAGGCTGATCTCATCCCCAGCCTTAAACCCCGTAACAACCATGATATACATGGGGATCAGGTAGAAGATCGCCAGCAAAATAAGCGGAAGGTAACTCCAGTAACGCGCGCGGCTGCGGTTCATGTGTGAGTTTCCTTTCGCAGCGAGAAGATCAGGTAAGGAACGATCAACACCGCCGTACCGAGCAACAGAAGGATGCTGATGGCTGCGCCGCTGCCGTATTGAAGACCATCAAAGGTTGACTGCCACATGTTGATGGAAGGCATATCCAGTACCAACTGCTTGCCCACCGTGGCAATCACCAGGTCGAACGTCTTAAGGGACATGTGCCCCAAAATAACCATTGCTGAGAGCGTAACTGGCCGGAGCATGGGCATAACGATAAACCGGAAGATCTCGAATTCCGACGCGCCATCAACACGCGCTGCCTCGCG
The DNA here is from genome assembly GCA_041910365.1 of Anaerolineaceae bacterium. GTDB lineage: Bacteria > Chloroflexota > Anaerolineae > Anaerolineales > Anaerolineaceae > UBA6107. The sequence goes on along the minus strand of JAYRQY010000146.1, from coordinate 10,236 downwards.
CACTTCGTCCGGTATTGCGCGCAGCCCTGCCAGGTACATGGCCATGGTGTACCCCGATAACTGCCAGATTGCCGGGAGTGCCAAAAAGGCGATTCCCCATTCCGGCGTGGAGGTCCATTTGCTCACCAAAAAATCCAGATGGAATGTACTGAAAAGCAAGTTCAAACCGCTGATGCGAGAACCCTGCGCCGGGTTCATTAGCCAGCGCCAAACTACACCGGTCACGATGTAGGAGATCGCCATTGGGAAGATAAATAAACTACGGAAAAACCCTTCGCCTTTCAAGTTCTGATCAAGCAGAAGCGCAGTCACCAGCCCCAGCGCTAACGTCCCCACCACGAATATGACGGTGAAAACCAGTGTGTTTTTAATATCAATCTGGAATCGCAGATTGTTGACAAAGAGATTTACATAATTCTTAAAACCAACAAACGTGTAATCGGGGGTCATTCCGCGCCAGGCACTGAATGAAACCCTAGTCGTCCAGCCAATAAAACCATAGACAAAGATAGCAATCGCAAGGATTGATGGCGATACCATCAAGAAAGCCAGCCATTTTTCTCTACGATTTCTCATGAATATTCCTAAAATCGAATGATTAAATTATAGCAAAAAGAATCTTTTGTATAAATGGTCATCGGGGAGGATCACTCCCCGATGACCGCAAGTTGTAAAACTACTGCTTATTTACCGCAAGGACCAAATGAAGCGCAGGAAGCAACAAGTGCAGCCTGGAAGGTCTCAACATTGAAATCGATGACGAACGCACCCCAGTCAGTGGAGATCTGGGTTTGCCAGGTCGGGTTGGCCACAACACCGTGGGTGAGAGAGCCAACAACCGTATCCTTAGCCCAGTCTTCCATGGCTGACTGCAGATAAACACCATAGAGGGATTTATCGGAGTCTTTGCGGGCGGCGATTGAACCCTTCACGGGGTTGAATGCATCCTGTCCTTCTTTGGAGCCGCAGAGGGTCAGCCACTTGAGGGTGGCTTCGCGGTTCTTGGCACCAACGGGGAGGACGAAGGAATCGGAAAGGAACTGGTAGACACCCTGGGTTCCGGGAACTGGCATCCAGGCATAATCGGTCTCAGGAACGAGTCCGAGGTTGCCGCCAGCCACATCACCACTCAGGTAGCCATCTGCCCAGTCGCCCATGACGTTGAATGCAGCATCGCCATCAGCCATCAGTTTGCTGGCATCCTGCCAGGATAACGTTGCGTAATCGCTATTGACATATTCCATCAATTTTGCAACGTTCTTAATGGCATCGGTAACGCCAGCAGATGCCCAGTCGGCTTCGCCATTCCAGAGCGCGGTGTAGGTTTCCGGTCCGACAGTGGCCAGGAGGACGGTCTCAAACAAGTGAGTTTCAGTCCAGGCTTCGCCAAGGGCAAGGGGGGCTTCCATTCCGGCGGCTTTCAGTGCATCCATGGCAGCGATGAAGGACGCGAAGTCGGTGGGTACGGCAACATTCTTTTCGGCCAAAACTTTGGGGTTGTACCAAAGCACGTTGGCGCGATGGATGTTGACGGGCACTGAATAGGGATGTCCATCCTTGGAGATGAGGGGGATGAGGGTTTCGGGGAAGACGTCGTACCAGCCATTTGCGGCATAGAGCTCATCCAATGGTTCGAGCTGACCGGCATCCACGTAGGCACCAATCAGTTCCTGACCAGCATGTCCCTGCCATGAATCGGGGGGATCGCCAGCAGCAAGACGAGTTGCCAGAACAGCCTTGGCATTTGAGCCAGCGCCACCAGCAACAGCTGCATTGACGAATTCGATGTCGGGATACATGGTATTCCAGATCGCGATCATCGCTTCCAAACCAGCAGCTTCACCGCCACCGGTCCACCAGGAGAAGACCTCCAACTGGCTCTTTTCAGGGGCAGCGGTTGGGGCTTCGGTCGGTGCTTCGGTAGCAGCCTCGGTCGGTGCAGCGGTGGGTGCTGCTGTCGGCTTGGCGCAGGCAGCCAGCATCATCATTGCAACTACGAGCACTGCAAAAACGAAGTACAACTTATTTTTCTGCATATCTCTCTCCTTCTTAGAATGTGGAACAGATAGTATGCCTGGACGAACGTCCAAACAGGGTATTTAAATTATAATGAAATGGCATCCTAAAACAATTCTGTTTCGGACATTAACCGGACACATAAAGGACATAAGCAAAGCGAAACCACTGGCATGATCTCACGTCTCGATTTTAACGAAGTCATCAAAGACCTGGTCAACAACCTGTATGACAGCGCCGCGCTTGAAACGCATCCCGCAGCGAGTTCAGCGCTCCCCGTCCCGGAGGGTTACTCCGGAAACAAAGGGGAGTACATCCGGCAGGTGCTTGAAGATGCGATTGAACTGCTGCGCCCGGCGCGGAAAGAGGTTGAGATTGCCTCTCCGGAATGGCGGCCCTTCCTGATCCTAAAGCGCCGTTACATGGATGGCGTCGGTCTGCAACCGCTATCGGAAGAACTGGCGATCAGCCAGCGCCAGATGCGCCGGGATCACCATAAAGCATTACAGGTTCTCACCGATGTGCTTTGGGCAAAACACGAACCGAACGGCACGAACGAAGAAGGCAGTGCGCAATCGGCTGCCCTGGCGGTTCACAACGAGATGCTCGATCCGGCTGAAACGACGCGCGGTGTGTACCAATTGCTCAAGAAGCAATTCGAAGTGAAACAGATCAGCGTGGATTTTGTCATTGCTGAGAATTTCACGCCAGTCATCACTGACCGGGTCATCCTGAGGCAAATCCTGATCGGAATCATGAACGACATTCTTCACAACCAGGTGGAACGATCACTTACCATTGAGACAAAAGTGATTGAAAATGAAGTGCAAATCTGCTTCACCAGCAAAGTGAACACCGATTGGGAGTTCACCCCCGACGGCGGCGCAGAAGAAGACCTGACCACCGTGCGATACTGGTGCGAGCGCATCCACGCCCGCATCGAAGAGCGTTATGCCCGGGAAGGAAAACAGGGGTATGTGTACCGGATCCTGTGGCTGCCGCATTCCGATCAAAAAATTCTACTGGTCATTGATGACCAGGATGCCGTTGTGACTCTCTTCAAGCGGTATCTTTCGCAAACTGCGATTCTCCCAATTGGGGTGAGTCATCCAGAGCAGGCGGTAGCGCTGGCCCGCCATCTGCAGCCGGCAATCATTACGCTGGATGTGATGATGCCGCAAATGGATGGCTGGGAATTGCTTCAAAACATAAAACTCGACGAGATGCTGAAGCACATTCCAGTGATCGTTTGTTCAGCCTGGGACGACCCGGATCTCTCAAAATCACTTGGCGCAGTCACATACCTTAAGAAACCGATCACCCAGAAAATGCTTCTGGATGCAGTTCACAAGATATTACAAGACTAAATCGATTTACTCGGGCTTTGAGATTCCGAACTCTCCGATCCAACGGGAGAGTTCACAATTGTTTTTTGCATCGTAAATCGCGGCGGCAGCTGCTTAAGCGTATTCAAAATCAAATCAGTCACTTCACTTGGGTCGAATGACCGGTTCACCAGAACCTGGTAGACCCCCTGTTTTGGCGGGTTAAATGTTGGCGGCGGATCGCTTGCTGATATGATGATCACTGGCAATTGCTGAAGACCATTCTCCTTCTGGATACGCTGCAGCAGCGTTAAGCCATGCATGTCTGTCAATTCCAAATCCAGGAATATTGCCCCAACCGGGAGGGAATGTAAAAACCGCAAAGCTTCCTGCCCATCGAGGGCGGTGAGAATCTTGTACTCGTCTGCCGCATCTGCGCCACTCCCATTGCTGGAGCGGAGGCTCTGGATCACAAAACGCGACATGCTGGGATCATCATCCACCACCAGGATGGTCTTCTCCCGGAGTTCCAGTTTTTTCACAACTTCCATTAACACATTCCGTGGTACGGGTTTCACCAGGTATTCATAAACCCCCGGGGGTAAGTTGGAGGTGCGGTTTTCCCGGCTGATGGGCAGCGGAATGGTCAGCACAGGCACATCGTAAGGCGGCTTTGAGATGAATGCACGCACATCGGGGTTGTCTGCCAGGTTCTCATCCACGATGACCGCGCAAGGGTAGCTGTCTCTGACCACGGTTGCGAGCTGCAACGGGTCAGTCATCAGGGTGAACTTGAAGCCCTTGAGGGTGCGCGCAAAAACCTGTCCTGAAAACGCGTCGGCAACCAGCATGAGCACCAATGGTTCCTTTTCGCTATCGGTGTTCTTTTCAGCCACTGGCTGGAATACGTTTTCTTTTGAGATAAGGGGAATCTCATCCGCCTTCTGATGAAATGGAACAGTGAAATAGAAAACAGATCCCTTGCCCGGCTCGCTATCGACCCCCATTTCGCCGTCATGGAGCCGGACAAAACGCCGGCCGATCGATAAGCCAAGCCCGCTGCCTTCACTTGACCGCTGAGTATCATCGCCTGCCTGCTGAAATTCGTGAAACACCTTTTCGAGGTCAGCCTTGGCGATACCCGTGCCGGTATCGATCACTTCGACCCGCAGCAATTCAGTGGATAACGAATAAGCCTTTATGGTGATACTGCCCTGATGCGTAAAGCGCAATGAATTGGTAACCAGGTTGAGCAGCACCTGGCGGATGCGCGTACGGTCAACAAAAACCGGCGCGAGGTCAGGTTCCAAATCGACGACCAGCTTTAATCCCTTATTCTGCACGGAAGAGCGCACCATCCCGCAAACATCATCGACGATCAAATGGAAATCAATCTTCTCCCGAAAAACAGTGAATTGCCTGGCGTCCATCTTGCCCATATCCAGAATGTCGTTGATCAACTGGAGCAGATGCGTGCTGCTTTTGTAAATCTCATTCACATCGTCATACAAACCCGGCGGCCACGAAGCAACCTGACCGTAGGTGGATGGCGAATTAACCATCAGGTCGCTAAACCCGATAATAAAATTAAGCGGGCTGCGTAATTCATGGCTGACAGCCAGGGCAAAGCGATCCCGCTCTTCGCGCGCCTTATCCGCCTGGCTGCGGGCTTCGGTGAGCATGATGTTCAACCGGTCCAGCTGGTAATTCGCGTTGTTCACGTCCTTCAGCAGCATGCTGATCTCAGCCCGCTGTTCCTGCGCCACGTTAAGCCGTTCCCTGGCCTCGCGGTAGTGATGCGATGCCATTTCGATTGAAAGCACCAGGTTATACGAAACCCCCCAGCCCAACACGGTGGAAACCAGCGCGGAAAAGACGAGCACGACATCATACCCTGGCGGGAGGGCAGGAAAAACCCCCAACCGGTTCCAGGACAAGAACAATAGGATGATCACCGCATCCAGGATAAGCGTGATCTTGATCCCAAGCATCACTTCCGCCATGATCGGCAGAAAAATGAACAGGAAGAGGATTTCTGGTTTTTGATAAAAGTGAAATGCCAAAATGATCAGGAGAGACAAGCCGGTGTACCAGATGATTTGCGCCAGCAAGTAAAATTTTTTTTGCAGCGACAAAGCCACTGCACTGATCACGATCATTCCGGCTGTAATTGCGTACAAACTTGGGCTGAAGATCGGAGTCCATACCAATGTGGCGATAACATGCCAGGCGATGACCACTGCCAGGGTGGTGATGATCACCCGTTTGGCAATAGTTTGAAGCAAGTCAGGGTCTTCGGTTTCCCAACGTAATAAGCCCAAAAAATGCTTGATCTGGAGCTTCAATTTTTCCAGCATGGGTTAATGTTATCATAACCAAATAATCTGGATTGCCGAACAGCAAAAAGTATTGTCAATCCAAAATTTCACCGTTATAATACAGTTTCCTTGGGCGGTTAGCTCAGTTGGTTAGAGCGTTGCGTTGACATCGCAAAGGTCGTAGGTTCGAGTCCTATACCGCCCACTCCAGAAATAATCCGCTCAATGCGGATCTGGTTCTTCCACGCCGAGAGCAATCCCGGCGTTTTCTTGTGCCATCGCAACCCCCATCGAGGGGGCATGGAGGCCATCGTTTCGTGTCCTATACCGCCCACTCCAGAAATAATCCGCTCAATGCGGATCTGGTTCTTCCACGCCGAGAGCGATCCCGGCGTTTTTTTGTGCCTTCGCAACCCCCATCGAGGGGGCATCGAGGCCATCGGTTCGAGTCCTATTCCGCCCACTCCAGAAATAATCCGCTCAATGCGGATCTGGTTCTTCCACGCCGAGAGCAATCCCGGCGTTTTCTTTTGCCTTCGCACCTGGATTAATTGGTGGTGCACCGTATGCCAGAGGATGGGGTTTTCAACTTTAACATCAAATCCTGATATCTTGACCACTCCATCAGTTCACCATAAAATCAACCATAGTAAGTTTTTCTAGTAGAACCTGGAGGAAAAATGACCCGCTATAAGATCATTCTGAACCCCACTTCTGGAAGAGGGAATGGACTGCGCGTTCGTCCTGAGATTGAAAAGATTCTGACAAAATATGGGCTGGATTTCGATATCGAACAGACCGGCTACCCTGAACATGCCACCGAACTGGCGTTCAAAGCTGCCGGGGAAGGCTACAACGTGGTTGTGGCAGCCGGCGGAGATGGCACCGCCAACGAGGTGCTCAACGGCTTGATGAAATTCAAACAGACCAACAAGCGCTGCCCGGTGATGGCCATCCTCCCCGTGGGACGCGGAAACGACTTCTCCTACGGCATTGGAATCCCGCCTGAACTGCAATTAAGTTGCGACCTGCTGGCTTCCAGGCTGATCCGCAAGATCGATGTTGGAAAAGTGACGGGTGGAGAGCACCCGGAAGGCTTATATTTTGGCAATGGCGTTGGCATCGGCTTTGATGCGGTGGTAGGGTTTGTCGCCGCCAAGGGGAAACTCACCGGCATGCTTTCTTACCTCGTTGCCGCCATAAAAACCATTTTCATCTATTTCAAACCACCTGTGCTGGAAATCACCCTTGAAAACAAAACTTTCCAGATGCCCAGCCTGATGGTCTCGATAATGAACGGAAGGCGCATGGGGGGCGGCTTTATGATGGCACCCACCGCCAAACCCAATGACGGCATCTTTGACCTGCTGCTGGTTAAGCAAGTTCCGCAGTCTGCCATGGTCGGCATCATGCTGAAGATCATGAAAGGCACCCAGGCAGCCGACCCTGCGGTGAGCACGGTCCAATCCAAAAAAATCCACGTCAAGGCTGTCAACGGGATTATCCCGGCTCATGCTGATGGCGTGACCGTTTGCGAAAGAGGGCAGGAACTAACGATCGAGATCCTGCCAGCAGAGTTGGAAATGATCGCCCGGCTTCCTGCATGAGCCGAGTTCGGGTTGTCATCAATCCTCCGATAAAACGGATCTTGAGCACATTTCTGGATGTCGATTCCAGGGATGTCTCCCGTATCCCGATGGAAGGTCCGTTAATCATTTCCACCAACCACATCAACTTTCTGGATGCCCCGGTTGGTTTCAGTCACCTTCACCCGCGTCCGGTTACGGCATTTGTAAAAGCCGAAACCTGGGACAACTGGTTTTTGAAATTTCTCTTCAACGCCTGGGATGCCATCCCCATCAAACGCGGTGAAGCGGATTTTGAAGCCTTCCGCCTGGCAGAAGAAGCCTTGAAACAAAAAAAGATCGTCTTCATTGCCCCTGAAGGCACCCGGTCAAAGCATGGGCGGCTTAACCAGGGATATCCGGGCATCGCCTTGCTGGCAATCCGCTCCGGTGCACCCATTCTGCCAGTGGTGCTTTATGGAAATGAGAATATCAAAGACCTGCGGCTCGGAAAACGCACGAAAATGTCGATCAAAGTCGGAGAGCCCTATACGATAAACCTAAATGGCCGTTCGCTTGACCGCGAATGCCGCAAACAGGTAACGGATGAGATCATGTATGAAATCGCCCGCATCCTGCCAGAACAAAACCGCGGCGTTTACTCCGAGCTGGCAAACAGTAAAAGGGAGTTCCTTCAGTTCGCGGCACAACAATAATTCACGGTTGAAGCCCAAGTTCGATTGTGGTATTATTTACCTATCACGGGCCCGTTATTGGACGGGCCTCTATTAAATATTTCACCAGGAGAAGACTATCAGTACTCTAAATTTCCGTGTCAATGAACAGATCCGCACCGCAGAAGTCCGTTTGATTGGACCTCAGAACGAAAATATCGGCGTTGTACCCATCCAAAAAGCCTTACAAATTGCCCGGGACGCCGAACTTGATCTGGTCGAAGTTTCACCCAATTCTGAACCCCCCGTGTGCCGTGTGCTGGATTTCGGCAAGTTCCTTTATGAACGCACGAAAAAGGAACGGGAAGCCAAAAAAGCCCAGACAAAAATCGAAGTTAAAGAGATCAGGCTGCGCCCGAAGACCAACGAACATCACCGCGGCTTTAAAACCCGTGATGCGCGCCGCTGGCTGCTGGAAGGCAACAAGGTTAAAGTGACCATCCGCTTTAGAGGCCGCGAGATTACCTATCCGGAGATCGCCCTCGAAGACCTAAAAGAAATTGCTGAAGAGCTGGTGGACGTGGCAGTCATTGAACAATCCCCCAACATCGAAGGGCGAACCATGGGCATGGTATTGGCTCCCTCAAAACCCGGCAAGAAAAAAGCCGTTGAAGCTGAAGCCCCTGCCGAAGCTGAACAGCCTGTGGCTGCAAAGTAATCCATTTTCCGCCAAACTGAATAATTCTGGTATAATTCGCGGTTGCGCAAGCACCCGCGTAAATTGTTGAGAGGAGTTCGCTGTGACAAGCAAGCAAAAGAAGGGCAAATTCAAGTTAAAGACCCACAAGGCAACCTCCAAACGGTTCCGCCTCACCGGGTCTGGTGTCTTGATGCGCACCAAAGGTGGTAAAAGCCACCTGCGCCGCCGCACATCCAAGCGCACCAAAGCATTGTTCACTGAAATGGTTAAAGTCCAGGGCGACAAAACCATTCAGCGTGTCAACCGCCTCAATCCCAACATGGATTAGTCGAGGCTTCGACAGTTTGTATCGGTTTTAGTGCGGCTGTTGGGCGCGTCCAACTGGTAAAAGAACCGGCGCTCAGGGGTTCGCAAAGGAGTAAAGCATGGCACGTGTAAAGGGCGGTCCGCAAGGACATTTACGCCACAAGAGAGTTCTCAAGTTTACAAAAGGTCAGTTTGGCAGCCGGCATCGCTTGATCCGCCGCGCGAACGAAGCGCGCCTCAAGAGCATGTGGTACGCCACGCGAGACCGGAAAAATCGCAAGCGCGACCTGCGCCGTCTGTGGATAGCCCGGATTAATGCTGGTGCCCGCCAGAATGGTCTTTCCTACAGCCAATTGATCTTTGGCCTGCGCAAGGCAAATATCCTGCTCAACCGCAAGATGCTCGCTGATCTCGCCGTCCGCGACCCCAAGGCATTTACTGCCGTGGTTGCCAAGGCAAAAGCAGCCTAACCAATCAACAGTCAACAAACGGGATGACAAACCAGTCATCCCGTTTTTTATTTCCCAATTCAGGTAGAATTATCCCTATGGAACCAACACGCGCGGAGTGGATCACATCATTTAAGAATCCCAGGATCCAGTATATTCGTGATCTGTTGAACTCCCACAAAAGCCGCATGGAAAATCACGCCTGCGTGGTCGAAGGGGTGCGCCTGGCGGAGGAAGTGCTCCGGTCCGGCAACACGATCCAGTGTGCAGTTTTCAGTGAGGGTATCTCCTCGCGCGGATTGGAACTGGTGAACGACATCGGAAAAACCACCATCCCATTGATCAAGGTTCCGGATGAGTTGATGAACAAGATTAGCGCAACTGAAGCCGGCCAGGGATTGCTGCTCATCGTCGAACCCAATGAATCCGGCATGACTGACCAAATTGAATTTGTCCTGATCCTTGATGAGATCAAAGACCCCGGCAACATGGGAACGCTCTTGCGTACCGCTGCAGCCGCGGGAGTTCAGTCGGTGATCATCACTCCGGGATGCGTGGATGCCTGGTCACCCAAGGTGCTGCGCGCAGGCATGGGGGCGCACTTTAGAATCCCTCTCCGCATGATGGGCTGGGACGAGATCATCAAACTCTGGAGAGTGCAGACAAAATCTCCCGCGCTTTACCTTGCTGAATCAGCGCAGGGGCAAAGTGTCTGGGATGTTGACATGGCGCAACCGTTGGGGCTCATCATCGGCGGCGAAGCCAATGGGGCAAGCGATAGCGCGCGCAGCAATGCCACCGGGTACGTCACCATCCCCATGCCAGGCGGAAGCGAATCCCTCAACGCTGCTGTTGCCGCGGGAATCCTGCTATTTGAAGTGGT
>JAYRQY010000145.1:0-6537 GCA_041910365.1 Anaerolineaceae bacterium | reverse complement strand
ATCGATGAAGCGGATGAAATGCTGGCGATGGGATTCATTGACGATGTGGAGTTGATCCTGAATGAACTATCCACCAAACGCCAGGTGGCTCTTTTTAGTGCGACCATGCCGGAGCGAATCCGGAAGTTATCTGAGCGATACCTGGTTGATCCGATCAAGGTGAGCATCAACCCCAAATCGATCACCGTGGCTGAAATCGAACAACGCGGTTATCGCGTCCGGGAAGAAGCCAAAATTGCAGCCCTTACCCGGTTGCTGGAAATTGAAGATGTGACCAGCGCATTGATTTTTGCCCGCACCAAGGCGCGGACTCAAGACCTGGCTGAGGACTTACTGCGCATCGGGTTTGCCGCAGATGCTTTACACGGTGATTTGAACCAGAACCGCCGCGAGGTGGTGCTGGATCGATTCCGCAATGGCACCGTCAAACTGCTGGTGGCGACAGATGTGGCTGCCCGCGGACTGGATATTGCCAACGTGAGCCATGTGGTCAATTTTGACCTGCCGGCTGATTGTGAGGACTATGTGCACCGCATCGGTAGGACCGGGCGGGCAGGTAAAACCGGCATTGCCATCTCGTTCATCACACCGCGGGAACGGAATTGGGTGAACCAGATCCAATCGTTCACCAGGCAGCCGTTGCGCGAGTTAACGCTCCCCAGTGTTGCCGAAGTGGAGCAGAAGCGGGCAGAGCGGTTGATGGAGCGTATCGCAGGGCAGTTGCTGGCAGGAGCAAATTCATCCGAGCGGGCGATGTTGATCAATTTGCAGGAACGCGGATACGATGCTGCCGCTGTAGCAGTGGGTGCCATGCGTTTGCTGAAAGCCAATGAAGGCGAGATCAAAGTCATTGAAGTGGAATCACCGCGGATGGAGAAACCCGCCAGGAACCATGCAAAGAACCGAAGCGAGAAATCCACCCAGGCGTGGCCAAAGTACCAGGGCGCGAACAGCGACGCCAAACGGCGCAAGCCGGATGAACACGGCATGGTGCGATTATGGATGAACCTTGGCAACACCAATGGCATCCGGCCGGGTGACGTTGTGGGAGCCATTGCAGGTGAATCGGGCATCCCGGGAACGGCTATCGGTGCAATTGATATTTGCAAAGACCATACTTTTGTGGATGTGATGGAACAGCACGTGGGGGTGGTGTTGCGCGCCAGCGAAGGCAAGTATAAACTGCGGGGGAAACCCGTTGTATTGAGAAAAGCAGATTAAAAATCAAGTCGGGGAGGTTCATGAACCTCCCCGACGTTTTATTTATTCTTTCGCCACAAGCACGCAACCGACCAACCCCTGGCCGGCGTGCACTGATAATCCCGGACCAAAATCGTATAGCATCGTGGATTTGGGTAAATGGATCGATTTCTGTAATTGCGATTTGAATGCTTCAGCAGCCTCTGGATTGATCACATGCAGAATAGCGGCACGCTCGATCTGGCGGCTGCCGATTTCAGCGGAAAGCAGTTCGATCATCCGCTCCATGGCTGCCTTGCTGGTGCGGACTTTTTCCAGCAGATCAAGTTTGCCATCTTTCATTGTTAATATAGGCTTGATATTGAGCAGGTTGCCCATATTCGCGGCCATGTTGCTTAACCTGCCGCCCAGGGCGAGGTACTTGAGCGTGCTCAATGCGCCATAAAGGTACGTCCGGGGAATGAGGTTTTGTGCTGCGGCGACCGCTTCTTCATGGGATGCGCCGGCGTGGAGGGCTTCAGCGGCAGTGAGGGTAATGAACCCCTGTGCCAGGCTCAGATGACCTGAATCAACAATGGTGATCTTTCGATCGGGCATTTCGTTTGCGGCGACGAGGGCGGATTCGTAGGTTCGGCTGATGGCACTTCCTACCGTCACGCAGATGACCGAATCAGCTCCGGATTCAAATGCATTGTGAAATACTTTTGAGAACGCTGCCGGAGATGGGGCGGCAGTGGTGGGGAGTTTGCCTGTTTTATCAATACGGGCAAACATCGTCGGATTGTCAATTCCAAAGCAATCCTCAAACGATTCTTCACCAAATTGAACGGTGATGGGAACCTGGACGATCCAAAATTGTTTGGCAAGGTCAAGCGGGAGGTTGGAATCTGTATCTGTAATCACGTGAATGCGTGGCATGAATACCTCTATAAGGGGGGGGGATAAGAACCTTCACCTATTATAACAACCGGGTTTTGAAAAAGATGTGACCGGAGTAGGATTAATTTCCTGGATATCACAATACCAAAAATTATAAAATGAGAGAGGATCAGCAATGATCCTCTCTATGCTTACTAGCTTCTGCGGCGAACCAGGCGCAAAATGAGTAAAACCAGGACCGCCCCAATGATGGCGTGGATGATCTGGGCGAGTACGCCAGAACCCAGGGAAATCCCCAGGAGCGAGAAGAGCCATCCGCCAAGGATTGCGCCAAGGATGCCAACCACGATCTTCCCAACCAGGCGCAAACGAATGCCCTTGATGAGAAAATCAGCCACAATGCCGGCAATGGCGCCAACGATGATCCAAACAATAATACTGGTAATGTCCATAAACAACCTCCTTGTTAATTGCGTCAATGGTACGATCTTTTTGTGGATATTGCAAGGTACATGCCCCCTGTTATACAGACATAAGTAACCACTGAATACACGGAATACACTGAAAAAAAAAGGAAAACGAATGGAGTCGTTCCTAAGTATCGAAAAGAAACGAATCGAATAACGGATATAAAGACGAGCCGATGCTTCATCAGTGGTGCAGGATTTGCCTGTGGCTTATTGGAGAACCAACCTGTGGAAAATCGGGGAAATCGTGAACGCTTGTGGCGTTGGCAGCGAATTAGAAGGGTGAGTGAAACTCCCCATCAAGTTCTCCGTCAGCCATGTCGGCGATAACCAATGGGGCTATTGACGGGTCTGGTGCACCGGGTTGGTCCAATCCCCAGGTTTCGATGTCTCCGTCTGAAAAGCCGACGTCTGTATAATCACTTCTCGAATATCCGTTTTCGAGAATCGAATTATCCTGATCGTCTGTTGAGTAAACCCCAGTTGAAAAGAATCTTGCCCGTTTATTTCTTCTGCGGTTGCCCGAGAAATTCGATGAACGGGACTTTGCGTCCATGAGCAGTTTTACGATTAACAAAAAGAAGAGCGCGGCTCCTGCGACAAACACTAGTCCTAACAAAATGTAATACAGGGTCATAGCCACCTGCCATTAACAGATTCTCAGCATTCACTATACCCGCAAGAGTAACACTTGCGGCAGCCTTCTTCATTAATAACTGCAGCAACGCCACATTCAGGGCAAAGGTCGCCTATTGCCTGCTTTCCGGTTACAGGAGCAGAGAACTGGGAGTCAAGAGCCGTGGCAACCACGGTTATATCGGCAGGCTCGGATGAGGCGGTTTGTGGATCGGGGATGAGAGACAACTGCGCGCCAGGATTAACCGACTGTGGATTACCGAGGCGAAGCGCACGCTCGTCGAGATACTCCTGCAGCACCTGGGCAACGCCATCGGGCAGGGAGCGCACGCGGTTTGGTCCAAAGCCGAGTGAACGGCCGCCGCCGATGCCGCCCAACTGGCGTTGGACGTCGGTGAGGCGCTGTGTTGGTTCGATGGGCGAGGAGAGGCGCAATATGTAGGAGATGAGGCGGCCAATGGCTTCGGAGACAGCAGCAGTATCTGAACCGGCTTTGGCAGTGTTTATGAAGGCTTCAAAGGGTTGGGTGGCACTATTCTCATTGATCGTGATAAAGGCTTTTCCAAGCGGAGTCTCGATGGAGAATGTCTGACCGAGCAAAGCGCGCGGTCGGGGTTTCTTGGTCTCTTGCCAGATCTTGATCTGGTCAGCAGACTCTTCTTCAGTACCAGATTTCTTTGCGGCAGTCTTTTGGGTTTCGAGAACAACCTGGTCACGGGAGCCGGTAACATAAACGGTGATCCCCTTGCAGTTGAGTTCCCAGGCAGTCATATATGCGTGGGCAACATCCTCTGTGGTGGCGTTTTCGGGGAAGTTGATCGTCTTGGAGAGCGAGTTATCCACAAACGCCTGCAAAGCCGCCTGGGTTCGGACGTGCTCCTCAGCGGAAATATCTGCGCTGACGACAAAGACCTCCTTCACCTGCGGGGGGACCGAATCCACGTTCTGGCACGAACCATCCCGTAAGGTTTTGTCGATGATATCCACCCGGTCCAGCTCACTAACGCCGGCCTCGATGAGCGCTTGCTCGAACATGGGACTGTTGTAGGTAAGTTTGAGGTCTTTACCTTTATCATTCACATGGCGGATATAGGCAAGCGCGAAGACTGGTTCGCAACCGTACCCTTCACAACCTGCGACCGTGGCGATTGTGCCGGTGGGAGCCACAGTGGTCTGGGCGGCGTTGCGGATACCGAAGTGTTTGATGCCTTCGATGATTGCCTGCCAATCGAGGTTGGGGCGGTTCCAATATTGCTGATTCTCGAATGGTGAGACAGGCGGCTGCCAGATGATATGAGCGGGGTCGTAAATGCTGCCGCTGATGGCAGGGAATGCGCCGCGCTCGTGAGCCAGCTCGATGCTGGTTTGCATGGCGGTATACCGGACAAATTCCATCACCTGTGCGCCAAAATCTTCACCGGCGGGGGAACCATAGCGGACACCGACGTGGTACATCATATCAGCCAGCCCCATGATGCCAAGACCGATGCGGCGGGCGCGCAAGGCAGCTTCTTTCAGTTGCGGTACGGCGGGGACGTAAACGTTGGCATCGACGACATCATCCAAAAAGCGGGTGGCAAGGCGCGTGTTGTTGCGGAGTTTCTCCCAATCGATGGTGTGGTCGGGTCCGAGGTGCTGGGCGAGGTTGATGGAACCGAGGCAGCAGTTCTCGTAGGGTCCGAGCCATTGTTCACCGCAGGGATTGGTGGCTTCCAACTGATACAGGTGTGGAACCGGGTTGCCCCGATTGGCGGCATCCAGGAAGAGCAAGCCAGGTTCTCCATTGTGATGTGCCTGCTTGACAATCTTCTCGAAAAGGTCACGCGCGCGGACAGTCTTATAGACGCGGAAGGGGATCCCCTGTGCTTCGGCTTGCTCGAAGGTACCTTTGAAGCCCTTGGAGCGCGGGTCAAGGAGATCGGGAAAACGCAGTGACCACTCCCGGTCTTCATCAACGGCTGTCATGAAGGCATCGGTGATGCCGATGGATATGTTGAAGTTGGTGATCTGGTTTTCGTTGGTCTTGCAGGTGATGAAGTCCTCCACATCGGGATGGTCCACACGCAAGACGGCCATGTTAGCGCCGCGCCGGGTACCGCCCTGGGCGACTTCACCAAAGGCGTTATCGTAGACCCGGAGAAAACCCACCGGACCGGTGGCTTCGCCAGCTGAGGTCTTAACGATGCTGCCCTTGGGGCGCAGGCGTGAGAATGAGAATCCATTGCCGCCGCCGGTCTGCTGGATGAGCGCGGCATCGCGGAGTGTTTGGAAGATACCGGAAGGATCACGCCCCATGTCATCATCAATGGGGAGAACAAAGCAGGCGGCAAGCTGACCAAGAGGGGTGCCAGCGCCAGTGAAGGTAGGGGAGTTGGGGAAAAAGGCTTTGGAAGTGAGCAGGGTGTAATACTTGCGGGCAAGCGCAGGCACATCCGTTGCCCATTTTTCTTCGACCAGGGCGATGTTGTATGCCACGCGCCAGAACATGGCTTCAACGGTTTCGGCAGGCTGGCCGTCAGTACCGCGCCGGACATAGCGCTTGATGAGCACCTGCCGGGCGTTTTCGGTGAGTTCTGCTTCAGGCAGATCCTTGGGCATGCCGGAAAAATCCAATAGTGACCGCTGCGAAGTGTGTGTAAACGTATCCATCGTGGTGTGAACTCCTAACTTTCTAATAGTCTGTCAATCTCTTTGCGGATGGAAACAAGATCACTGAGTTGAAGGTAAACGATCGCATAACGGATGTAAGCAATATGATCCAATTGTTTCAAACCCTCGATTACCATATCACCCACGATCCGGGAAGAAACCTCTTCCCGCCCCATTTTTTGCAGCTTTGATTCAATTTCGCCGACGAGATGGTTGATCTGGGCAGCAGAGACCGGACGCTTGGTGCAGGAGAGGCGGATGCCCTGGAGCAGTTTCTCGCGGTCGAATTCCTCGCGTGCGCCGGATTTTTTAACAATCAGGGGAGTGGCAAGGATCGGGCGCTCGTAGGTGGAAAACCGCTGACCGCATTTTTCGCATTCCCGCCGGCGCCTGACGCCTCCCCGGGTATCATGGGTGGTGTCGAGCACCTTGGAACTTTCATCCTGGCAGTACGGACAGCGCAATCAACCCTCCTGAGCGGTAACCCTACTAGATAACGGTGCGTTCTTGCTTACTTTGGAAAAACAACCCCCATATATGGGGGATGTCTCCGAGGCTTACCGTATATCTACGCCCATTATTCTAGCATACTTATCAACGGAGTTCAATTATATGCCGGATAAATTAATCTTAAATTTGCCGGGTTTCCAATGGAAAAATCTGCGAAATGGTTGGGGAAAATCCGATGCAATTTGTTCCGAATTAT
>JAYRQY010000144.1:0-11541 GCA_041910365.1 Anaerolineaceae bacterium | reverse complement strand
TTGCTGGTCTGGTGGATCGGTGACAGGCTCGAGAAGGTCCTACATTGTGTGGCGGTTTTCTTCTCCCTGGCAGCCGCTGGTGTTGCCATCGCTTTACTTCCACAGGTGTCGAGCAAGTCCAGCGTGGCGTTTACAGTGGGGGGCGTGTTTGGGGAGTACACCTTTGTTCCGGATGGACTCGGGTTGTTTTTGAGCATTGTAGCCACCTCCATTGGTTCCCTGGCAGTTATTTTTTCCACAAGTTATATGAAGGGGGAAGCACAACTCGGCCGGTATTACGGGTTTGTTCTGTTTTTCATCGGTGCAATGGTTGGGCTGGTGCTCACCAGCAACATGATGCTCATGTTCGTTTTTTGGGAGATCACCGCGTTGTGTTCGTACGCACTCATCGCATATCACAACGATGACCCCAAAGCAGTCAAAGGCGGCATCAAAGCACTGTTGATCACCTCCATCGGTGGGTTGGGGTTGCTGTTAGGGAGCGTGGTGTTATATGCCTTCACCGGCAGTTTTGACTTTAACAAGTTCCTCGCCGACCCATCAGTGCTTCCAGCAAATGTGTTGGGCATCCTTGCATTCGGGTTCCTTATTGCGGCGGCTGCCAAATCGGCGCAATTCCCATTCCAGACCTGGCTTCCGGATGCCATGGAAGCCCCCTCTCCGATCAGCGCGCTCATTCATGCCGCAACCATGGTGAACGCAGGGGTTTACCTGCTGGCACGCTTTTTCCCGGCATTCAAGGATGTCCCGTACTGGCGCGAGGCTGTAATGGTTGTGGGCATGCTTTCTGCCTTGCTGGCAGCCGTGATGGCGCTGGTATCCACCGATCTCAAACGCGTCCTGGCTTATTCAACGGTCAGCCAACTGGGGTACATGGTGTACGCGGTCGGCGCAGGCAGTGTTTTTGCGAGCCAGTTCCATCTTTTCAGTCATTCCATTTTTAAGGCACTGCTTTTCCTCGGCGCAGGGGCTGTGATCCATAATATCGGAACCCGCGATATGCTCGCGATGGGCGGGGTGGGCCGGAAGATGCCTTTTGTCCAGGCAGTTTTTGCCATCGGTGCGCTGGCGCTGGCCGGCATTCCAATTTTGAATGGGTTCTGGAGCAAGGAATTGATCCTCGAAAAGGGATTGCTGTTGGGACCATTCTGGATTTATGTGATCATGGTCATCGTGGCAGGTTTGACCGCGCTCTACACAATCCGCTGTTTCTGGCTGGTGTTCCGCGGAGAACCACGATCTGATTACCATGCTCACCAGACAGATATTGCAATGAAAATCGCATTAGCCCCCCTGGCGGCTGCGACATTGCTTTCCTGGCTGGCAGTCGGGCGGTTCTCAGTATTATTGGGAGAGTCGCTGCCCTACCATGCCATCGAACCATTCCCATTAAAAGAACTCCTGCACGAAGTGATCAGCATACCAACGCTGATTGCCCTGGTGGTGATCGCTCTTGGCATCCTCCTGTGGCTGCAGCGGTCACGCCTGACGACGATCTCGGATGGACTTAAAAGCATCCGCTGGGCGGCAGACAATAGTTTTGGTTTTGAAGCCATCAACGGTGCCATCAGCCGGACCACGCAAAACCTGGCCGAGGTGATGAGAAATACGCAGACGGGTCATCTGAGCTGGAACGTGCTGGGGATCATCGCGGCAATCGCCATCCTCTTTGCCACCATTGTCCTGGGAGCCTGACATGAATATCCTTTTTCTAAGCATACTTGTGCTCCCGCTCGTTGCCTCTCCGGTCACGTACCTGGTCGGGCGGATTTCATTGAGAAACAATAAGATTTGGGGGATGAACCTGGCGAAAATATTCGCTCTGCTGGTACTGCTGGCCGATATGGTGCTGGTTGGCTTTGGGGTCAACGAGGCATTAAACGAGGGTACCTTCAGATTGACTGTTGGCTCGGTCATGCTTGTTTTTGACGGCATCGGTCTGCTCGTCAGCGCGGTGGTATTGGTGCTGGGTGCGTGCTCCATGCTTTTCTCATTCCGCTACATCCGCGGAGAGAAGGGTGAGGAGAAGTTCTACGCCCTGCTGCTCATCACCATCGGCAGTATCATGGGGTTGTCTTTTTCATATGACCTCTTCAACCTGTGGATCTGGTTTGAAGGGATGGCAGTAAGCACCTACCTGCTGGTGGCATTTTATAATGAGCAACCAGCCTCACTGGAAGCCGGGTTTAAGTACCTGGTGCAATCTGCCATCGGGTCTGCGCTGGTGTTGTTTGGCATAGCGATTATCTTTTCAGTAACGGGCTCGACCTCTTTTGAATATATCTGGCACCTGGATACGGCTGGCGGTGTATTTACAATCATCGGCTGCGTGCTGCTGGTGGTGGGGTTTGGGGTAAAAACAGCCCTGGTGCCCCTGCATACCTGGCTTCCGGATGCGCATTCACGCGCACCATCCGGGATCAGCGCCATGCTTTCCGGCATTGTCATCGAAGCCGGGTTGATCGCCATCCTGCGAAGCCTCAGTCTCACCGGAAAGGTCGGCGGTAACTGGGGATTGCTCCTGCTTGTCTTTGGCTGTCTCAACATCCTGGTGGGCAACCTGATGGCTCTACGCCAGACCGAGGTGAAACGCCTGCTGGCTTATTCCAGCATCGCACATGTGGGTTACATGCTGGTGGGCTTTGGGTTCGCTTTCCTCTACGGTCAGGGGAACGGTGCATCGGGCGGTTTCTTCCATCTCATCACCCATTCCCTGATGAAGGGACTGGCCTTCCTGTGCGTTGGCGCATTGATGTACGTGCTCTTCATTGCCAACGGAAAGCACGGCACGCTGATGCTGCAGGACCTTAATGGCATTTCACGCAAATACCCGCTGGTGGCGTTTTGTTTGAGCGCCGCTTTGCTGAGCCTGGGGGGCATTCCTCCATTAGCCGGCTTCATGTCCAAATGGCAGATCCTGGTTGCGGGGGCTGCCACCAACAACGGGTGGATGTGGGCGGTGGTGGTATTCATCGGGTTGAACAGCGTACTCTCGCTTGCCTACTATGCGCCGATGATCAACCGCATGTACCGGCGTGATCAATCGGAGATTGTTCAACTTGGCAAGGCTGTGCCCTGGGAAATGGTGGTTCCAATCGTTCTGCTCACCGCTGGGATTGTGGTGATCGGGATTTGGCCGACATCCATGCAGTTCCTGACCGACACTGCCATGAACACACTGATGTACTTCTTCTTCAATTAAGGATAGGTGAGATTTATGAATATCCTTTTTACCCCACCCATTGCATTCTTGATCTATTTGCCCCTGGTTTTGGCAATTTACTTTGCAGGGAAAGGATTGGCAGGCAAGGCAAAACCCTCGCCTGAAAAATCCTCTCTCTATGGCAGCGGCGAAGAGGCGGCAACTTCCCTGGCATCTCCCGGCTACCGCCCGTTCTTCCTCATCGCATTTTTCTTTGCGCTGCTGCACCTGGGGATGCTGGTGATTGGCACAGGGCAGATCGATGGAAAACTGCTGCTTTATATTATTGGTTTGATCCTGGCGCTGCTTGCCTTGATCCTGGGATGATCGGCAACTGGAGGATTTGCAAATGGCGAATATTGCAACAACTGTGATGGATAAATTAAGGACCTGGGCGCGGGTGAATTCGCCCTGGGCAATCCACTTTAACAGCGGCTCGTGCAACGGCTGCGATATCGAAATCCTGGCCACGCTTACCCCGCGTTATGACGTGGAGCGGTTTGGCATTAAATTACAGGGAAGCCCGCGCCACGCCGATGTGCTCATTTGCACTGGTCCGGTGACCTTGCAGGCACGCGACCGCCTGGTCCGCATCTACGAGCAAATGCCCGAACCAAAGTTTGTGGTTGCTGTGGGTTCCTGCGGCATCTCCGGGGGCGTTTTTGAGGGGTGTTACAACGTGGTCGGGGATATCAGCGAGGTCATCCCGGTGAATGTGTATGTTCCCGGGTGCCCCCCGCGCCCTGAGGCGATCATCCACGGGGTGGTGGAACTGCTGAAAAGTTTGCAGAAGTAACGTAACGGAGGACTTATGGCTTTTGAAGACGATTTGGTATTAGCAGAATCCCTGATGGAGAAGTTCGCAATTTCATCGTCCCGTCCGGAAGAAAACCGCATCGATTTTGTTATCGAAGCGACCGACATCAAGGCAGCAACTCGAATTCTGCTGCGCGACGGAAATTGGGGGTACCTCTCCGCGATTACCACGCTGGATTGCCCGGAATACGCGGTGGATGAAACCACCAAAGAGAAGAAACTAATTCCAGGAAAGGGGCACCTGGAAGTGTTGTATCACTTCTGCAGGGGTACAACCGTGGCAACGCTGCGGGTAAAACTTCCTTATACTGACCCGACCATTGATACCATCTGCGATATCCTCAGTTCAGCCACACTTTATGAACGCGAGGCAGCCGAATTGATGGGGGTCACTTTCCGCGGAACACCGAATACGGATCGGCTTATCCTGGCAGAAAGCTGGCCGCAGGGTGTTTATCCGCTGCGCAAGGCATTTACAGGTTTAAAGGACTTACAGACCCCTGATGAAGGAGTGTGCTCATGACTTCGCCCATGTCACCTGAAAAATTTATCGTACCGATCGGCCCGCAGCACCCGGCATTGAAAGAACCCGGGCATTTTGAGTTCACCGTGGATGGCGAAATTGTCACCAATGCCAGTGCCCGGCTGGGTTTTGTGCACCGGGGAATGGAAAAAGGCGTCGAAAGCCGCAACTGGGTGCAGGGGTTGTACCTGATGGAGCGGGTCTGTGGGATTTGTTCGCATGTTCATGCCATGGCATTCGCCCTCGGCGCGGAAAAACTGGCCGGGGTTCAGGCTCCTCCGCGCGCCCAGGCGATCAGGGTCTTGATCGGTGAATTGGAGCGTATCCACAGCCACATGCTCTGGCTCGGCGTGGCAGCGCATGAAGGCGGATTCGATACACTTTTCATGTTTTCGTGGCGCGACCGCGAGACGGTGATGGCGCTGCTCGAATCCATCAGCGGCAACCGGGTAAATTATTCTGCCAATGTTCTTGGCGGGGTGAAGATCGACATCAGTGACAAACAAAAGGATGAACTCCTCAAGGGGATGGATTTCCTGGAAGAACGGACAAAACACTACCTCAAAGTGGTCACCGAGGATGAAACCTTCCTTGGACGTACCCGTAATGTCGGCAAAATGACCTTCGAGCAGGCTGACCTGCTTGGTGCAATCGGTCCCACAGCGCGGGCATCAGGTATTGAGCGGGATGTGCGCGTGGATTCCCCTTATGCGGGGTATCCCCAGTTTCCGGCAAAATTGTGCACCACCAGTGCCGGAGACCTTGAGGCACGGTTCGTCGTGCGTATCGAAGAGCTTTTTGAGAGTTACCGGCTTGTGCGCGAGATCATCTCGAATCTTCCGGCTGGTGAACTGGCAGTGAAGGTTCCGCGGCGTATCCCGGAAGGCGAGACTATCAGCCGGGTGGAGGCACCGCGCGGAGAGTTGTTCTACTTTATGAAGAGTAACGGCTCGGATATGCCGGAACGCATCAAAGTGCGCACCCCCAGCCTGTGCAACTGGGCTTCTGTGCTGGTCACCGCTGTGGGGCACAAACTGGCAGATATGCCCATGATCCTGGCGGGTATCGACCCCTGCTTCTCCTGCAATGACCGCATGGTAACAGTGACTGACCATTCCAATTCCAACCAGATGAGTTGGGAAGCCCTGCGTCAGTACGGAATCGAGTACTATAAATGAACCTTACCTTTCCCATCTATGTGGCATTGCTTTTCTTCCCCGGCGGACTCTTTCTGCTGGCAAGTGGTTTGTTCGCCGAATTCATCGACCGTAAACTGGTGGCGCGCTTTCAGAACCGGGTTGGACCACGCTGGTTCCAGCCGCTGGCAGATTTTGTCAAGTTATTAGCCAAGGAAGAGATTATTCCGACCGGTGTGAACAAGGCACTCTTTGTGATGCTGCCGATCCTCGCGCTCACTGCCGCTCTCACTGCTGCCCTGTACGTGCCGCTCTTTGGCATCAAGCCGACGTATAGTTTCAACGGCGACCTGGTTGTCACCCTCTACCTGCTTTCGATGATGACCCTGTGCATTGGACTGGCAGGGGCGAACACTGAAGACCGCTTCTCACTGGTTGGCGCCACCCGTGCATTGACCCAGTTGTTCTCTTACGAAGCACCCCTCTTGCTGGCATTGCTTGGACCAGCCATTGCCCTTGGCACCTGGAACATCGGCGAGATCAATTCTGGTGCAACGTCTGGATTGTGGTTCATCATCCGGCAGCCTATCGGGTTTATCGTTGCCCTCATTGGGTTGATGGGCAAACTCGAGCTGCCGCCATTTGACGCCCCGGAAGCGGAAACAGAGATCGTTGCAGGCGCGCTCACCGAATACAGCGGGCGCGGGTTTGCGCTCTTCAAGATCGGCCGCGATGTGGAACTGGTCATCGGGCTGACGCTCATTGCTTCCTTCTACCTGGGAGGGTTCACCAACCCGCTGGACTTCCTGTGGAAGACGCTGGTGTTGTTGCTTGTCACGGCTGCGCTGCAATCCCTGTTTGCCCGCTTGCGCATCGATCAGACGGTCGGATTATGGTGGCGCACGGGGATGATTTTGGTGTTGTTACAATTAGTTGTGATCATTATCGGTACGTACCTGGCTCCCATAGTGCAGCCATTACTCGGAGGTTAACGGATGACGATTGGCTCAATGTTTGGCGATATCTTCAAATCGCTATTTAAGAAACCAGTTACGGAGAAATATCCTTTTGTAAAAAAGGATGCCCCGGAGAACCTTCGCGGCAAGTTGGTGTGGAATCCCGAAAAATGCTCCGGCTGCATGTTGTGCATCAAGGATTGCCCATCGAACGCCATCGAACTCCTGACGATCGACAAGGTGAACAAACGGTTTGTCATGCGTTATAACCTGGATAAATGTACCTACTGCGCACAATGCGTGGTGAATTGCCGTTTCAACTGTATTGAGATGTCAGACGAGCAGTGGGAGTTGGCATCCACCAGCAAGGAACCATTTGAAGTCTATTATGGTCGAGAAGAAGACATCCAATTCCTCCTGGAAAAAGCAGCTCAAGGAGAGCCTGAGCCGGGCTGCCCTGAACCCTGATCCGCGGGTTGCGGTGCTTGGCATCGGCAATGAACTGAATGGCGATGACGGCGCCGGCGTCTGGCTTGTGCGCCGGCTTCAGGCGTTGATTCCCCCCTCTGAAAACGTCCTCCTCCTGGATTGCGGACCTGCACCGGAGAATGCCGCCAATGCATTGCGCCGATTCATGCCGACACTGGTTTTACTGTTGGACGCGGCAGAATTTGGCGGCTCACCCGGTGAGTTGCGCTGGATCGATCCTCAGGATACAAGTGGTTTCAGCGCCAGCAGCCATTCACTGCCATTCTCGATGTTTTCACAGTACCTTACCCGCGAATTCAACTGCCGTGTTGGGTTGCTCGGCATTCAGCCTTCTTCGCTGGAATTTGACGCCGGACTCAGCTCTCCGGTAAAGACCGCCTGCGCGATTATGGAAAAGGAACTGGCGGCACTCCTTTCTGAACCTGGAAGATAGTAACGCGCAACCCGCAGGTTGGTTTTGCGTAGATAAAGAGAGAAAAATAGCGAGGTCAACTATGTCGGATCAAATAAACTCAATAAAACCTAATGAACCCGAAGAACCGGTGATCAATGAAGAACAATCCACTGCCAGCACAACCGAGCATACTTCCGATGAGGGATCTGTAAATGTGAACGTGGATGCCCATCTGGGCAGAGTGAACGTTGTTGTTAAAAAAGAGAAAAAGCATAAGCACGACGACAGAGCTTTCTTTCCCATCCTTCTCATCCTGGTAGGCGGAATTTTGCTCGTCCAGAACCTTGGGCTTGGGCTCAGGAATTTTAATTGGTGGGCGTTGTTCATCTTCCTGCCGGTTGCGGGTGCACTATCCAGTGCCTGGGGGGATTTCCGCTGCAGCAGGAAATTGGACGGCAAAGTACGTTCCAACCTTGGCAGCGCATTGCTCATCGGTACAGTGGCTGTGCTGCTCCTCGCCGGCGCAGACTGGAGTCATTGGTGGCCTTCAGTGCTCATGGCTGCCGGTATTTCCTCGCTGCTTGGTGGAATTGATTATTGGGACCCTGCGGAACACAAGAACCTGGCAGCCTGGTCTGGATTCAATGCCTGGGTTGGACTGGGCGTCCTCCTGCTCGGAGCGGGCTTCCTGGTTAAGTTCCTGCCCATTGCCACGCTTAGTGGAATCCTGGAGGGCTGGCGCTGGTGGGCAGTGCCCATCCTGGTGGCAGCCTTTGGCGCATTCGTTTCTGCCGCTGTGGTTTGCTGGCATAATGACTGGCAGATGAACTGGAGCTCCTGGGGGTTCATCGTCATCGGTGTTGTGGTGGCAGTGGTGGGTTTGTTTGCCCTGGTCAACTTAAGCTGGAGTCTGCTTGCGCCGGTGGTTCTCATCGGGGTTGGGCTGGTTGTCCTCAGCCGGATCGTAATTAAAAAATAGACAGCGAGAATAAAAAGGCAGCCGGAGAAAATCCGGCTGTTTTGCTATCCTATACTGGAAATTTACCTCTTTTGCCATTACACTAAGTATGCTGAATAGGAAAGGATTCGGTTGAGAGATTCAACGGTGGAGAGATTACAGAATGACTGATGAGACAAAACCTGCCAGCATCCTGGCATTAATACCAGCGCACAATGAATCCGGTCGGATCGGTCCGGTGATCGATGCGGTGAAAGCGTCCCTGCCAGTCCTGGTGGTGGATGACGGCTCGGCTGATGATACCGCTGATGTTGCCCGCGCGCATGGCGCAATCGTCATCCGCCAGGAGCCCAACCAGGGGAAGGGTGCCGCCCTGCTCAACGGTTTCCGTTATTTCCTAGGCGGAGAATATGATGCGCTTCTCACGCTCGACGCCGATGGGCAGCATGATCCGGCAGAGATTCCGCTTTTCACGGAGAAATATCAGCATGACCACAGCGACCTGATCATCGGGAAACGTGATTTTCGGAAAATGCCTTTCCCGCGCAATTATTCCAATGCCTTTGGCACCTGGATGTTCTCCAATGCGCTAAAGTTGTATGTGCCGGACAATCAATCCGGTTACCGCCTGCACAGCCGCCGCCTGGTGGAATCCATGCTCGGCAGCCAGGAACACGGTTTCGAGTTTGAAGTCGAGATCATTTTCAAGTGCGTGCTGTTGGGGTACCGGCTGGATTGGGTGCCAATCAAGACCATTTATACCGCGGAGAAACACAGCCACATCAAGCCATTGCATCATATCTGGCATTTCTTCCGCATTACCAAAAGAGCCCGCGAACTACGGCGCGGCCAGGGGAGATAAAAGGATCCGGCTTCCGCCGGATCATTGCTTTACTGCGCGTTCTTATCGCAGCCGTACCGGATCACCAGGTCGGGGGCATAACCACCGGAAGTACCATTGATCTGCAGGTACCCATCAACAAACTCATTCAAATCGAAGGCTGCCACTTTCAGGGACATCTCTTCAGCCGGCACCTGGGAAGTGATGACCAAGGTGTACACCTTGTTAAGAGAATCCGGTATCGCCTCAAAGGGGTAATCCATCCATCCATTCTTAACCGTGGCAAGGGTGCTTGTTTCCAAAGTTCGGATCACCTGGCGGCTGCCATCCAGTACAGAGACTGTGTAAGGGGAGTCGTTGCCTGCCGGGTTATCGTTGATCCATACCCCCACCGAGTTGACCGCGCTGCAGCGGGTTGTGAGCACTTCCTCGATCTTCAAAGAAGCAGAGGGAGTGTATGACTTGTAGCTGCTTACGTCCCAGTTCTTGTAGCGCGGCATGGTGCAGGGGGTGCTAGTGAAGCGGAACGCCCCGCAGGGCACATGATAATCGTAGAATATCGAAACTGCAGTGAACACGGCAATGACCAGCATGGTGCTTCCGGTGACCCACTGCGTATATTTGATCTTCTTTGTTGAGAAGAGCAAAAATGCCGCGAAAAAGAGCAGGAAGAGTGGAGAGATATACCTGCCCTGCATGCCATTGATTGCATCGGCTCCAACGCCCGTCTCGATGATGAAGAAGATGACATAGATCATCAGGAAATTAAAGAGACCCACCAGGGCAAAGTACAGGCTCTGGCGCCAGTCCAATTTGAAATCGGAGTTCTCGGTGGCAATGGCGAGTACCAGTGCAGCCGGGTAGAGGAAGTAAATGAACTTGGGAAGCACCCAGTAGCCATAGCCGGCAATGCCGATGGACTGAACCATCAACGTCCACCAGCCGCTTTTAATCGAGTTGAAGAAAATGGTAAAGAAAGAAATCGGATCGCGAAGGATTGCCATGAACTGCGCGATGGGGTCCTTGCCGGCATCGTCGCGTGCCAGGAAGAACTGCGAAGCAACCACACTCCAACCGGCGCACATGGCAACGCTGATTAGCGCTGTCACCGCCAGAGCCCATTTTTGTCCTTTCGTCAGATGCAGACTGCGCGGCAGGATGAAGAGCAGCAGGAGAAGGAAAATATAATTAGGTTTGAGCGTACCCACCGCCAGGATGAGCAGGAGGGTAATGATGAGCTGCCGGCGGGTAAGCGTTTTATTGGGGATGGCAAGCAGGTGCAGCACCCAGCCGGTGAAGAGAAAACTAATGCCGAAAACAAACGAATCGGCAGAGATGGCAGCGGATTGGATGATCGCCACCGGAGCCATGGCAATGACGCCAAGGAGGTGTTTGCCGGTGGGCAATACCCGAAGCGTCAGGTAAACGAACAGGCAGTAGATTAACAGGTAGGAAAACCTGATAGCGTAATACACGTACAGGATCGGCAGGTCAAAAAGCCGGGCGGTGACGCCCATCACCACAGCCGCGACCGCGTACGTAGTCGGAAAATACACCGCGCGGGTGGTGTACTTAATGAAATCGTTGAAATCGATGCGCAGGCTGGCTTGTTCCTTCCAGGTCGCCAGGTCGATCACCGGAAAGTTGACGAACCGTCTGAAGGAGGAGTCGAAGAATACGCGGGGGAAGAAATCCACTTCGTGGTACAGCGAGTTTGGGAGGAGGTGCCCGAGGGACATCTCCCAGACCCGGGCAATGTGTGTCTCTTCGTCGTAATTTGCACCCATCGGTGTGATGATGAGCAGGAAGGTGCCGGTCAGAAGGATGACAAGCACCACGAACCAGGTCCATTTGGAGTCTTTATTCATAATGAGTGAAATCCCCTGGTTATTTTATCCGATTGTTGGATTAACTTGCCACTTCCATCGTCCATCAATTTATGGCTGGCACGGCAGAGGTAAGGTACCATCATAGACCACACCGCAGAAATTACCACGCGTGTTATCTCCTTCGATGTAATAGTAGCCGCGGAATTGGGAAGAATTATCTGCAGCGCGGAAGAGAAAGAAGCGATATTGCTTGTCGGTATGCAGCGAGGGGTAGAGCTCTCCGCTGACGCTCATGCCATCATCACTGATATAACCGATCAAATAGATGTTTGACCAGGAGGCTGCGAAAGAACCGGTCAGCTCATTGCCCTTCTGAGTGAGCGTGACCGTGTACACT
>JAYRQY010000143.1:0-4632 GCA_041910365.1 Anaerolineaceae bacterium | reverse complement strand
GTCCGCCGTTGGGGAATGAACTGCCCCTCGTCATCCAAAAGGTAATCAAAGAGTGCGCCGGAGGGTTGGCTGGTGACTTTCACTTCACTGATCTGAACTGCGTTGTGCTGTCCATCCGTATCCCATTCGTGTTCCCCCACCAGCCAGCGCTTGACGTTCTCGGCGTTGGTGGCAGCCTGATCCCCTGAAAGCACTTCAAGGGGAAGACCAACGATTAAGTTGATGGGAACGTCGATCGTCCCAAACTGTTGCATATAATGACTAAGAATGCCGTACACAATGGCGCGGGTTTCGGGCACGCCGGTCATGCGTTCATAATCCAAATTCTCAATCGCTCTCCCCCAATCATGAGCGCCCGGCCCGACATAGAAGTTCATGCCTCCGACAGCCACCTTCATGGGTGGTTTGCGATTGCGGAACCCCAATAGTTGACTGACCTGTTGACCGGTATCGGCAGCAACGACAGCCTGAAGCTGAATACCACCATGATTGCCATATAGTTTGTTCGATCCCGCGCCTAGATCCTCACCGAAGAATAAAGGCTCACTCATGGCTCACCTCCATCGACTGGTTTTCCAAGCCGTTCAGATGTTCCATCTTGAGATAAGCATCCATGGCTTCGCACACCCGCCTGGCCAAATTGCGCCGGGGTGTTGTTTGAATGAATCGTATGAAATTGTTATCCACTCCTGGATAAAGAGTGAAATGGATTGAGAGCACGAGCTTTTCTCTTGCTCGTGTTGATTGGATCGACATTTGCGACCTCCTTCATAAGGTTTGGCCGCACCTGTACGAATTCGAGAAAAACGGGAATGCTGCAAAATTCTTGTGAGTTACCAAAAAAACGTGCAAAAAACGTGCAAAACGTTTGGATTTAGTGCCAAAAATAGACTTCCTGGACGTTTTTTACCCCCATATATGCTATCCCACATACTCTATTACCCCACATATACGGTATGGACTCCCCAGGACGGTTCTTCGAATCAGTAGGTTGCGCGTTCGAGCCGCGCCGGGGGCGCCTATATATTCTGACTTCGAACCCCCATTGAGGGGGTAATATCAGTAGATTGCGCGTTCGAGCCGCGCCGGGGGCGCTCGCTAATTTTATGACAATTCAGTAGGTTCCGCGTCCCCACCGGGGAGCGCCTATATATTCTGACTTCGAACCCCCATTGAGGGGGTAATATCAGTAGGTTGCGCGTTCGATCCGCGCCGCCCTTCCAGGGTGCTTCGCGAGGGGCGCTCACATTTTTCTGACCTCGAACCCCCATTGAGAGGGTGATATCAGTAGATTAGTAGTTCCCACATGGGGGATGATACTCGAGCAGTCGTGAGAGACTGAATGATTATTTGTTCGCAGAGAATCCCATTTCACCACCCCATATCTATATACTACCCCTTGACTTTTCTGTTCCTTCTGCGTATAAATAACCTAACATCAGGAATGTCCACGATAAGTGGACTGGCAACCGGCCAGGAGACGGCATCGGTGCCGCGAGACCAAAAACGTCTCGATGTGCGAGAGATCACTCTCGAAAGATAGTTTCCTTTTTCTTTTAACTGGTCGTCTCCGGCTATCGTCAATTGACGATGGCTGTTTGTCTCCTCCTGATGTATCTAACACATACAAAGGAGGAGATATGAAACAAACATCCAAACTTGAAGCAATAGGCGTATATGGCTTTGGGCAGGTTGAGCCGATAATCCTGGCCTCCCTGGTGACGGAAGATCCGATCTTGTTGATCGGTCCTTCAGGGACAGGAAAAACTTACCTGTTGAATACACTCAGCGAAGTGATGGGACTTGAACACAGACATTACAATGCCAGTTTGATTTCATTTGATGACCTGGTTGGATTTCCATACCCCGACACAGAGAATGGCGGCGTTAAATTCCTGGAGACTCCAGCCACCGTATGGGGAGCCCAATCCGTTCTGATCGACGAGATCAGCCGGTGCAAACCAGAACATCAGAACCGCCTGTTCTCGATCATTCAGGAGAGAAGGTTACAAGGAATACTGTTGAAAAACCTCCGCTTCCGTTGGGCAGCCATGAATCCCTGCAATATGGATCAGAACGGTTATGAGAATTACTCAGGCTCTGAACCTTTGGACCCTGCCCTGGCAGACCGTTTTTCACTCTTTGTAAAGGCTGGGGATTGGGATGAACTATCAGATGATGAAAAAAAGAAAGTAGCTGACCCCGCAGGTGAAGGTGCGATCGCTGAGGATCATGGCGAACTGAAAGCCCAAGTGGAGAATTGGAGAGCCGTATTTCTGGAACAGGTGAATCATTGCCCCCCAGTCATTCTAAGTTATGTCACCGTTGCAGCATCACTGTTTGGAAGTTCCAGGGTGCGAATCTCCCCCAGGCGAACCAGGTTGATGACCCGGAGTTTGCTGGCAGCTGCGATCGTCTGTGGAGAGATAAACCAGAAGTTGTTCAAAACGGTTCTTGGTTGCAGTCTTCCGCAACTGACCTGGGGAGAGGAAGTGAAAGCGGAAATCATCGCCGCGGTACATCGCTCAGCCTGGGATACTGCAACCGCTAAAGGAGATGAAAAATGGGTGGCACAATTTCACCAGGTCAAACCTTTGGCCAGGAAACTCGCCCTGCTGCTTGAAAACTGTCCGAGTAAAGATGCAGGCACCCAGGCAGTTGAGCAGTTGCTTGCCAATGAAACGCAAGAACGGGCAGCGGTATTTGCCTATGCGACATTCGCTGCTGCTGTGGCAGGGAGGCTGCCAATTGGAAGTGAGGCCATTAATGATCTGGGAAAGATGGCTTCGCCTATCCTGCAGGTGGAGGGCGAAATCACCTGGCAGGAACGCCTATCCCAATCAAACACCAGGCATCCGGAATTTGTGCGCTATTCTAAAGTATTACATAAGCTTAAAGGGACGCGTTTGCAACATGCCACCCAGTTCCTGAAATGGTGCCTGGTAGCCCAAGTGAACGTCCAGGATCCAACTTCCCTGGAGGAGGAGCTGAACGCATGCATCCAATTGCTCAAACAAACTGCCTGATCCTCACGTCCACCGGATTCAGGAAACAAGTTGAAAAGGGATATCTATTTAATATGGGAGGTCCACAAAGCCGAGCCAGGAAAGAAATGATTTATTCCAGCGTACTTGGAAATGCCACAGGTCCGGTGCGGTGCCCGTTAATGATCAGCCTTGGTTTGGATTTCGGCAAAAACAATCCCCTCCGATGGATGGAACGCATACTCCAGGAAGAGGGAGTAAATAGCCCTGAACACCTCAGGAGTAAATACCAGTCGATTACTAATATGTGCGTATGTCACATTTCTTTACACCCCGCGCCGCTTCAAGTGGAATCTGCCCAGCGAAGCCTGGTGCTCAAACAAGCCTTGCTGCTGGGATTATGCACCGCTACCTTTTATGACCCTTCCCGCCCGGTCATCTGGACAAATGCAAGCCTCACCCGGTGTGTCGATTTATTCAATGTGATGGAGTTTTACCAATGAATGAGAATAACTTTCGCAGTCTTTTACTCGAATTGATCGAAGAAAACCCGTTTGCTATCCGGGCGGTTTTGAAGATCCTCTCTGTTGAGTTTTCGAGAGAGATTCCTACTTTGTGTGTCACATGCGAAGATAGACCCCGTTTGATGGTCAACCTGGATTTTGTTAATCAGCACTGTCACACGGATGCAGAGGTGAAAGCTGTCATCTGCCATGAATTCCTTCACATTCTCTTGCGGCACACAGAAAATAGAAGCCTACTGACCGAAGCCGAACACCTGGCGATGGACGCGGTCATCAACACGATCATTGATAGGGAATTGGGAAAGGAATACAGCGCGATGATGAGCCAGTACTATCAAAAGGCTCCTGGGTTCTTAAGGCTCCTCCGTCCCATGAGTGACGCTGAAACCAATCGATTTTCTTTCCTCTGTAAAACCGGTAAAGCCCCCCAGTGGATGCATGCCTGGCACGCACTATATCAAGGAAAACTGGTAGTGGATGATATTAAGGAGCTGGCTATGGATGTAGCTCATTCTGATGATGACAAGAAACATTCGTGGACCATTTCCTCGCTTTTGGGAGGCCATGAAACGCTAGGAGAGCCTCTATCGGAGGAGCTGGAGGATGCACTTGACCAGGCAATGAAAACCATGAACGGGCATGGGATCTGGCGCTCACCTCATAGCCGGGGTGTAGGGGCAAGCGGGTACGATGCAGTATTCTCAGCTACCGATATAAAGATGGAGGAATGGGTCAAGGCAACCCGCGACATCTTAAGAAAATACCTGCAACCAGATAAACTATCCAGGCGGTCGATCGAGGAAAGAAAAGAGCATTGCCTCCCAGTGTTGAGCCCAAGAGACCGGCGGGCATTCTTCCACGCCACCTGGAACCCATTCATCCCGGAAGCCTGCTGGGAGAACTGGATCAAACGCTCTGAGGGTCTGGCACAAGTCTACCTGGATGTGAGCGGGTCGATGCATGCGGAAATGCCTTTCATCATCTCGCTGCTGGGACAATTACGGCAATATATCAAGACGCCGTTTTGGGCTTTCAGTGATGAGGTGGCACCTGCCAGGATCGAAGCAGGTCAGCTTATAACGCGAACCACAGGCGGAACAAGCCTGCGGTGTGTACTAGCGCAT
>JAYRQY010000142.1:0-9908 GCA_041910365.1 Anaerolineaceae bacterium | reverse complement strand
TGGGTGGTGGTTCTAAGCCAGGAGCGCTGCGGGTGCGGGCGCAGCGGGGAGTTCTTTCTGCCGGAGAAAGTGGCAGAACTGGTGCGGCAGGGGGCTGAACTGGGTGAGGCTGATGACCGGGTTTTTTCGCGAAAAAATTCCAAGCAAGGCAATGGCGCCATCGGTTTGCTGACGGATGATGCCATCGACCGTGAAGCGCTGTATGTGCCAGCGGTCATCTTTGCCCTTATCCCATTCAAGAATCCGCAGTTATACCCATGAGAGTGATCTTTGCCCGCCACGGTGAAAGCACCGCCAACACCCTGCGCGTGTTCTCCAACCGCGATGCGGTGCATCCGCTCACCAATAAAGGCCGGCAGCAGGCACGCGCCCTTGGAGAGCGGCTGGCAGGAATCCACTTCGCGCAGATCTACAGCAGCCCCGTACTGCGGGCGGTTGAAACAACCGGAATCGTTTGCGAGCAGATTGATCGAGACTTCATCATCGTCGAGGCATTGCGTGAGTTCGACGTGGGCGAACTTGAAGGCAGAGGGGATGAACAAGCCTGGGCAGATTTTTCGGAACTATGGAAAGACTGGTACCTCAACCAAAAGCCGGAAAGGAAATTCCCCGGCGGCGAATCATTAACAGAAACCAGGCAACGGGGGGAATCTTTCATCCATCACCTGACGAGTGACTGTAAAAGCGATGACGTAATTCTGTGTGTCACACATGGGGGTATTCTGAATGCCCTGGTTCCCGGGCTGGCCAACCCGCCTGATTATGCGTTTCTCTGGGAGCACCCTCTTAAAAACACCGACCTGGTCATTTTGGATTGGGACGGAAATCAATGGAAATGCCTTCAATGGGGCGAGACCCGCTTTACTGACCCGCAGTAAACTCCGCGGAATACCACAGCAGGTAATCCGCGACGTGCGCGCTCCAATACCCCTCTGCGTGAACCCCCATGTACTCGGTGAACCGGTAGGGCACATTGTTCGCTTTTAGCAGGTTTACCCAGGTGAGCACTTGCTTGATGTTTTCGTCTTTGTTACCCGCATCGATATAAATGGCAGGTAGCTTTTCCGAAGCCCCTTCCACTTTGAGGTTGCTGGTGATGCGAAAAACCTCTCCATAAAACAGGGGAGCGCTGTGCGCGCCAATGGCTGCAAAGACCCCGGGGTGGGAAAAACCGAGGTAGACCGCCCAGTTGCCGCCGCGGGACAGCCCGCCAACAGCCCGGCATTCGCGCTTTGAACAGGTGTGATAATTTTCGTCCACATAAGGGATCAACTCCTGCAGGAACGCCTCGTCAAAGGAAGAGGTTTCGGGAGCGGCGTACGAGGAGAGTTCATAGGGCATGACGATGATCATCGGGGTAATCTCGCCGGCGAGAATGAGTTCATCCGCGGCGGTGAGCAACCCCAGTCGCTGCCACTGGTCGTTGAGAAAGGTTTGCCCGTGCAGCATGTACAATACCGGGTAACCGGTGCTGCGCAGGGCATTGTAGCATGGCGGCAGGTATACCTTCACTTGCAAAGGGGAAGTGAGCAGTTTGGATTTAATCGAGATGTCCTCGATTGAACCCGCGGAAGTTGCGCAAAAGGTGCCCTCAAAAGGCGTGGGCGTTGGCTGCGGCGTGGGGGTTGGCGCAGGAGGGGATGCGTTTGCGGTTGCAGTTGATGCGATTGCGGTGGGCCGGGGCATCGGCAGAGCCACCTTACAGCCAGCCGCCAGTAGCAGGAGCAGGATGAGGCAGAGAGCGGATGCGCGGCGTGACCCGTAGTTCATTGTTCGCGGTTTCCTTGACGGTTATCGTTGCTTCGGATTATACTCTACGCGTTCGGGGTGTAGCGCAGTTGGCAGCGCACCGCGTTTGGGACGCGGGGGCCGGCGGTTCAAGTCCGCCCACCCCGACTAATCTTTTCCAATGCCGGCAGTTCTCCCATTGAGGGATGATAAAGCCCGCGACCCACCCCGACTTTTCTTTTCCAATGCTGGCAGTTCTCCCATCGAGGGATGATAAAGTCCGCACCTTCTGTGTGCTCCGCGACCCACCCCGACTTTTCTTTTCCAATGCCGGCAGTTCTCCCATCGAGGGATGATAAAGCCCGCGACCCACCCCGACTTTTCTTTTCCAATGCTGGCAGTTCTCCCATCGAGGGATGACAAAATCCACACCATCATCCCGCTAGGTCGTTAAAATCTCCACAAAACAGGGAGACGCAATTTGCGGCTCTGGTCTATAATGTAGTCGTTAATCTTAATCAGTGTGCATAGACTTCAAATGATACTGACGAAAATAAAAACCCTTTCAAGTCGGATTCGCCTGGCATTTCAGGATAATCCATTTGTTTTTGCCATTGCGCTCCTGGTATTTGCGTTTATCACTTACGGCATATTCATTTTCAACCTTGGTTTTTACTGGGACGATTGGCCCCCATTGCTTTTATCGCACCTTCCGGATAAACATCAGGTCTGGGAGTATTTCCTCTTCGACCGCCCATTCCAATCCTGGACATACTACTTCCTTTTTCCAATTTGCAAGGATTCAGCAGCCTGCTGGCAATTTTCGGGGATCTTTTTCAGGTGGACTGCGGCGCTTCTTCTTTACTATTCTTTTCTGCGGTTGTTTCCAAAACAGAAATCAATTCTTCAATGGGCAGCCATCCTTTTTGTGGTTTTCCCGGGTTTTAGCAACCAATACTCTTCGGTTTCTTTTGGCTCCCATTTTATTGTCTATACTGTTTTTGCCGCATCCTTATTAACAATGGTTTGCAGTCTTCAAAACAAACGGGGGTCATGGTTACTGTTCCCCGTTTCCTATGTGCTCACCGCAGTCCACCTTTTTACCATGGAATATTTTGTTGGGCTTGAAGTATTGCGCATCATACTCATTTACTATCATCAATTTTTTCTGAATAAAACACGGAAATCACTGGCGAGTTTTTTCCTTCAAACCACCCCTTATTTGGCTATATTGGGAATTTATCTTTATTGGCGGTTGGTGCGCCTTCCAATTCTCGCGGGTTTTGTCCATCAAGACAATTCGCCTGTTTTGTTTTCACAGTTATTCAAAACCCCAGTAGAGACGATTATTGCCTTTATAAAATCGTTGTACAGCGATATGAAATTTCTGTTCATAACCTCCTGGACCGATCGCTTGCTGCCCGAAGACCTGCAAATTAATAGCGCCACCTTCTGGCTATCGATAATTATCGGATTCTTAACAACCTGTGGATTTTTCTATTTACTTTCACAAAAAAAGGCGTTCGCAGAATCTGAAAATGTCGAAAAAAACAATTGGCAGCTGATTGTCTTTGGGCTTGTGATCGTCTTTTTTGGTCTGCTGCCTATTTGGAGTACGCTGAGGCAAGTGACGGTTGGAAAATGGTCCGACAGGTTCAGTATCCCGACGATGTTTGGTGTGGCATTAATCATTACGACGCTGATTTTTTGGGTATTTAAAAACCAAAAAGTAAGTGGGGCTTTACTGATCACGCTCGTCGCGCTTTCCATCAGCTATCACATTCGCCTGGGAAATGAATACCGGAAAGACTATAACCGCCAAAAGGCTTTTTACACCCAGTTATCCTGGCGCGTTCCACAACTTCAGCCTGGAACCGCTATATATTCGCCAGGGATCCCCTCCAGTAAAGAGGCGGATTATTCCTATTCGATGGGAATAAATTTGCTTTATTCGCAGCAGGTGGAGGCAAACCTGGACTACTGGTTCTTACTCCCGCGTTACGTCAGCCCCGAATCCTTATTGAGCGACCCGTCGCAAACAATCAAACAGGGATTAAGGATTTTCACGTTTGAAGGATCTGGAAACCAGGTAATTAGCATTCACATGCCCGACCAGGGATGCCTCTGGGTGATCAACCCCTACTATGCCTTAAGTTCTCCCGATACACTGCCGGCTTATGCCCAATTCTCCAACGAGTCGTTGATTTCGGACAGCAATGATGGTTCGACACAGATCGAATCGCTGATCTCTCTTGAGCCGCAAGAAACCTGGTGCTACTATTTTGAAAACATCGACCTTGCCAGAAGCCAGAAAAATTGGTCAAAGGCGATTGATCTTTATCAAAACTCACTGGCAAATAACCTAAAGCCGATTGAAGGGGTTGAGTTGTTACCGGTCATTCAAAGTTTTACAGCAATCGGCGAAGTCGAAAAAGCAATTGAATTAACGAATAAAGCCATTGCCATTACTCCTGCATCATCTGCTGTCTTTTGCGGATATTGGCAGGACATGGCTGGTACAAATTCCGACATTAATCTCGACCAGATTGGTTCTTTTTACAATTCCGAGAATTGCCCGGTTGAATTACAATAAACGCATGTCCTCCACTGCCCCCTTTCTCACAATCATCATCCCCGCGCATAACGAGGAAACCCGTCTATCCGCAACTCTGGACGAGATCCTGTCCTATACCCGCTCGCAAACTTTCTCATCTGAGATCATCATCATCGAGAATGCCAGTGTTGACCGAACCCTGGAGATTGCGCAGGAATTTACCCTCCAGGATTCCGCCATATCGGTCATTCATGATGACCGCCCCGGCAAGGGGTTGGCCGTCAAAACCGGTATGCTGGCTGCCAGGGGAGATTACCGCTTCATCTGCGATGCGGACTTATCCATGCCGGCAGCCGAAATTTCCCGTTTTCTGCCGCCTGCGCTGACCGGGGTCGATATTGGCATTGCTTCACGCGAAGCCCCCGGGGCAGTACGCTATAACGAACCTCCCCTGCGCCATTTTGTTGGGCGGGTCTTTAACACCCTGGTGCGGCTGATCGTGCTTCATGGCCTCCAGGATACGCAATGCGGGTTCAAATGTTTCAACCGGAAAGCCGCTGAAACGCTTTTTCCACTGCAAACCATCCCGGGTTGGACGTTTGATGTGGAGGTTTTGGCGATTGCCCAAAAAATGGGCTTCAAAATTGCCGAGGTGGGCATCCCCTGGTATTACCATGGCGACAGCAAGGTGAGAGTTATCCGGGATTCTCTAAAAATGGCACGCGACCTCTTCCGCATTCGCGCCAATGTGCGAAAGCGCACGTTCTCTCACTAGTTATCGATTCCATTCTTTTATTTTTAAGGTGACTCTGCATTTTTGGGCAGGTAGATCGTCCAGTGTCTGCCAACCATGCTGTACGCGGGGGAGTAATTTTCGTCAAAGAAATCGAAAAAGTCATTCAGGCATGTCAAAGAACCGTAATTGTGCGGCTGACCTTCGGCTTGTTTACGTTGTTCAGCATCAAGGGGTGAGATCCACACATTCCCATGGGAAGCATCCAGGATCACCGGCAGGTTTGCTTTTATATCGTTGGTAAATTCCTGCCCAATTTCCGGAGTGCAATAAGCATCGTTCATCAGCGGATACTGGTATACGTATCGGGTGGGCGAGGGAATTCCAGATAAATAATTGACCTCAACCTCTGCCCCCCAGACCAAAAGGGTTGGGCGGGTGTGGAATTGGTGCAGGTTGGCTGCCTGGAGGTATTCAGGCAGGATCGAAGATTTATCCGCTGTTGCCAGAGTGAATATGTTCCAAAAGCTTCCAGCCGCCAAACCGAGTACCGTGCAAGCAAACAGTATGAGCTTCAAAACTCCAGAACGGTATCGCCGAACACCTTCCCCCACAGATTCGGCGAAAATCGCAAAAATGATCACCGCAAACATCATCAGCGGCAGGGAGTAATGCTGAAAATCATACCCGGAGAGGCGGGAGAGAACCAGTTCCAGGAAAAAAATGGCGGTGAGAAGGAAGAGAATTGAAGTATTCTGTCTATCGGTTTTGTTCTGCCGCCCCACCCCCACCGTGTACTGAATGCCCAACAAGCCAATTAACACCACGGGGAGGGTGTGGGATGAATAAATGGTTAATTTATCCCACAAACCGATTCCGCTGCTTTCTATGTATCGGAAATTGTAGGTGAACACCTGATCTACAAGGTCTGCCATTGCTCCCCTGGCAAGGAAAAAGACGGCAATGGGCAGCAGCACGGAGATTAATCCCAAACCGAACAGCAGGACACCTTTGCCTGTTTTTTGTTTTTGAATAATCGCCATAATGAACCAGGCAAGTCCCCCGACAATAAAAAGGGAAACAAGGTTTGGCCGTAAACAAAAAACGAGCGCGCCGGTGATTCCAAACAAAAACATTTTTCGCGTGTCTTCGTTTTCAATGACCCAGACGATAGCCAGCAGCCCCAAAGCAAGGAATACAAGCGCGTAAACCTCTATCAAATTATCGAATGTTTTCATCGTCAGCAGCAAACCAAGGAAAACGGTCAGGCTGACCCATAGCGAGCAGGTGCCTACCTTTCTACGCAGCAAGAAGTACCCTGTGATCAGTGTCCCCGCTAAAAACAAAAAAAGTAAAATAAAGCCCCCCCACTGCCCGGCTGGATCAACCCAGTTTGCCAGTGCGTTTATGAAATAGATGACCGGTCCCTTATGATCCCAAACGTCTTTGTAAGGGACTTGCCCTGAAAGCAATACTCCGCCCACATAAAGAAAAACGGACTGATCTCGGCCTGGGATGTAATTCACCGGATTGAGAGGAGCGAACAAACGCAGGAATAACGTAATGTCAAATAGGAAAAAACCGCCGGTCAGCACAGGCGATACCCATTTGGCGTTTCTCAAAACCGAAGCGGGTTGTTCGCCAAGGTCACCAGGCGTTGTTAAGGCAATAAAACCGCAAGTAAGAAAAAACAACCCGGAGGCACAGGCAAGAAAAACAACCAGGAAAATGGAGAGTTTTGAAAACAGAGGGGATTCAAAGGAAAAATGAACCGGATACTCTTCCATCTTGGGGAGGTTGTTCAACACTGTGTGCTTGCCATTCCAGGAAACGTCGGCATTTACATCATCGTCTGAATTGACGACGGTGAACTCGCAGGATTCCCCAACCCATCCCGTCCATGATAGCATCGCCCCCTTTCCGGAAAGGACCATCAAAGTTGAATCGACCCGCTCCAGGTCTCCCCCGCTGATGCTGAAAGCCTTTGAGTACAGAGTGGTCAGGTCGCACTCAACCGGCCGAAAGGAGAGCTGGTCAGAGTTAAGCGTCAGCGCAAACGTTTGCTTTGGCAGGAATGGGAAAATCAACCTCGGCTGGGAAATCACTTTTTGATGAGCAATGCCCGAAAGCAGCACCAGCACGAGAAAACTGATCCAGGGGCGGAATTTATACTGACGATAGTGATAGATAAAATAAGGGGTCAGAAGTTTGTAACAAGCAAGCGTTACACCAAGAAACACTACTGCGGAGAATACCATGCCCTGTTTACTAATAAAACCAGATGGGAGGGTGACCATCCACACCAAAATTGAGATGCAAAGCCCTGATAAACCTGCCAGCAGAAGGTTTCGTTTTTTCACTTTGGCAAACACAATTTTCATCCAAACTCCCAAAAGGTAATTCCATTATAAAGGATACGTAGTTCTACCCCGGTTTTTCCCCGTTCATATACCGGGTAAAATAATTAGGAGTGCACATAAAAAATGGTAAGATTTGACCGCAGCTTGATCCCGGCATCACCCAATTTGAGCTTTGAGAGCCCCCTTTGGGAACAGGGCTGGCTTGTGGCGGGTCTGGATGAAGCCGGTAGAGGCGCCTGGGCCGGCCCGGTGATGGCAGCGGCCGTCCTTCTCCCGCCGGATGCCGGTATCCTCACACGCCTGGCTGGCGTACGCGATTCCAAGCAACTCAAACCCGACGAGCGCCTGCGCATGGCAGAAACGATCAAGCGCGAAACTGCGTGGGGGGTCGGTGCAGCCGGCAACCTTGAAATTGACGCGCTGGGCATTATGCCCGCCACCCGGCTGGCGATGGCACGGGCACTCCAGAGCCTCACCGCACGCCCCGATTTCCTGTTGTTGGACGCCCTGTTCCTGCCGGAAGAGACCTTGCCGCAGATGGCACTCATCAAGGGCGATCAGCGCAGCCTGAGCATTGCCGCTGCCTCAATTCTTGCCAAGACCTCCCGGGATTCCTGGATGTGTGCGGCTGCAGCGGAGTACGGTCTTTATGGTTTTGAGCGGCATAAAGGCTATGGCACAAAAACGCACCAATCTTCCCTCGCTTCTTTTGGACCGTGCCCGTTACACCGTGTCTCTTTTCAACCCATTCGAGCCATGAGGCAATCAAAAACGCAGGAGTGAGTTCTCCTGCGTTTTTCGCTTTTCAACGGTGGCTACTTCGATTTATGTTCTTTTCGGTAGATCACAGCTTTGGAAATTTCTGCAGCAATGGATGGGATCAAGAAGAGCGGTACGATCAATTCCCACGATTTTAACCCCAGGGGATATGTCTGGAACACGGGATTGAGGAAGGGGACATACACCACCGCCAGGAGCAAAACCAGCGAGAGTAAAACCGCCAGGTTCATCCATTTATTGGTAAATAAACCGATCTTCAGCAGCGGATAGCGTTCTGAGCGGGCAGTATACGCCCGCAACAATTCCGATACGGATAGGGTCACAAAAGCCATGGTTTCCGCCAGCGCCAGGCGGTCGCTGTTGCCGAGTTCCGAATGCGTCAAACCGCGCCAAAAGGCAAAAAGGGTAACGCTGGCGATGGCAATGGTTTGAATCAATACCCCCCATCGCATCTGCTTGTTAATGATTGGCTCCTTCGGAGGGCGCGGTTTCTGCTCCATGATATCCGGATCTCCTTTTTCAGTGCCCAGCGCCAGCGCAGGTGCGCCATCCGAAATCAGGTTCAGCCATAATAACTGCACCGGCGCAAGGGGAGATAGTTGTTCCGCGGTCAAATCCGGGAAGAGCAGCTTGCCAAAAATAGTGGGCAGGAAGATGATGACAATCTCTCCCATATTGCATGAAATCAGGTAATACACGAATTTGCGGATGTTGGAGTAAATGATGCGCCCCTGCTCCACTGCCGACACGATGCTCACATAATTATCATCCGTCAGCACCATATCCGCCGTGTCTTTGGCGACGTCCGTTCCGGTAATGCCCATCGAGACGCCAATATCCGCCTGCTTGATTGCCGGAGCATCGTTGACGCCATCCCCCGTCATCGCCACCACTTCGCCATTCGCCTGCAGCGCGTTCACAATGCGCATTTTATGTTCAGGCGATACGCGGGCGAAGACATCCGTTTGTTCCACCTCGCGGATGAGCTGTTTGTCGTCGATCTCATCCAATTGCGCGCCGGTGAGCACCTTGTGCCCCGGCTGCAGCAGTCCGATGCTTTCGGCGATAGCCCGGGCAGTGTTGGGGTAATCCCCGGTGATCATCAGGGTGCGGATGCCCGCATTGGTGGCGGTTTGCAGCGCTGGTTTAACCTCAGGCCGTGCCGGGTCGATCATCCCGACCAGACCGGCAAAGACCAGCTCTTTTTCAAGTTCTTTGCTCTCCAGTTCTCCGGGGGCTTCCTGTACCATGCGGTAAGCCATACCAAGAACACGCAAAGCGCCCTGCGTGAGCGCGTCGTTGGCCAATTTGATCTCTTCGCGCATCTTCTCGGTCAGCGGGCGGGGCTCGCCATTATCGATGGGCTGAATGCTGGTGCAGAGATTCAAAACGATATCGGGCGCACCTTTGACGGCAATCACCTGCCAGCCTTTGTGTTT
The DNA here is from genome assembly GCA_041910365.1 of Anaerolineaceae bacterium. Classification (GTDB taxonomy): domain Bacteria; phylum Chloroflexota; class Anaerolineae; order Anaerolineales; family Anaerolineaceae; genus UBA6107. The sequence goes on along the minus strand of JAYRQY010000142.1, from coordinate 314 downwards.
CCCATCCACAAAAGGCGAAAGGTCTTCGAGGGTTGGGTTGTTTACCGAATGGATGGTGACCATCCGTTTTCGCTCGGAGTCAAATGGAATTTCGTTCTGCCGGGGGTAAGCATCACCCAACCCGGAGGACCGCGCGCCAGCCTTGTGCGCCGCCACCAGGATGGAACCCTCGGTGGGGTCACCCACCATGCGGTAAGCCATACCAAGAACACGCAAAGCGCCCTGCGTGAGCGCGTCGTTGGCCAAGTTGATCTCTTCGCGCATCTTCTCGGTCAGCGGGCGGGGCTCGCCATTATCGATGGGCTGAATGCTGG
>JAYRQY010000141.1:0-4584 GCA_041910365.1 Anaerolineaceae bacterium | reverse complement strand
TCAGGCAATTGTAAAAGAGTGGCAGGAATATATTAACTTCTTTTATGATTGCACGCCCGAAATCCTGTTAGGACTGGGGCATATGTATGTCGATGATCCCCGTTTTCGCGCATTCTACGAAAAAATTGATCCGAAACTGCCCCAATTCTTCTATGATGCGATCCGGGTTTATTGCAGCCAATTGGGAGTTACCGATTAGAGAAAAGAACCGCTCTTATGAGCGGTTCTGCTTATTGCTTGTGCAACTGCAAGTATTCTTTCAGGAATTGCCCGGTGTACGATCCCGGAACATCGCAGATTTGATGAGGCGTACCAATTGCCAGTAATTCGCCGCCCTTGTCGCCGCCATCCGGTCCGAGGTCGATGATGGTATCCGCCACCTTGATGATATCCAGGTTATGCTCGATGATCAGCACCGAATTGCCTGCGTCGACGAGTTTCTGCAGCACATCGATCAGCATGTGCACATCCGCCGCGTGCAGCCCAACGCTGGGCTCGTCGAGCACATAAAGCGTCCGCCCGGTCGCCCGGCGGGAGAGCTCCTTCGCAAGCTTCACCCGCTGCGCCTCTCCGCCGGAGAGCGTGGTGCCGGGTTGACCAATCTTGATGTATCCCAAGCCCACTTCGTTGAGTGTCTTTAGTTTGTTTTTAATTGCAGGGATACTCGCAAATAGTTCCAATCCCTTTTCAACTGTGGTATCCAGCACGTCCGCAATGGATAATCCCTTAAACTTCACCTGCAGCGTTTCCCGGTTGAAGCGCGCGCCATGGCACACGTCACAGGGAACATAAATATCCGGCAGGAATTGCATCTCAATTCGTAACTGACCCTGCCCCTGGCAAGCCTCGCAGCGTCCCCCATGGACGTTGAAAGAAAAGCGGCCCGCCTTGTACCCGCGCATTTTGCTATCGGACAGCCCGGCGAAAAGGCTGCGGATCTCGTCAAACATTCCGGTGTAAGTACCGGGGTTTGATCGCGGAGAGCGTCCTATCGGAGACTGGTCAATGTTGATGACCTTGTCGAGGTACTCCATACCTTCAATGCGTTCATGGTCGCCGGCTTGCGTGTGTGCGCGGTTCAGGTCATGGGCCAGTACGTTGTAGAGAATATCCACCATCAGCGTTGATTTTCCCGAACCGGACACCCCCGTGATGCACACGAACTGCCCTAATGGAATCTCGACATCGATGTTCTTCAAGTTATTCGCGCGGGCACCAATGATTTTCAGCATTTTCCCGTTGCGCGGATGAAGCTTTTTGGGCATCGGCACCTTTTTGCGTCCCGAAAGGTATGCGCCGGTTAGGCTGTGCGGGTTCGCCAGGATTGCGTCCACTGTTCCTTCGGCAACCACCTTGCCGCCGTGTTCCCCTGCGCCTGGTCCCAGGTCGAGGATCCAGTCTGCAGCCCGGATGGTTTCCTCGTCATGCTCAACAACCAGCACAGAGTTGCCGAGGTCACGCAGGTGTTTCAACGTTTCCAACAAGCGTGTGTTGTCCCGGGGATGCAAGCCGATGGAGGGTTCGTCCAACACGTAGAGTACGCCCATCAACCGTGAGCCGATTTGTGTTGCAAGGCGGATGCGCTGCGCCTCGCCGCCAGAAAGTGAGCCGGCAGGTCTGCTTAACGTCAGGTATTCCAACCCCACGTCCACGAGAAAACCCAACCTCGCATTGATTTCTTTCAAGATCGTTTCAGCGATTGCGGTTTCTTTCGCCGTTAACACCCCTGGCTGCTTGAGTTTCTGAACAAATTCCAGCGTCCGGTTGATCGGCCATTTTGTTACTTCGTTGATGTTCTTATCAAGGACAGTCACCGCCAATGCTTCAGGGCGCAAACGCTCTCCCTTGCATGTCGGGCAGGGGCGGTCTGTCATATATTCAGAGATCTTCGACCGCACATACTCCGATTGGGTCTCGCGATAACGCCGTTCGAGGTTAGGGATCACGCCTTCAAAATTCGTCTGAAAACTGGTTTTCCGTTCGTTACGCCCCTCGATGGTGACACTGATCGACTCGCCGCCTGTGCCATACAAAATTTGATTCAAGGCTTCCCTGGATAAGGTTTTCACCGGCGCATTAAGATCGATCTTGTGCGTGCGGGCAACGGACTCGACCATGTGCCAGTAGTACCCACCCTGGTCTCGGGGACCGTTCCACTCCAGTGCAACAATAGCCCCTTCGCTGATCGCCCGTTCCGGGTCTGGTATCAACAGGTCAGGGTCGATTTCCAGCCTGTTTCCCAATCCCTGGCAATCCGGGCAGGCTCCGTGCGGTGTGTTGAACGAAAAGGTACGCGGTTCAATTTCCGGCAGGCTGATGCCGTGTTCCGGGCATGCCAGGTGTTCTGAGTAGAACAGGTCCACCGCCGGCGAAACAGATAGATTCTGGATCGTCAGGTAACCCTCCCCGACTTTCAGCGCTGTCTCGATCGAATCCGTCACCCGCGAAAGAAAAGTGCGGTGTTCCTCCGCGTCCTCAGACGGCGATACAACCAGGCGGTCTACCACTGCCTCAATTGTGTGAATCTTGTACCGGTCAAGCGTAACTTCGTCATCCAGTGAGTAAACCTCACCATCCACCCGCACCCGGGTAAAACCCGCTTTTCGGATTTCCTCAAATACAGCCTGGTAAGTCCCTTTCCGGGCTCTTACGATCGGCGCAAGGATGAGCAGCTTGGTATCCTGCGGTAAAGCCAGTACCTGGTCGACAACCTCCTGCGCCGATTGCTTGACAACGACCTTCCCGCAAATCGGGCAGTGGGGAATCCCGATGCGGGCGAACAACAAGCGCAGGTAATCATAGATTTCCGTTACGGTGCCCACAGTGGAGCGCGGATTGTGTGAGGTGGCTTTCTGGTCGATGGAGACTGCCGGTGAAAGTCCATCGATGTAATCCACATCCGGTTTTTCCATTTGCCCAAGGAACTGCCGTGCATAAGCCGAGAGCGATTCCACGTAGCGGCGCTGCCCTTCGGCAAAGATGGTATCAAACGCCAGTGAAGATTTACCCGAACCAGAAAGGCCGGTAATGACCACCAGCTTGTCCCGCGGGATTTCGACAGTGATGTTCTTTAGATTATGTGCCCTTGCGCCAACAACACGAATGCAATTCTGGGTCATATTCACCTGAATAGAATAGATTTTCTATTGCAATTATATCACAATGAAACCTGCAATGCTGCCCTATTTACTGTGTTTTTTCCAATCGGACCGTCGATGTAACCGATTTATCTACGCTGAAAGAGATCCGGACTGTATGGTATATTTTGAAGTGCCGACGGATTAACGGCAAAAAAGATGACATCCTTCCTTCAACTCGCTGTACTGCTCTCAATTTTGCTGGTCACTGCCAAAGCAGCCGGGTATCTCAGCACACGCATCAAACAACCCTCCGTGTTTGGCGAGATTCTCGTGGGCGTACTGCTTGGACCATCGGTCTTGAACCTGATGCACCTCCCATTTGTCTCAGATGCACACCTGGAAGAAGCCATCACGCTGATGGGGGAATTAGGGGTGATGTTGCTGATGTTCCTGGCAGGTTTGGAGCTGCATCTCAGCGACCTGGTGAAAAGCGCCAAAGTGGCAGCCTATGCCGGCGTTTTGGGTGTGATCCTGCCGGTAGGGCTTGGGCTTGGCTTTGGGGAACTCACCGGCATGGACTTCAACCATGCTCTCTTTCTGGGGCTCACGTTGGGGGCTACCTCCGTTTCCATTTCAGCCCAGGTGCTCATCGAACTCAAGGTATTGCGCAGCAAGGTGGGGTATGGGCTGCTGGGTGCCGCGGTCTTTGATGATGTGCTGGTGCTTCTTCTGCTTTCCATTTTCCTGGCGTTTCTCACCGGCAGCAGTGGTCTGTCAGGCATCCTTCTCGCCATTGGAAAGATGCTTGGATTCCTCGTCATATCCACTGCCGTCGGTCTTTGGGGACTGCCGTTTATCGTGCGCTTCATCCAAAAACGCTCCATCAGCCAGGGCATCCTCACGCTGGCGTTGATCATCATGCTCATCTATGGCATTGCCGCTGAACTGCTGGGCGGAATGGCAGCCATCACGGGGGCTTTCCTTGCTGGATTAATGTTCGCGCGCACACCTGAAAAGAACCGCATCGAAGAAGGCTTTCACAGCCTGGCTTATGCCTTCTTTGTGCCGATTTTCTTCGTCAGCATCGGTCTGGGGGTGAATCTGCGTGGTCTCGACCTGTCCCTCCTGTGGATGCTGCTCGGTATCACCGGCATCGCAATACTGGGCAAGATCGTCGGCGCAGGCGGCGGTGCCAGGCTGGCTCGCTTTTCCTGGTTGGAATCGCTGCAGATCGGCATCGGTATGGTCTCGCGCGGTGAGGTGGGTTTGATCATCGCCAAGATAGGCTTCGATTCAGGCTACCTCTCCAGCTCACTCTTCAGCGCCATTGTAGGGATGATCCTGGCAACCACGTTGATCACTCCGCCGTTATTACGGCTCACATTTCACACCCCGCCCAGTCCAGGCGAGGCGAAACCCAGTCACAATTCGACCCCTGACAAGGAGGGTGTATGAATCAGATGATCTGGTTCGTGCTGCATGAACCGAGTCTGATGAGTGATGT
>JAYRQY010000140.1:0-7434 GCA_041910365.1 Anaerolineaceae bacterium | reverse complement strand
TTTAATTTCAACCAACTATTCTCAAGCGGAGCGCGCTATGTACTTTGCGATCGAAGGCGTGATTGGTGTCGGAAAAACCACCCTGGCCCGGCTGCTGCAATCCAGTTTTAAAGCCGAGTTGGTGCTGGAAGTCTTCGAGGAAAACCCCTTCCTCAGCAGTTTTTATTCTGACCGCGCCCGCTATGCCTTCCAAACGCAAATCTTCTTCCTGCTCAGCCGCTATCATCAGCAGCGCCGCAACATCACCGACCGCCTGTCAACCATCGATTCCATCATCACCGATTACACCTTTGAGAAAGACGCCCTCTTTGCGCGCATCAACCTGCAGGGCGACGAGCTGGATATGTACTACAGCGTGCAGGAAGCCCTGGCGGAAAAGGTGACGTCCCCCAGCCTGGTGGTTTACCTGCGCGCCAGCACCGACACGCTCATGCGGCGCATCGCCCAGCGTGACCGCCCCTATGAGCGCACGATGGAGCGCGATTACATTGATCTGCTCAACCGCGCCTATGACGAATATTACCTCAGCTCCTCCCATACCGCCCCGGTGCTGATCGTCGATACCAACGAGCTTGATTTCGTCAACCGCCCTGAAGACCTGGCGCTCATCGAACAGCGCATCCGCATTTCGCTGCTCGGGGCTCCCTTCCAGCCAAAGCTGCCCATCGAATAGGATGATCCGCCATGCGCGTATCCCGTGAGATTTTACTGAACCTTGCCAAGGATCATGCCGATAAACTCGCAGCCAAAGACCGTGGCATCGTCTGCATTTTTGTTGCCGGCTCACTCTTAAATCCAGACCCCTTCCTGGGCGGCGTTACGGATATTGACCTGGTGTGCGTTCACGACCGCCCGGTGCCAACCAACCGCGAAATCGTGCGCATCAACGCCGATGTTCACCTGGATGTGTCTCACTTCGAGCAAGAGTTTTTCACGCCGGCGCGCAAATTGCGCACCGACCCCTGGCTTGGCAGCCTGCTTGCCCGCGGACCCCTGGTGCTGCGCGATCCGCTGCACTGGTTCGATTTCGTCCGCTCCACCGCCACCGCCCAGTTCAACCAGTCCGACAACCTTGCCGAGCGGGTGCGAAGTTTTGTGGGTCCGGCACGCGTCACCTGGCAGGCATTGGTCGACGAAACCATTCCGCAGGGGCTAAAACGCGCTGAAGCGCTGCTGGCTTTGATCCGCGATACAGCCAATGCTGCCGCTTCGTTCTCAGGGGCACCCCTGCCCACGCGCCGGCTTTTCATTGAACTGCCGGAGCGCTGCAGCAGATCCGGGCTGCCGGATGTTGCCGGAAACCTGGTGCAGGCTTTCACCAATGACTCGGTTACGGACGAGAACTGGGCAGAATGGTTTGCTGGTTGGGAATCAGCGTATGACCGGGCAAATGAACTCAATAAAGCCCCGGAGTATCTCAACCTCACGCGCAAGAATTACTACCTCAAGGCAATCAAAGCGCTGCCCCAGGATCGCCCTGCCGCTGCACTCTGGATCCTGCTCTTCACCTGGACGCGTCTGGCTGCAACCCTCCCAAAAACAGAAGCCCCCTACAAAGGCTGGCAGGATTTGATCCGCCAATTAACACTCGACACCCGCAGCCTCCCGGAGCGCCTCGAGCTTCTCGACACAACCCTCGACAGTATCGAGGAAGCCATCGACCGCCTGCGCGCCTGAAGCATTTATCCACACCACTGTGGATAAATCCTGTGAATTTGTGGAGAAAACTGCTTCAAGGCTGTCAATAATCTGCATCCGCTGGCGCAAGTTATCCACAGTTATCCACAGGTTTTTCGTAAACTTGCGCTTAGTTCATTTCTTCCTGGTTATTTGCGTTTTCTCCACAGGGGCTTCGGGAGAGTTCACGGCAAACAAACCCCCATATATGGGAGGATGCAAACCAATTGCTCCCATATAACAGGCAGGCAAGTTCCAATTGGGTGCGTTCTCCACAAATTCACAGCCACTACGACTACGACTATTTATTAATTAACAAAGAAGGGTTAAGTTAATTATCTCCGCAGTTCACCGCTTGAAAGAGACCGTCATTTCCTGTATTATTTGTATAGACATTGAAAATTTTGCCCCCACGGCTTATCCGATCATTGAGATCCAGAAGGGAGATAGCATTATGGATGTCATCAAGGTCAAAGCAAATTCTCGTACAGCAGCAGTAGCCGGGGCCATTGCGGGTGTAATGCGCGAGCACAAGCACGCAGATATTCAGGCCATCGGAGCGGGCGCTGTTAACCAGGCTGTTAAAGCCCTGGTATTGGCCAAGGGATACCTTGCGGAGGACGGGATTAAGATTATGTGTTTGCCCGAGTTTGTGGATGTGGAAATCGAGGATAAAGTCCGCACGGCCATCAAACTTGTGGTCGACGTTCTGCCGGAATAACTGTCAAGTTAAGTTACAACGATATATCCGGGCTGGGAGTGCTTCCCGGATCAGGATTGCTGTGCTTCTTCCCGGGTAAAGACAACTTCTTCTTTGCCCGTTAATTTTTCCTGCACTTTCCTGGCGATCAGTTCAAGGTGGCTCGGGTGTGCCACATAATCCAGGTCATCCGCCGGCACCGTTAACACCGGGCACAGGGTGAAGTGTGTGATCCAATTTTCATAAAGTTCATTCAGGTGGGTCAGGTAATCCGGGGATATCTTGCGTTCGTAATCCCGGTTACGCAGGGCAATGCGTTTCAGCAAGGTGGACACCGATGCGCGCAGGTAGATCAGCAGATCCGGCGGGGGCAGGTATTCTGCCAGCGTGCGGTACAGGCTGCGGTACGTGCTGTAATCCCGCTCGCTCAATGTTCCCTGTACGAAAAGATTTTGGGCAAAAATTTCGGCATCTTCATAGATACTGCGGTCCTGGATGACAGAACCGGGAGTACGCACCAGTTCCTGGTGGATGCGCAGGCGGTGGGTGAGGAAGAATATCTGCGAATGAAAGCTCCAGGTGCCCATATCCTTGTAAAAATCCGCGATGTAAGGGTTCTCCGTCACCGGCTCATAAAATGGCTGGCAGTCCAGGCGGCTGCAGATCATTTCAACCAGGGTGGATTTTCCTACGCCGATATTTCCTGCCACTGCGATGAATTTTTTCATATTTGCCTTCCATCCGCTGAGATTGGGCTGATTAAAAAATTATACAACGGTGCAAAATAAAACCCCGGTTTCTTTAAGAAATCGGGGTCTCGGTGGTGGGGTTAACCTATGCAGGGACGCAGGAGCCGGTGGGGCAAACCTCTGCGCAGGAGGCGCAATCGGTGCATTTGGCGGGATCGATGACGTAGATGCCATCTCCTTCGGTAATGGCGCTCTCGGGGCATTCGGCTTCACACGCGCCGCAGGAGATGCAATCAGTGGTGATCTTATGAGGCATGGGTAAATTCCTTTCTATATTGGATTAATCGCGGTTAGGATAGCACAATGCCGGGACATGGTCAATAGTGTAGAACGTCATTATTTGATGCCTGAACTCCTGTATAATCACTTTTTATTATGGATTGAGCAAGATTCTTTATGGAGAATGAGACTGTACTGAAGCGGATTTTTGCCCCGGCAATCCCGGTGGTGCTGGGGTATGTTCCGGTGGGGTTTGCCTATGGTGTGCTGTCCGCCAATGCCGGATTGTCCCTGGTGCAGACTCTGGCGATGTCGGTGTTTGTTTTTGCCGGATCCGCCCAGTTGATCGCCGTGGGGATGATCGCGCAGGGGATCCACCCGGTTTCGATCATCCTCACCACGCTCATCGTCAACCTGCGCCATTTGCTGATGAGCGCCGCGCTCTCCCCTCACATGAGAGCCTGGCAAAAAAAGGAGATCGCTGCCTTTTGTTACGAGCTGACGGATGAGACCTTTGCCGTCCACAGCCTGCGCTTCCGTGATGGTGATACTGATCCGCGCCGGGCGATGGGAATCAATGCCATCTGCCAGAGTGCGTGGCTCGTTGGCAGTGCGCTCGGCGCGCTGGCAGGCGGCGCCATTCGGGATGTAAAGCCCTTCGCATTGGATTATGCTTTGCCGGCCATGTTCATTGCGCTGCTACTTTTACAGGTTCGCAACCGCAGGCATGTGTGGGTGGCGCTGCTGGGAGGCGCGCTCTCCATGGGATTGTGGATCGCCGGCATGACGCAGTGGAACGTCATCCTCGCCACGCTGGCGGCGGCAACCGTTGGCGCAGTTTTGGAAACGCGGAGTGCCAAACCCCCGCTCCCGGACGCAAACACATGAGCGACCTCACCTTTTCCGTCATGCTTGCGGGGATGTTTCTGGTAACCTATCTGCCGCGCGTGCTGCCCGCCTGGCTGCTGCAAGGCAGGACGATCCATCCGTTCATTACCGCCTGGCTCAAGTATGTGCCAGTGGCGGTGCTTTCGGCATTGCTGCTGCCGGCGCTGCTGGTGGCGGATGGCAGGCTCAACCTGGCGTGGGACAATCTCTATCTGTGGGCAGCCATTCCGGCGGCCCTGGTGGCGCTGAAAACGCGCAGCATGTTTGCCACCCTGCTGGCGGGCATGGCCGTGGTGGCACTGGTGCGGCTGATACTTTGACGGCGCTTGACATAAAAGGGGCATGAATTATAATAATGGGCGCGTTCCTCGTTAGCTCAATCGGCAGAGCGGGCGGCTGTTAACCGCTAGGTTCGAAGTTCGAGTCTTCGACGAGGAGCTGAACAAAAAGCACCTGCTCAGGCAGGTGTTTTTTGTTCCCGGTTCACGCCTCGGCACCCCCGAACGAAGTGAGCGGGGTCGACGAGGAGCTGAACAACCCCCCTCTTTTATCGTTATAATTACGCCAGAGGGAAGCCATTTTATCACCACCAGGCGCGATGAAAAGGAATTTTGCGAAGATGAACTTTTTTCAAAATCACAGGACACGAAAGATCGTTTTTTGGGTTTTCTTTTCCCTGTTTTGTGTTCTGCTGCTTTGTTTTGCCTACAAAGGTTTTTTCTCCCGCTATTTGCAGGATGACTATTGCTATGGAAAAACGTTCCGAGAACTGGGCTATCTCAAGGGAAGCATCTTTCCTTACTTTAACCCAACCGAATACAACGGGAATCGTTTTTCGCTCACCATTTTTGCGGCGCTGGCAGAGGGCATTCTGGGCACAAAGGGCACCTATTTGTACTCATTGCTCTCAATTTTAGGCTGGCTGGCGTCGTTAACCTTCTTGATAAATGAAGTGATCTGGAAACTGGCAAAGCGCTTTGACTTCCTGCTTTCCATGTTCATCGCCTCACTTCTCTTGTCCTTTTCGTTTTACCTTGCCCCCGATCTTTACCAGACGCTTTACTGGCGGAACACCAGCCTGACCTACCTGGAACCCCTTATTATGAACACGGCTTTAACCGCGTTTGTCCTTTCCCAAAGCCGGCGGGAAAAGGTCTCCCCGCTTGTTTCCCTGGCCATTCTTCTCTTCAGCATCGTTTGCGCGGGCTTTTCCGAGGTGACCGCGGTCTGGCAGATCACCATTTGGGCATTTCTTCTCCTCTTCAATATCGGGTTCATCAAAAACCGCGAGAGCAGGAAAAGAAACTCCCCGCTCATATTGACCGTGCTTGCCGGTGCCGTCATTGGGGCGGTTTTGCTGATCATCAGCCCATCCAATATTACGTCTCTTAAAGGCAGTTCTGTGAATATGGCGTCGGGATTAACCCTGGTGGGCACCTCATTTCGATATGGGTTCGACTTCTTGAACTATACGCTCAGCGGGAAGTGGCTCCCGATCGCGGTCTTGTGGGTCTTCGGATTTTTACTGGCGCAGTTTTTCAACGGTGAAAAGAGTTCGCTCAAGAAATGGATCAGCAATTCAAGCATTATTGTGCTATGTGCTTATTTGATAAGCGTTGCCTGCATGATGCCATCGGTGCTGGTGAGAACGGCATATCCTGACCCCCGCGCCCTTTTTGTGCCGCACTTCACATTGATGACCGCCGTGTTTGTGCTGGGAGTTCTCGCCGGCAATACCGCTGCGGTGAAAAAGGTTTTTGCGAGCAGCAAGATTCCGCTGCAGGCATCCTCATTGCTTGTTTTTCTTGCGCTGGCCGCCTACGTCGTCCGGATGATCCCCTTCGTGGTCTCGGATGTTCCCTCGCTGCGCGCAAGGGCACTCGCCTGGGACCAGCGGCAAATGATGATCTTCCAGCAAAAAGCCGTCGGGGTAAGCCACATTCAAATCCCCGCGTTTGATAATATTGACCAGATCAACGAGCTGCACCTCGAGGAAGACCATTGGGTCAATCAATGTGCCGCCCGGTATTATGGCGTGGACGGCATTTCGGCAATTGAAAACTACCAGGGGATCAAGCCTTACTTCCATTGAGATTTGATTTGCAAAGTTGAACACCGCACGAAAGGATTGTCATCCGCTAATGTCGTCATTGAACACAAACAACCGAAGACTTCTTCGTGATCGATTGTGCCAGTCGTGAACAGCTCTTAAGTGTTTCCCTGGGCGGAAAAGGATTGGTCTTTCCTTTGTCAAATTGGCACCTATGATGGATCGTCATACAGCGTACCCTTACGGCGGATTTAATGTTATAAACCACGATACTTCACGCATCTGAAAGGCTCCGCCCATGCCCGTCACCATCAAGGAAGTGAAAAGCAAATCCGATCTGCGCAAGTTCATCCAATTTCCCAATACACTCTACCGGCACAACCCTTACTGGATTCCCGCGCTTGAAGCCGACGAATGGAAGACGCTCGACCGCAAAAAGAACGCGGCTTTTGAGTACAGCCAGGCGCGTTACTGGCTGGCTTTCAACGAGGGCAAAATCGTCGGGAGGATTGCGGCCATTCTCAGCGAGGGTCACCGCAGCCATTGGAACCAGGCTTACATGCGCTTTGGCTGGATCGACTTCATTGACGACGTCCAGGTGACCTCCGCCCTGATGGGAACGGTGGAAGGCTGGGCGCGCGAAAAGGGCTGCACCGCAGTTCACGGGCCGATGGGCTTTTCGGATATGGACCACGCCGGCATGCTCGTGGAAGGGTTTGACGAGCTGCCCACAATGATCAACATCTACAACCACGCCTATTACCCGAAGCACCTGGAAGCCCTGGGGTACATCAAGGACACCGACTGGGTGGAATACGAAATGACCGTCCCTGCGGTGCTTGATCCAAAGATCAGCAAACTGGCCGAGATCATCCTCAAGCGCGAGAAACTCCATTTATTAAATGCAAAATCGAAGAAAGAGATCCTGCCGTATGCGCCGAAGATCTTCGGGCTGCTCAACGAAGCCTACAGCAAACTCTACGGCTTTGTCCCGTTGAACGAAAAACAGGTGAAAGATTACACCCAACAATATTTTGGCTTTATCAAGCCGGAATTTGTACCGATCGTGCTGAACGAGCAGGACGAGGTGGAGGCATTCGGCATCACCATGCCCTCGCTCACGCGGGCGCTGCAGAAAGCCAAAGGTCACC
>JAYRQY010000139.1:0-10150 GCA_041910365.1 Anaerolineaceae bacterium | reverse complement strand
GATCAGCCGGGTCACCGAATTCATCAACGCCGGCCATCCAGGCGATGCGCGAGGAGAAGAAAGCCAATGCCGGCACACAGTTCATGCAGACGAATTTGGTGTATGACCTCGAGTTGTTCGAGCGCTACCTGGAAGAACTGAACAAGCGCGGCGTGCTGGAGAGGGTGTACCTGCTGGCGGGCGTAGCACCCATCCGCAGCGTGAAGGGCGCGCTTGCCATGCGGCAGATCCCCGGCGTGAAGATCCCGGACGCAGTGATCAAGCGCATGGAGAACTCAGCGGACGCCAAAGAGGAATCTGTGCAGATCACGCTGGAGAATATCGAAAAGTTACGCCAACTGCCGGGGGTGCGCGGGCTGCACTTCACCGCGCTTGGTTTTGAAAGCATCATCCCGCGGCTCATCACTGAGAGCGGGTTAAAATCAGCTTAATCGACTGCGAGAAACCGAGCCCCAGCCGCTACTGGGTCAAAGCCCTGAGGCCAGCAGGTCTCCGCATCATAAAGTGTATTGGACAGGCTCGCAAACTCCAGGTCTGCGTCCTGCAAATCTGCCCCTCTTAGGTCAGCCCTTTCCAGGTTCGCTCCTTTCAAACAAGTGCCTTTCAGCAGCGCATTCCTTAGGTTTGCACCTTCCAGGATCCCTCGTTTGAAATTTGCACCCGCAAGATTAGCCCCTTCCAGGTTAGCATGGCACAGAACTCCCCGGCGCAGGTTTGCCGCTGCCAGGTTACCTCCCCTCAGGTCAACCTCGACAAGGTTGGTACCATATAGATCAGCCCCAGAAAGGTCGGCTTTAACCCCGCCACCTTCGCCACGCAGGTACTGCTGGTGCAGGTCAACGGTTTTCATGAGGGATTCAAAGGTTATTTGCATGGCAAACCCCTTAACTGCACTCCTCTAAAAAAGGCTAGATTACGAATGGTCCATTACTTTTAATGAACCAATTCAGGATGGTCAGCCAGTGTACCGTTGATTGTTGCTTTAATTACTTCTTCTATGTCGCTCAGGTTAGTTACCAACGGGCGGATGTTGAGACGCTGCAGGCTTAGATAAGCTCCCTGCCCCATTCCACCACAGATAACAGCCTCACAATCGGCTATTGCCTGGGCCATCTGAGTATGCTTGCCGTGATCATCTCCATCCGAACCGTGTGTATGATGTTGTGCACCACCCTCAGGGGGCTGTGAGTTATGATCGTGATTGCTGCCTTCACCAGTTGAGAAATGTCCGTGACCGATCTTTTCGCGGGTCTCGCGGCTTACTACCAGGCCATCGACAATCTCTGCCACCAGGTAAAACCGAGCCCGTCCGAAATGCTGGCTGACAGTTTTTCCATCATCCGTGATGATTGCAATTTTCACATTATTCTCCTTCAAATGGATAAAAATGCTTTTTACTTTGCTCCACAATGCCGCACGCCGGGGTTAGGACAAGCAGGAGCTTTGACTCGCCGTCGTAAACGTTCTCCCAGCGGTGACCCATTTGCGCTGCGAAGAGAATGCTGTCTCCGGGGTTGAGCGGATATTCGTTTTCCTGGATCCAATAAAGTATCTTCCCGGTTAAGCAGTAGACGAACTCAAACCCGCTGTGGATCAACGTCCTGCCACCACTGGTGGCGAATTTCTCCATTGCCACGACAAAAGGCTCGAGGGTGCTGCCAGTTAACCCCTTACCCAGGTTTTCGATGATTGCCTTTTCACTGGCGGTCTGCGGGCGCCGGTCTTGCGCTGTAAACACCACGAGATTATGCGGCTGGACCGGCTCGAAGAATTCTTTCAAGGGAATTTCCATTGCAGTAGCCAGCCGTTGCAGTGTGTAGATCGATGGTGAAGTTTTGCCTTTTTCCATCAAACTGAGAGTGTTGATATTCAACCCACTCAGCATGGACATTTGTTTCAGGGTCCACCCGCGCTGGGTTCTCAAGTCTCTGATCCTCAACCCCAACTCTTCAGCTCCGGCTCCAGCAGTCTCCTCAATTTTCGGGCTCTTCCCATTAACTTTCTGGTTTCCTTTTTGCGTAGCCATCGCACCCTCCATTCTATTTATAATCTATTACCTATATTATAGTAAATTATTGGATAATTCGCAATAGTATTACCAATATATATATATTATTCTATTAATTTTGGTTTTTTTAGGGGGCTATTTGGCGAATGGGCGTAGATCTCGCATCAAGTTGGTCGTCTTTAGATCAAATGGTTTTGCTACTTGCCAATGCTTGCATCGATCACCGCTTAGGGATAAAGCCGCTGCAGATATTTTTCGGTCAGTTCGGTCAGGTCTTTGATCACCAGGCTGGCACCGCGGAGTTTTGCAGCCGGGTTGGTGGTTTGAACGGCGACGCACTTCATCCCGCCGCGGCGGGCAGCCTCAACACCGGAAATGGAATCCTCGATGACCAGGCAGTGCGCCGGCTCCACATTGAGCAATTGCGCGGCGAGGAGGAAGACGGCTGGGTCAGGCTTGCCCATCAGGTCGGCGCCGGCGGCTTCAGCCTGGAAGTAAGTGCGCACACCGAGTTCATCCAGCAGCGCATCAATATTCTCCTGCGGGGCAGAGGAAGCCACGGCTTGTTTAATGCCCAGGGCTGAAAAGCCCTTAAGCCAATCCGCCACGCCGGGCAGCAGTTGTGCCGAGCCCCTGATCCCTGCGCGGAAGAGGGTTTCTTTGCGGTCGCTGACGCGCTGGATGAACTTCTCGGAGAGGTCGCGCTCAAAAACCGTGGTGAGAATGAGGCGGTTGTTCATGCCAAAGGTCTTGCGGAAGGTGTCGAGGTCGAACGGCTGCGAAAGCTCGTCGAAGGTTTGCTGCCAGGAACGGTAATGGGCGTCAAAAGTATCAACGATGACCCCATCCATGTCCCACAGCACGGCGTGCAGGTTGGAGAGCGTTTTCATGATGGGGGAATGTTATCATGAAAAGAACCTTGTGTATTGATCGTTCTTCAGGATTTCTCTTCGTTGGTTGACGTTTTTTAGTAAAACAACTATAGTTGATTATATGCAGAGGAATTGAAAGCATCCGTCATCAATGAGACCTGTTGTTTGTTTTAACTAACAATTGCATAAAGAGTTGGATTACGAGGCAAAATTGGACCTGCGCATCATTAAAACCAAGAAGAACATCCGCGACGCATTCCTGGCGCTGCGCACAAAGAATGCGCTGGAGAAGATCCGGGTCAAGCGGCTGTGCGAACTGGCGCTGATCAACAAAACCACCTTCTACAAACACTACCAGGATATCTTTGCCCTTTCGGAAGAGATCGAGAACGAGACCATCCTTTCGATCCTGGATAACTTCGCGAACATCAATAGCCTCTTCCTCGATACCGATGCCTTCATCTATGGGCTCTATTCCGCTTTCCTCTCCCACGGGGAGATCATCAACACGCTCTTTTCCGGGAGGATGAACGTGCTCATCGACAAGGTGGAGCGCCAGCTGGTGAAGCACTACCCCGCCCTGGGCACCACCCCGGAAAAAGAGATCCTGCTCTCCTTCCTCATCAAGGGGGCATCCAATGTGCTGATGGAAGCCAAGTACGAAGAAACAATGATGCTGACCACCTTAACCCGGGTGGCGCGGCACATCATCCACGATATGGAGATTCCCGCAGCACCCCAATAATCCCATTCACATTGAGGATACGCATCCTTGCATTCAGGAGAATCCAATGACTTCGATCACAAAAGAAAGCGCCCTGCAGTATCACCAGGCGAACAGCAAACCCGGCAAACTGGAGATCGTCCCTTCCAAGCCGCTCGAAACGCAGACCGATTTAGGACTAGCCTATACCCCCGGCGTAGCCTACCCGGTGCTGGAGATTGCCGCTGACCCCCGGCTTGCCTATGAGTACACCAACAAGGGCAACCTGGTGGCGGTCATTTCCAATGGAACGGCTATCCTGGGGTTGGGTGACCGCGGTGCCCTCGCCAGCAAGCCGGTGATGGAAGGCAAGGCGGTGCTCTTCAAGAAATTTGCGGATGTCGACAGCATCGACATCGAGTTGGATTCACACGACCCGGAGCGCGTTATCGATGTCATTGCCGCCATCGGGGGTTCCTTCGGGGGCATCAACCTGGAGGACTTCAAATCTCCCGAATGTTTTTACATCGAGAAGAAACTGCAGACCATGCTGGATATCCCGGTTTTCCACGATGACCAGCACGGCACCGCCATCATCCTCGGCGCGGCGCTGCTGAACGCCCTGGACATCACCGGTAAAAAGATGGACGAGATCAAGCTGGTGTTTTCAGGGGCTGGCGCGGCGGCGCTGGCTTCGGCCAGCCACCTGGTGAAGATCGGCGTCCCGAGAGAACACATCTGGATGTGTGACATTAAGGGGCTGGTGTACAAAGGACGCAAAGAAGAGATGTTCCCGGAGAAAGAGCGTTTTGCCCAGGGGGATGCCCCGGGAACCCTGGCGGAGGCACTTGAAGGCGCGGATATGTTCATCGGGCTGTCGGCTGCGAACATCGTCACCGGGGAGATGCTCGCCCGCATGCGCCAGGACCCGGTCATTTTTGCAATGGCCAACCCGGACCCGGAGATCCGGTTCGACGAGGCTAAAAGCGCGCGCCCGGATGCCATCATCGGCACGGGGAGATCAGATTTCCCCAACCAGGTGAATAACCTGCTGGGATTCCCCTTCATATTCCGCGGAGCGCTGGATGTGCGTGCCGGAGCGATCAACGACGAGATGAAGATTGCCGCCAGCGATGCGCTTTCACAACTCGCGCGTCAACCGGTGCCGGCTGAAGTGCTCAAAGCCTATCACCTCGACCACCTGGAATATGGGAAGGGGTACGTGGTGCCCAAGCCTCTCGACCGGCGCGTGTGTCTGTGGGAAGCGCCCGCGGTGGCCAGGGCTGCGCTCGAAAGCGGCGCGGCAAGGATCCCGTTTGACCTCGATGCATACCCGGAAAAGTTGAAGGAGCGTCTCCATCTAGATGGATAAGCGCTGACCACGCTGCCCGATTGCGCTAACAAGTGCATTCACCACGAAAGACACTAAATACACGGAAAAAAGGCAGTACTTGTTAACAGAGATTGCCACGCCCCACAAACCGGGGCTCGCAATGACGGCACCGAAGTACGTAGGGTGCGGCACTTGCCGCACCCTACGTACTGGATAAGTGCAAACTCCGGGAATCAAAACCAGATTCCGGGAGAAAAACCGTTACTTTTTTCTACTCAATCTCCGAACATTTCACAGGGCGGTTCTCGCGCATGGATTTGGCGGCAGCCATGGCAATGACCACTGGCTTGCGTCCATCCACAACGGTCACCGGGGTGGGTTTATTCTCGCGGATGGCTTCGATGAAGTCGCTCATCTCCGCGATGAAGGAATCCATATAGCGTTCCAGGAAGAAGTACAACGGTTTTTCAGAGACAACCCCGTCTGCGCCTGAATACACTGCAGCATTAGCGGTGTTGTTGGCAGTGCTTCCCATGCCGCCGGAACCAAAGACTTCCACGCGCTGGTCGTAGCCATAAACGGCTTTGCGGCTGTTGTCGATGGTACCGATGGCACCGTTTGCGAACTTGAGGGTGATGACGGCGGTGTCGATATCGCCGGCTTTGCCGATCTCGGGGTCAACCATCACGCCGCCCGCCGCGTACACTTCCACCACCTCTGACCCGGAGAGGTAACGCGCCATATCAAAATCGTGGATGGTCATATCCAGGAACATTCCGCCTGAACCCTTGACATATTCCGCCGGCGGGGGAGCCGGGTCGCGGCTGATGATGCGCAGCGTGTGCAGCGCACCGATCCTGCCTGAGGACACCATCTCGCGGATCTTCTTGAAGTTGGGGTCAAAGCGGCGGTTGAATCCAATCTGGCATTTGACGCCGGCTTTTTGAACTGCTGCAATGGCCGCATCGATCTTTGCGAGGGTATGGTCTACCGGCTTCTCACAGAAGATATGCTTGCCAGCCTGGGCGGCTTCGATCATGAATTGCGCATGGGTGGCGGTGGAGGAACATATCGCCACCGCATCGATGGCGGGATCCGCCATGATCTTGTGGTAGTCATCATAGACCTTGGCGACGTGCAGTTTTTCCGCCAATTCCTGTGCGAACGCAAAATTGGGGTCGGCAATTGCCTCAACCACAGCCCCGGGGATGCGCGTGGCAATATTGCCCGCATGGATCTTGCCGATACGGCCGGCGCCAATGACGCCAACATGGATCACTTTTGCTGTACTCATTGCTTTCTCCTTCTATATCAGGCTAGAGCCCGATGGATTTTAGATATTCACGGTTGCGCAGGGCGGAATCAAAAGGCTTGCCCATCCCGGGCAGCACATCCTGTTCCACCACGATCCAACCGGCAAAGCCCTGGGCTTCGAGTTCCCTCTTGATGGCCGGGAAGTTCACAGCACCCTTGCCGAGTTCGCAGAAGACACCCTTCTCAACCGATTTGAAATAGTCCCAGCCTTCCTTGCGGGATTGGGCAGCCACATCCGGCTGGCAATCCTTGAAGTGCATATGCCAAACACGCTTCCCCTGTGCTTTGAGGAATTTGAGCGGGTCGCCGCCAGCGAACTGGTAATGCCCGGTATCCAGGCACAAGCCAACCAGGGATGGATCGGTGAGTGCAAGCAGTTTATCCACCTCGGCGGGAGTTTCAACATAGCCGCCGCAGTGATGATGGAACACCAGGCGCATACCGGTCTCTTTTTTCACCGCGCGGGCAATGCGTTCGACACCCTTGGCAAAGGTGTGCCATTCGGCATCGCTGAGCCCCATCTGCGGGGTCACGCGCCCGGCATTTTTGGTGCGCTCGGGGATGCTGCCGTTGTTATCCGCCAGGACGATGAACGGCGCGGAGCCTTCAACACCCGAAAGGAGGCGTGCCACCTTGAGCGCGGCTTCTTCGCCGGCTTTGTGGGTGGTTTCGTCCTTGAGGGCAACGGGGACAAACGCTCCTAAAAGTGCTAGCGAGCGTTTTGCCAGTTCCTTCTTCAGCGCGGCAGGCTCGGTGGGCATAAAACCCCAGTCTCCCAGTTCGGTGCCAGCGTAGCCGGTCTTCTGCATCTCATCCAGAACCACATCAAAGGTGGCGGGCTTTCCCTGCAGGTCAAATTCAAGCGCTCCCCAGGAGCATGGTGCATTGGCAATTTTAATCATCTTCAACTCCCTTTTCGATTATTTATCAATTTCACTGATCAGCACCGGACGCTGTTCATCCAGTGACACCGTTGCGGCAATTCCCACGGCAGTGGCGGCACGGGCATCTGCACCGGTGACGGTGGGGACGGTGTTATCAAGGATATGGCGCACGAAGACGCGCACCTCTTCGGCATAAGCAATGCCAAAGCGCTCCATGAAGTAAGGCACGGTATCATGGGTGACGCCGGCTTTGTTGAGGACGAGGGTGGCGGTTTGCTGCAGGTAGCCGATCCACAGGCTGCCCTCTGTGCCCAGCACCTCGGTGCGGATGTCGTAACCGTAAACGGCGTTGCGGCTCATATCAATGTTGCCGACAGCGTCATTGGCAAAACGCAGGTTGATGACGGTGTTATCGATATCCCCAACCCCCTTCAATTCGGGGAAGGCCAGGCAGGCGCCTTCGCTGAAGACGCGATTGACCTCGCTGCCCATCAGCCAGCGCGCCAGGTCAAAATCATGCACGCCCATATCCACGATGAGCCCGCCGCTGTTCTCGCGCTTGGCGAATTCAAGGCTCGTGCGGAATGGGTCACGGCTGGTGGCTTTGAACATCACCGGGGTGCCGATGACGCCATCCAGGATCTTCTGCTTGGCAGCCACATACGGGGGGTCAAAGCGGCGCATGAAACCCATTTGCAGTTTTACGCCGGCTTTCTTCACCGCGGCAATCGCCTGGTCACAGGCTGCCAGGGACTGCGACAGGGGTTTTTCGCTGAAGATGTTCTTGCCGGCAGCCGCAGCCGCCATGATCACCTCGGCATGCGTGCCGGTGGGGCTGGTGACCACCACGGCATCCACGTCCTTTGAATCCAACAGGGCGCGGTAATCTTTGTAAGCCTGGGGAATGTGATAGCGATCTTTGACTTCCGCCAGCGTTTTTTCGTCGGGGTCGGCCACAGCCACCAGGTCAACCTCTGAAACGGTAAATGCCAGTGTGTTGGCAAACACCTTGCCCATCCTGCCTGCGCCGATCAAACCAATGCGAATGCTCATGCTTTATCTCCTCGTTTCGAATTTAGGTTCAAAGGTAATACTTTTCATCTTTACGGTGCTGCTCATACTCTTTTCGTGCCTTGCGCACTGCCGGCATGGTGGAGGTCTCCGCCACTGCCACATCCCACCAGGAATCGTATCCCGGCACACGCTGCTCGCGGTCAGTTTGGATGACGATGACCGAGGTGCGGTCCAGCGCTTTGGCGCGTTTGAGGGCATCCTTGAACTCCGGAATGGTGTGCGGGGTGAAGGTAACCGCGCCCAGGCTGGCGGCGTTGCCGGCAAAATCGATCACCAAGCGCTCCCCATCCAGTTGACCCGACTGCGGATTGCGGTGGGTAAAGCGCGTGCCAAAACCGGCGCTGCCGAGCGAGCCGGAAAGACCGCCGATGGAGCCAAAGCCGCGGTTATCCACCACCACGATGATCAGCTTTATGTTCTCTGCCACTGCGGTGGCAATCTCGGTGGGGTTCATCAGGTAGGTGCCATCACCCACCCACACCACCACCTCGCGTTCCGGGCAGGCCATCTTCACCCCGATGCCGGCAGGGATCTCGTAGGCCATGCACGAGTAGCCGTACTCCATGTGGTACGAACCGGGGGTGTGCGTCCGCCAGAGTTTGTGCAGGTCACCGGGCTGGCTTCCGGCTGCCGAGAGAATGATGTCCTTCGGTTTGGCTGCCTGCCAGATTGCGCCAATGACCTCGCTTTGGGCGGGGACGGGGTGAGCATCGAGGTTGAACAGGCGGTCGGTTTCGGCTTCCCATTTGGCTTTCAGGTCTTTGACCATCGCGGTATACCCTGCCGGAACGCGGTAGTCCTTGAGCGCTTTGGTGAGTTCGGCCAGGGTCTCGCGCGCATCCGCGGTGAGGGGAATTCCCCAGTGTTTGAATGCATCCATTTCGAAGAGGTTGATGTTGATGAAGCGCACCTCCGGGTTTTGGAACGCAGTCTTGGAAGCCGTGGTGAAATCGGAGTAGCGCGTGCCGATGCCAATGACCAAGTCGGCATCATGGGCGATGCGGTTGGCTGCCAGCGTGCCGGTTGCGCCAATGGCGCCCAGGTTACAGGGGTGGTTGTATGCAAGTGAACCCTTGCCAGCCTGTGTCTCCCCCACCGGGATGCCGGTCTGCCTGCAGAATTTGTCCAATATCCTGGTGGCGCCTGAGAAAAGCATGCCGCCGCCTGCCACGATGAGCGGCTTTTTGGCCGCGCGGATGAGCGCCAGCGCTTCCTGCAGGCGTTCGCGGTCTGCCAGCGGGCGGGCGAATTTCCAGATGCGCGGTTTGAAGAATTCCTCTGGGTAATCCCAGGCTTCCGCCTGCACATCCTGCGGCAGCGCGAGCGTGACCGCGCCGGTATCCACCGGCGAAGTGAGCACGCGCATAGCTTCGGGCAGGGAGTGCAGAAGCTGCTCGGGGCGGCTGATGCGGTCCCAGTAGCGCGACACGGGCTTGAAGCAGTCGTTGACGCTGATATCCTGTGTGTTGGGGGATTCCACCTGCTGCAGCACCGGGGCCACATTGCGGCGGGCAAAGATATCACCGGGCAGCAGCAGCACCGGCAGGCGGTTGATGGTTGCCAGCGCCGCGCCGGTGACCATGTTAGTGGCGCCAGGGCCAATGGAAGAGGTGCAGGCAAAGGCGCGCGTGCGGTTGAGGGCTTTGGTGTAGCCGCTGGCAATATGCACGGCAGCCTGCTCGTTGCGCACCATGTAATAACGGAAATCGGGATTCTCCTGGAGCGCCTGGCCGATGCCAGCCACGTTGCCGTGCCCGAAGATGCCCAGCACGCCGGCAAAGAAGGGCGTTTTTACGCCATCCAGTTCGACGTATTGATTTTTGAGGAATCGGATGAGGGCTTGCGCCATGGTGATGCGGACTGTGGTCATCGCAACCTCGCTTACTTCACATCAGGATTGGGCAGCATGAAATCACGGATGATCCCCTGCACCTCATGGTAGGATGAAACAAATCCACGCAG
>JAYRQY010000138.1:0-5431 GCA_041910365.1 Anaerolineaceae bacterium | reverse complement strand
ACGCTCACTTTCATCAGCGCCGATCCCGAATCAAATTACAACGGCTTTGATGATACCGCAGATGCTTATGTCGGCAGCGAGTATCCTGGCTATGCCGATTTCTACTCCGCTGATTTTACAACTGAAGGCGAGGTACTGGTGACCCTGCGGGTGACCGCCGGAGGCTGCTCCAAGGACCTTCAGATCGAAGTCAGCAGCGAAGAACCGGACGATGAGGTTAACATCCCGACAATCAAATAACCATTTGACTGTAAGATAAAGATGGAGGTCCCCCCTCCATCTTTTTTTACAATTACATCGGGTCTCAATCCATCGTTTTGAAGATCTTCATAGCCATTCCGCCCGCAGCTCCTTCACTAGAAAATCGCGCATAGTCTCCCGAGTTAGATCTTTGGTATTTACGTCTGCACCTGCCGGAATTTCAGCGAGCAACTCTTTAGCCTTTGAGCAAATCCAATCATCCGACTCGTCATCATTTACGATTTGCGAAATGATCTGGCGGAGGCAGCCGGTTCGGCCGCAGTGCAGAAGCAACCAGCCGGCTTCGACCACCCCGCGATTAAAAAAGTAGATAAAGCCCAGCTCAAGCGCCCTGGGCAACACAACCAGCACCTCATCAACGGCCGCCGGAAAATCAGATGATTCCCGATAGCACAAGGCTAGCACAACCCTTGCCGACATTTCTCCCCATTCCGAGCCGATTTCCAGGCTGATGGCAAGCGCCTGCCGGTTAAACTCAACCCCGTTCTTAAAATCCTTTTTATCCGCGTAGAGCTCACCCAGGTTGGAAAGGGCAATCGCCTCTCCTTCGCGGTCGTCAATTTCCCGGCAAACCTGCAGGCTTTTTTGGTAAGCCTCCTCTGCCTTCTCATAATTCTTTTTTGAAAAATGCGCGGTTCCGATATTGTTGAGAACAAGGGATTGTGAAAAACGGTTCTCAAGTTTTTCTGCCAGGTCGTAAGCCTCTTTGTAATAATCCAAAGCCTGGTCAAAATTTCCCCGGTTACACTCCGTATCCGCCAGAACATTCAAAACTTTAGATTGCCTGCGCCAATCGCCCAGTTCTTCACAAGCCACGCGGCAGGCACTCAAAACCTGCTCAGCCCGGGTGATCTCCCCGAGGTTAATCAATGCGTAGCCCTGGTTATAAAACGAATGGACTTCTTCCCAGCGATTCCCTGCCTGATGGGCAACAATAAAAGCCTTTTCGGCATATTCCAAAGACACCCCGGAGCTTTTCTTCACCGCGGCCTGTTTTGCCAGGATATTCAGGCAAAAGCTTTCCTCGGAGCGATCTTCCTCTGAGCGTGCATTTTCGAGAGCAAGATCAAGCATCCCCTGCACACCGGCGAACTGCTGGGTGCTGATCAAAAGGCTGGCTGCCCGGGCTGTGAACCTGGCATAACAGCGTGCATCTTCTCTGCTTTTAGGACATAGTGAAGCCAGGTTTTGCAGCAGCGTGCTCCCGTACCGGTAAAGACCCCTGGCCTCATAATAGCAATAGACCGGGTGGATGATTTTGGTCACCAACTCCCAATCGCCAACAGAGATCAGATGCCTGATGGCCTTTTCGATATCGGCGGCAAAATTCGTAAAATTCGCCAGAAACTGTAATATTCCTTCGCGGCGAGACGATGCGTGGTCATCCAGCAGACCCTTATAAAAATAATGTGCATGCGTTTCCCCCACTTGCCGCATGGCAGCAGTATCAAGAGACAGTTTTTCATTTGCATACTGACGCACAGCACGGTGGAAGCGGTAGTATTCCCCTGCATCCCAGGTCAACAACGACTGGTTCGCCAAATCCCGAACTTCTGTTGAACTTACCCCGCAAACCTGCAACGCAGCCTCCAGCGTAAATGGAGAATCAAACACTGTCAGGAGAGCCAGGTTTTTCTGGTGCCTGGGGGTGAGATGATTCCAGCAATTTTCAAATGAGGCGGCGATACTGCGGTGGCGGTCAGGCAGGTTTGCAGCCCGCGAATTAAGAATATCCATACTTGCCGTCAACTCAGCCAGCAATTCAGCGCTGGTGATACGCTTCACCTGCCCGGCCGCAAGATCTATCGCCAGGGGCAGGCTATCCACCAGTGAACAGATCCTGACCACGTTCTCGAGGAATTCTTCTGTCTGGCTTTCTGAGTGGCTCTCATTTTGCAGGTGAGAAAGGAAGAGGTGAGCCGCTTCAGACCCTGAACCACCACGGGTGGATAATCCCTTTAGGGCATACACTTTTTCGCCAATGAGATCCAGGCGTGTGTAAGACGTTAAAACCAGGACCAGATGAGCGGAAGCTTCAATAAGTTTCGCGGCGATTTCCGCCACTTCTCCACAATTCTCTACATTATCCAGAATTAATAGCGAGCGCCGGTTCCCTGCCCATTTCAACAATTCCTGCAGCGGATCCGCTGAGCCTTCTCCCTGGCTGCTGACCCCCTCGAGAATCTTCGCGACGATCACATCCTTGCCGGCGCAAGCAGCGATTGAAACGAAGAACACTCCCCCCGAAAACAGCATGTACTGATCTTCGGCCAGCCTGGCCGCCAGGCGCGTTTTGCCGCTTCCTCCGGGTCCGGTTATGGTGATCACATGGCAGTTGGGGTCAGAAATCCAATCCTCGAGGGTTTCGAGTTCTTGAATGCGCCCAACGAACCCGGTGCTGTAGCGGGGAACCGATATTGCGACCGGTTTATGCTCTGGCTCGCTCCTGCCGCTGCTGAAAAACTGTTGAATGTCAGCATGGCTCTTTTTTAATTGGCTGCCAGGTTCCATCTCAAGCTCAACCCGCAGGTACCGCTCTGCGGCCTGGTAATGAGCCAGAGCTGCGCTGCCCTGTGCGAGCTGCAGCAGAGCATCAATGAAGCGGCTATGCGCATTCTCGTCCCAGGGAGCCAGTTTCACCAACTGTTCCGCCGCCCTGGCTGCCTCTCCCCACTCACCACGGTTCTCAGAAAACCGCAGCAGCAGCGAGCACCCCTCCACCGCCATACGGTTCAGGGCTTCCCGCCTTAACACCAGCCAATCTGAAAACAACCCCGCATCTGCCAGGCTGATCGTGGAAAGCAACTCTCCCTTATAAAGCGATAGCACCCGTTTTAGCCGGGAGATCGGAAACCCCTTGCCCGGCTGGCGGTGAAATTTTTCCAGCATCAAGCCGATCTCATTTTGGAACTGATCCACATCAGTGCTGATCCGGGTGTCCTCTCTGAAACCGATATATTCCCGCGTGGCGGTGAAGACCTCTCCCCCTCCGCAGAGGTCAAATGCTTTGCGCAATCCGGATAGTGCCTGCCTCAGGTTGTGCAGTGCCATCTCTTCCGGAACATCCGGCCAGAAGAGCCCCGCGACTTCACTGCGGGGATGCACCTTCTCATTTTCAAGGATCAAGTATGCACACAGCGCCCTGTTTTTTTGCGTCCCCAGGTTGCCGATAAGGCAATCATTCGCCTTGATCTCAAAAGTCCCCAGGAAACGGGCATCAATTTTCAGAGTCGGGAATCCCTGCTCAATCATCACTTAACCTGTCCCTCATTTGACGTTCTTTTGACGCCGATTTCTTACTATAAGAGCATGACGAACCGTAATTTCGATCCCAGGTTCCCAAATCACACTGGCTACCATTCATTTTTATTGCGTTACTGGCAGAACCAGGACGCTGAAGAAAGGTCGTGGCATATCTCGTTAGAAGACCCCGTTACCCACGAAGTAAAGGCGTTTCATAACGTTGAACCCTTGATTGATTATTTAACACAATTATTGGATTTAACGCAAGTCAACTCTCATCAGTGAACCCAAAGGAGAACACATGAAAAAACCAATGCTTCAAATTCTGGTTGTGCTGTTGATCCTGGTCATGGCAGGCTGTTCCAAAGCCGAACCAACGGGCACCCCCGAACCGATAAAAACCGATGCTCCGGCTCCTGCCACAGAGGCCCCACAGCCGGCAGTTGAGCAGCCCACCGCAGCGTCAACGGTTGCCACGGAAGTAGCCACCAAAGCCCCTACTGCGCCACCGATCAACCACCTGGTGATACCGGGTGAACCGATTTTCACTTTCGACCAGAAGGTTACCGACTGTGATACCGGCGAGCGCATCCGCCTCGGCGCGACCACCATTGTCGGCTCCGGTTGCGATGTTTGGGACAAAGCCAGGTTCGAGCGCCCCGCGGCCGCTTCCAACGCGGTTTACACGCCCGCCCTGGATATTATCTCCGCCTCCATGGCATCTTCCAACGCCTTCCTGTTCGGCAGGATAGTTCTCTATAAGGATGCTGCCGGCGCCATCCCGGCTGACCTGGTGGCCGGGTTTGAGATCGACACCGACATCGATTCCCGCGGCGACTACCTCATCCTTACCACCGCAATCCACTCCACAGAGTGGACCACGGATGGTGTGCAGGTTTGGCAGGATGGAAATGGAGACGTTGGCGGCAAGAAAGCCCATTCTCCCGACGGGCAACAGAGTGACGGCTACGAAACCTTGCTGTTCGATGCCGGCCAGGGGAACGACCCCGACCTCGCCTGGGTCCGCATCAGCCCAACAGACCCTTCCGCCATCGAAATTGCTTTCAAGACCAGCCTTGTGCCATCCACAAAGATATTTGCCTGGTGGGCATGGACCTCTTTGGGTGCCCTCGACCCGGCAAAAATGGAACTGGTTGACCTGATGAAAGATGACAGCACCTGGAACCTCGACAACACCTGTGCCTGGATTTTCAACGCAAAGCCCACCAACCTTCTCAGTAACATCTGCGCATTCAGCTACCCAACGGCTGTGCCGACGATCACGCCTACTGTTTCTGTACAAGGATGCCCGGTTGGGACTTATCTGGATGTTGGCGTTTGCCGCACCTGCGCAATACCGCCGGTTGCAGGTTGCCCTTCGAGTGCCGCAACATGGAACCCAAGTTCTTGCAGATGCGAAAACATAAACTAAACGGTTAATTCACTTCGTTCAAATCTTCGATCAGATGTTAGAACAATAGGAGAAAAATGAAAAAGTCGCTTGTACCAATCATCAGTTTCGTGTTCGTGCTGGCGCTGGTGCTGGGATCCTTTGGGACTGCAAATGCTTCCCCCGAGGATCCTCCGGTGGTCACCCCCATCTCCGGCGACGCCGATTTCATCACCGAGATCGTGCCCATTGCCAGCCTGCCCGGCGTTACCCAACTTCCTAGCCATATGCTCGTCCCGGTGGGCTTCCCCGAAGGTGAAGCACAGTTCGGCGGCAATGGCATCCGCGTTTCGGGCATGTCTTCCGGTAAAGCCACTGCCTGTTTCAGCCTCTATACCGTGGCCGTCAAGCAGGGCTGGGGCGGCTTCGTGGGAGTCTGGAATGGAAAGAAATGGGTAAAACTGGCAACCGCCATCACAACACCCGAAGAGTCTTCAACCAGTCTTGCCTGTGCCGCCATCAGCGGCAATGGCACTT
>JAYRQY010000137.1:0-3013 GCA_041910365.1 Anaerolineaceae bacterium | reverse complement strand
TTCTCGATGACAATAACGTGGGCATCGTCACTGAGGATGATGTTATGCCAGGCGTTTTTCTTGATGTTGTAAACCTCGCCTGGTTTCATCACCACGGATTCGATTCCTGTTACCGAATTACCATTCCCCCCAAGCACCAGCATGCCGATGCCCCTTACAAGCACAAACACTTCATCGGTGGCGGTGTGCCGTTCCATCGAATCAATTCGCTCCGGGGCGATTTCATCCAGGTATCGCAGCGCTGCCACCCGCCAGGAACCGGATGCCACCAGGGGGCGGTAGCCCTGTCCCTCAAATCCCTTGATCTCGATCAAATTGGATAACAAACGGGCTCCTTTTTATCAGCCTAACCTGACGATGACCTGGTTGTTTGCCGATAACATTCCCACGGGGATGAGTGTATCGGAAATGGTTATTCCATTAACGGTGATGCTGCTTACGCCTTTGCCCGTGCGCTGTGGATTTTCAACCATGATGTTCAGTTTCTTGCCGCGGAACTGCCTTACTGCCGAAAACCCATCCCAGGCAGCGGGGATAACCGGGTCGATCAGTAAACCATCGTATGCCGGTCGGATGCCGAGGATCCACTGGCTGATGGCCACATAATTCCAGGCAGCGGTGCCGGTAAGCCACGAGTTCTTGGCTTCACCTGGTTTAAGGGCTTCCTTACCCGCGATCATCTGTGCATATACATACGGTTCACAGCGGTGGACATCGCTCATCTCTTCGCGGGCAGAGGGGTTGATGCGCAGGTAATAGTCGAATGCTCTCTCGCCATGCCCCGCCCGCGTTTCCGCGATCATGATCCAGGGATTGGTATGGCAGAAGACACTCCCATTTTCCTTGTATCCGGGCGGATAGGAAGTGATTTCACCGAGATGAAGATAATACTGGCGGTAGGCGGGATTAAGCAGCACAATGCCATGCGGGCAAGCCAGGCGCTCAAAGACAGAATCAAGTGCTTTCTGCGCTTTCCCATTCTCCAGACCCACCCCGGCCATCACGCACATGCCCTGCGGCTCGATATAGATCTGACCTTCCTTGCATTCCCGTGAACCGACTGGATGCCCGAAATCGTCATAGGCGCGGCGGAACCAATCGCCATCCCAGCCGGCACCGTTGATGGTTTTTTCCATCTCAATTCGGGCGGCTGCGTATTTCTCCGAGAGTTCATTGTTGGCGCGGCGCCTGGTGATTTCTTCCATCTCGCTGGCAGCCAGCACAAACAAGCCGGCGATGAAAACACTTTCGGCAGTTTTTCCATCCTTGCTGGTGGTGGTCTGAAAGGATTGCCCGGGGGTATCCGAAAAGCAGTTGAGGTTGAGGCAGTCGTTCCAGTCTGCGCGCCCGATCAATGGCAAGCCATGCGGTCCAAGCCGCTCAAGGGTATAGTCCATTGAGCGCTGCAGGTGTTCATACAACGGAACTTCGGATCCGGCTTTGTTGTCAAATGGCACGTTCTCGTCCAGGATTGACCAGTCCCCGGTTTCCTTCAGATATGCTGCCACCGACAAAACCAGCCATAACGGGTCATCGTTAAAGTTGCCGCCGATGTCGTTGTTGCCCAATTTGGTCATTGGCTGGTATTGGTGATACGCCCCCCCGCTGGGCAACTGCGTGGCTGCCAGGTCGAGGATGCGCTGGCGCGCCCTTTCGGGGATCAGATGCATGAAACCGAGAAGGTCCTGGTTGGAATCACGGAAGCCCATCCCGCGCCCGACCCCGGATTCAAAATACGAGGTTGAACGGGAGAAGTTGAAGGTCGTCATCACCTGGTAGGCATTCCAGATGTTCACCATTCGGTTGGTATCACCGCTCGGGGTATGCACCTGGAGTTTTGACAGCAGCTCATCCCAGTAGACATGCAGATCTTCGAATGCCTGGCTGACAACCTCCGGCTTCAGGTACTCGTCAATCACTGCTTTGACCGTATTTTTATTGATTGTCTGGCTGCCGGGGGGATCGAATTTCTCGGCAACAGGGTTCTCATGGTAACCGAGCAGGAAAATGACCTTTTTGGACTCGCCCGGCTGCAAGACGAACTTGAGGTGGTGAGAGCCGATGGGCTGCCATCCCATGCAGATGGAATTGTTCGATTTCCCCTCTTTGACGCATAACGGGGTATCCCAGCCCCGGTATGGACCCAAAAAATCCTCCCGTTGGGTATCAAACCCAGCCAGCGGTTCAGAGCAGGTGAAGTAGGCAAAATGATTGCGGCGTTCGCGGTATTCCGATTTATGGTAGATGACGCCGTCCTCAACTTCAACTTCGCCGACGGAGTAATTGCGCTGGAAGTTGTTGGCGTCATCCACGGCATCCCACAGGCAAAACTCAACCGCTGAGAATAAGGATAGCGAGGCGGGGCGGTGGCGGTTGTTCGTGATCGCCGCTTCCCAAATTTCAAGGGTCTTACCAAGGGGGATGAAATACTTCAGGTCACAGGTGATACTGGATTTCGTTGAGCGGATTCGGGTGTACCCCAACCCGTGCCGGCATTCATACTGGTCAAGGTGTGTTTTTGTCGGCTGCCAGGTTGGTGACCAGTAGGAATGCGATTCGGTGCTGTTGTCTCGGATATACAGGTAACGCCCGCCCTCGTCCAGCGGGGCGTTGTTATAGCGGTAGCGTGTCAGGCGGCGCAGGCGGGCATCACGATAAAATGAATACCCGCCGGCAGTGTTGGAGATGAGACCGAAGTAGTCCTCAGATCCAAGGTAATTGATCCATGGCAGGGGGGTATCCGGTTGTTCAATTAAATATTCCCGATTGACATCATCAAAATGCCCAAAGCGCATACACAAGCCTCGATATAGTTTTGAGTGGCAGTAAGAACCTGAACCCTGGTCTTATTCCTTGACTGCTCCCATTGAAATACCATTGACGATGTAACGGGAGAAGAGGAAGTAGATGATGATCACGGGGATCACCGAAGCTGCCAGCCCAAAGTAAATGGCGCCATATTCCGGGCGGTAAACATCTCCACGCAGCGTCTGGATCAGCATTGGCAACGTAT
>JAYRQY010000136.1:0-2552 GCA_041910365.1 Anaerolineaceae bacterium | reverse complement strand
CCACCAGCAGCTTGTGGTTCTTGTAATGCGGATGGCTGATGGTGGTCACCACGGTTCCGGTCACTTTGCCGATTATCATGCGAACCCCGTAACCCCTTTTAACAGGGTGACTTCAAACTCGCCATCCGGCTTTACATCCAATTGATCGACAATGCCCACCAGGGCGAGATCAACCGGTACAAATTTCATCTGGGGCATTGCCAGGGCAGCTTCGCGGGAGCGCACCATCACGCACACATCTCCAATCCCCGCCTGTACAATATCCACCGCCACCTGGAGTGCGCCAACTGCTTCGAGATGGCGGTTCACCGGCTGCACCACCAACAACTTGAGACCTTCGAGGCCCGGGTACTTGAGGGTGCTGACGGCGGTACCTTTGACGATTCCGAGAAGCATTTTCTACTTGATCCCAACGTTATTGAGCACGCGGGTGATGATGGTATCCAGCAAGGTCGGGTCAATTTGCGTACCCAATTTGGCATTCACTGCATCACGAATACGCTGGCGCAACTGTTCATCAGTGGGTGCCGCGGCTTCAGAGCATTTGCAGGGTACCGGCGCCGCCTGTGCTGAAAGATACGGGCGCACCGGTGCAGCCGGAGGGGTTGGGTCTGCCTGGAGCAGTGCAACTCCCAATTTAGCGGCTTTTTCAAATGCCAATTCGGTGAGAACCGTATCTGAATCCACGGCTAATGAAAGGATGCCCCGGGAAGCCAGGTCTTCGATATCCCGTTCCGTGTAGAATTTTTTGGCCATAATTCTCTCCTTGCCGGGTGAAGCGATCACCCCGGGATTCCATCCAATCCTTCGAGGGCGGCGATGGCAGCATTCTTTGCGGTGATGATCTCTGCCTCGCTGCCCGAAAGCCACATCCTGCCAAAACGGCCTACCGAAGAAACATGAACGATCTTGATATTGGCTTTCTTTTCAGCTTCGTTGCAGGCAAAGTTAATGTATGCCGCAGGGGCACATTCCAGTACCAGCAGCGTCTCACCCGGGACGAGCATGCTGCCGCGCCGGAAACGGTTGAGCAGCTGGGATTGATACGGATCGATGCGGGTGATCACCTGGGTGGAAATCACTTGCGGCTTGATCCGGTCTTCCTTCTTCAGACCCAGCCGGTCGAGCACCACCTGCCCGGCTTCCAGAACAGCTGCCTGGTTGAGGCTGTGCACCTCGAACATGCCAAATTCTCGTTCAACAATTTGTGCACCGGGTTTGGCTTCTGTGGCCTTCACGGCGATATCGACTACGCGAAAGACCTCGTTGCCCGGAGCCATCTCCACATAGAGCGCTGCCATCCCCTCCACGGGGAGGTCACCCTGGGTGACTGTGCCCACAAATGCAGCATATTGTGCCTGCATCCGGTCAATAAAACAATAACATCTCAATGAAAATGCTTCTGCCATTATTCCTCCACTACCTGCCAGGCAATCCCTAATCGTGCAACAAACATGGGAATCAACGACATGGGGATACACCCCACGCGGATCAGGCCACAATACCCCAATGGTGAGGAGACCAGCCCAATGCCAGAATATGAATGGATTTCATACCTGGCATGGGCAAGAGAAACCTCTGGATCATTGCCCAGGTTTGCTTTACTACAATTCGGCACGGCGAGGTGCGCTATTTCTTGGATTCAGAAACGCGTCCGCCGATGTTTCCTTTGCTGGCCTGGGGCAGGATCATCTCAATGTCCTGGTGCGGGCGCGGGATGACATGCACGCTGACGAGTTCGCCAACGCGTTTCGCCGCGGCAGCGCCGGCATCTGTGGCGGCTTTTACAGCGCCAACATCACCGCGTACCATCACGGTCACAAATCCACCGCCAACATACTCGGAGCCGATGAGCACCACGTTGGCAGCCTTCACCATTGCATCCGCTGCTTCCACGGCTCCTACCAGTCCCTTGGTCTCAACCATTCCTAAAGCGATCAGTGCAGTATCAAAAGCCATTTTTCATTTCCTTTCTCTTGTAAATTGACTACTTCAAATTGAGGATCTCATTGACAACACCCCGCACCACTGCCTCAACATCCAGGGGAGATACAGCGCTTTCAGAAACCCCCGGCTGGAGTGCTGCCTCGGGCGGAGTGGACAATTCATAGGCTAAACGCTTTACATTAAACAAGTGATACGTGGTGATATTATCCCCGGTGATCGAGCCGCCGACACCGCCTGCCCCCAGGGTCAGCGAAGGCATCACTCCGGTAGTCAGACCAATGGCACCGAGCGTGCCCATGGTGTTGACGCCAATCCGGAAGACGGGTTTTTCGAGGCCGAACGCCATGATCACCTTCTCATCGGCGGCATGGATGATGAGACTGTGCCCCCGCCCGCCGAACTGGATGAGCTCGATACAGCGTTCACAGCCGGCTTCCCACCCCGGGGAGGTGTACCAGCCCAAGACGGTGGTGAGTTTCTCCCGCGAGAGCGCTTCCTCTTTGCCCACTTTATCCAGCGGGCATACCAGGATGCGGGTGTCTTTTGGAACGTTGATGCCAGCCAGCGCAGCCAGGTAAACCGCCGGCTTGCCAACGGTGGCCGTG
>JAYRQY010000135.1:0-3658 GCA_041910365.1 Anaerolineaceae bacterium | reverse complement strand
CGGAGCAGAAACAGCTGCGGAGTTTGGGTCCATCTCACGCGCGGATGCCGAACTTGCCGCGCTGAAAGCACACTGGCATCAAAAACTGAACAGCCTCAAAGTGGAAACGCCGGATAAGGAGTTCGACCATTTCATCAACGTGTGGGGATTGTACAACTGCCTGATCACGTTCAACTGGTCGAGGACTGCCAGCCTGGTCTATAACGGAGAGCGCGACGGTTTGGGGTTCCGGGATTCGGTACAGGATGTTCTTGGTGTTACAGCAGCCATCCCGCAGCAAGCCCGGCAGCGCCTTGAACTGATGCTGACCGGTCAGGTTAGCAACGGCGGCGCCATCCCGGTGATCAAGCCATTTGAACATAACCCGGGACATGAACACGCCCCTGCTCCTGAAGAGTACCGCTCAGATGACTGCCTGTGGTTCTTCAACACCATCCCGGCATACGTGAATGAAACCGGGGATGTTGACTTTTATCGCCAAAACCTGCCTTATGCCGATAAGGGCGAAGCCAGTGTATTTGCGCACCTGCGCCGGGCACTGGAATTCAACCTGGAGCGCAAAGGCAAGAATAGCCTCCCGTGCGGTCTTTCCGCTGACTGGAATGACTGCCTCCGGCTGGGATATTACGGCGAGAGCCTGTTCGTGGCTTTCCAACTGCGCCTGGGGCTAACCACCTATGCAGAAATCGCTACGCTGCTTGGAGAAGCGCAGGAATGTGCCTGGTCGCTGGCAGAACGGGATGCGCTGGACAAAGCGATTCAGAAAACCGGTTGGGACGGCGACTGGTTCATCTGGGCGATCGACGACAAGGGTGAGGTCTACGGAACCAGCCGGCAGGTTGAAGGACAGGTATATCTGAATACACAAGTCTGGTCGGTCATCAGCGGCGCCGCCGCGCCAGAACAATCTACACGCTGCATGGAAACGGTTTACGAGCGGCTGCACACACCATTTGGATTAATGCTGGCCGCCCCGCCCTTTGCCCGCATGCCCATCGAGGTGATGCGCGCAGTGGTGTACAACCCGGGGATCAAAGAGAACGCCGGAATCTTCAACCACACGCAAGGCTGGGGGGTGATCGCCGAGTGCCTGCGCGGCAATGGCGACCGCGCCTATGAGTACTACCGGGCGACGATGCCCTCGGCTTACAATGACCGGGCAGAGATCCGCCAGTGTGAGCCCTACGTGCACGCACAGACCACTTATTCCCAGTTCTCGCCCAGGGCGGGCAATGCGCGTACCTCCTGGCTCACCGGGGCGGCAGCCTGGAGTTACTTCAGCGCCACCCAGCACCTGCTTGGCATCCGCCCGGAGATCAACGGTCTGCGCATCGACCCCTGCATCCCCTCTAATTGGGATGGCTTTAAGGTCACACGTCTTTTCCGCAGCAAAGAGTGGCAGATCATCATCCACAACCCAGCCCATATTTGCAAGGGGATCGTGAGGATGACCGTTGACGGCAATCCAGTCGATGGTTCCCTGATTCCGGTGGATGTGCCTGGCGAAAAACACGTGGTTGAAGCCTGGATAGGATGAGGTGCGGCTACGCCGACCAGCCTTCCTGAGTTTTATTTAAACAATAGAAATGTTTTTTTATGCAAATCCCAGGAATCGCTGATTTCAGATTCCTGGGATTCTTTCAGGCGTTATGGCGTTTTGTACAGCGTCATGATCGGGACGCCGTTAAAGGAATACTCGTAGACGGTCTCCTGAGCCTTGAGTGCGCGGGCAATTGGGCTCTTTTCCAGCCAGGCACCGAGCGTGGTCTGGCGGTGTTCAAAGATGAACCAGTCGGCGGAGCCCATTGAGAGTTGCACACCTGAAGGCGCAGTGGGACCGAGAATGGAGGCCACATTCTCAGGGGCAACGATGATGAGATCATCGCGCAACAGTCCCTGGGTCTGATAGTAAATGAGGACATCATGGCTCCATGGATCAGCCCACACCTTGTCATTTGGCTGTGCCTGGTCATTCAAAATCGGCAAAGCCAGGGCATAGGTTTCGCACCAGTACGTGGTTTCGAGCCCCAGTTTACTTGCCCCCGCCACCCCGCCAACTCCCTCACCGTAGTAAGACAGGTAATGCGGGTATAACCTGACCATGCTGACCAATTGCGGTGCAAAGAACAGGACGGTCAACAACGCTGTGCCGAGCCATTGTAGTGTTTTCCAGTTCCGGCGCACCGCAAGTTCTTTGACCCTGGCGTAGAGCCAGCCAAAGCCGATGCCTGCCAGCGCCGCAAGGAACGGGAAAGCAGCCATGTACATCCGGTCATTATCATAGACAAGGCTTTTACTGATGGCAATAGCAACCACCGGGGTGAGCGCTGATAGGAACAGCAGCCAGACCAATGCACGATTTTCTTTCGTTTTTTGACTCGTGAGCAGCCCGGTGAGGTACATAATAGTCAGCCCAAGGGGAACCACCGCCCAGAGCATGACAAACCCGAAATGCCATGGTGGCGGCATGTAGAATTTTCCGAGGTAGTACTGGCCAATCTGCCAATGGCTGACGGTGACAAAACCAATATACTCCACCAGGCGGCTGATGGTGCTGGTAAACAACCAGGGCCAGGCGAGCATAAAAACCGGGATGCCGGTTAACCCCATCAGTAAAAGCTGGATAAAGAGCACTCGATTTCGTTTGAAAATGAGCCACCACAAGCCCAGGGTAAATGGAATGAACATCGCGTTCACCTTGGTGGCAATTGCAAATCCCCAAACAACGCCTAAAAGGATTCCCCACCCCCACTTGCGCTGATCCTGCAACTTCCAGAAGAGCCACGTCACCAAAAAGACAGCGAATGCGGCAGGAACATCCAGGGAGGAGAGATGCGAATGAAAAAAGAATCGCGGCATGGTGAGCAGTGCTGCCGCAGCCGCCAACCCGGCAACGCCGCCAAAACTTTGCGAGACCCAATGGTACAAAAGCGCAACCATCAACGCGGCAAGCAGCATGTTCCCGATGCGGTGAGCAGCCAGGTCATCCGTCAAGCCGCGGGTGAGCGTCCACCAGAGCCCGGTCCAGACCTTATCCACCGGCGGATGTTCATGATTGATCGACCAGTATTTGGTGATCTCAGAGGGGGTGAAGGCTTGCCTGGGATTGGTGAACGCTTCCCGGTACCATTCCATGTAGGAATTGGAAGAAGCGATATACGCCGGCTCATCCCAGGTGAGACCGATGTCTTTTACCGTGATCAGTAAAAGGAGGAATGCGAGAATGCCGATCAGAATTGCTGCAGGGATACGCTGAAGTTTTCTCATCCTTAGATAACATCCGTTCATTTTATAGTGTGGTCTTCCTCGGGGGTTAACCCGGGAGAAGTTTTTGCATGGTATTCAGTCAATTAATTTCCCTGAAATTGCGCCAGGTATTCCGCGCTTACCGCCAGGCTGCCTTTTAGCAATTCGAGCCGGGCATGGTCCAACAGGCGGTACTTCTCCAGGTTTTCTGAGGTGGGCATAAATGCCGGGAAGAAATTCCGATAAGCATGGCTGACCGCATCCAATTGGGTAGAAAATGCTGCCGCATCCACCCCGGCAACCTCCGGCTGCCAGGATAACCAGAGTTCAAAATCCTGTTCAAGAGCAGCCAGTTTTTTGCCAAATACATTGGCGTAATCGCTGTTGGGGTAAACCAGGCCGATGCTGAGCG
>JAYRQY010000134.1:0-4022 GCA_041910365.1 Anaerolineaceae bacterium | reverse complement strand
AAATGCCCCACGATCTCGGTCTCTTCCACCCCTTCCAGAGACTTGATCACTGACATGATGAGGTGGTCGGTGGATTCGACCAACTGCTCGCGGGTGATGCTCGACCCTGGCGTACTGGCATCGTCGATGGTGCGGATGAGCGACCACACCTGGTACAGCATGGTGGCTGGCTCATCGAACAATTCGCGCAAGAAACTGGCTTCCTCGAACCTTCCGGTTAGCCGGAAGATGTTATACATGCGCTTGGCAACTTTGCCATAGTTAATATCCTTGGTCAGGTATTTCTTCACCTCTTTGGTTAATTGCATCACGTATTCGTCGAGGGCATTGGCGGAAACATGCTGCGCGAGTTTTGAAAAGATGGGAACGGATGCGGCATCGAGATAGACCTCTTGAAAATAGGCATCCAGGTAACCGTCTAGCGGGGTGATGGATCCATCCGGGGCTTCCCACGTTACATCCAGCATGTTGCTGGCATTGGAAAGCTGCTTGCGGATGGGGTCTGCCACGACCCAATCCAGCTTGCACCAACCCGGATCTTCCCGGACGGATTCCCATTCAATGATGATCGGTTTCCCATCCGGCTCAAACCCTTCGATCTTACCCGCTTTGATTTGGTCGGTTTTCCATGCGATCGGCGACCCGGCGCGCGCTTTATAATCCCCAATGACCACATCGGCTGGGAAGTTGCCGAATTTGACCTCGATGAGCTGATAATTTGGTCCCTGCATCCATTCCATTGCTTTTTTTCGCATGATTCGAGATAGAATTTCGCAGGCTTTTGGCCGGTCAGGCGCGAGGATATTAATGCGCTCGAAGTAATCGCAATCACCCGGGTAGGTTTGGATCTTGGATTGTGCCGAAGATCCTGAAAGCGCCAGCGCAGTTTCCACTTCGCCTTGAATGTCCTCAAATTCCACGATCTTGCCGATCCTTTTAAAATACTCCAGTTCCTGGTCGCTGAAATCAAGCATGGTGATGGCGCTGCCGAAGACTCCGCTTCGGGTATTGAGGGTTACTCCTTCATTGCTCTGCGCGGCTGCCATATTCGTCAGCCATTGCAGGGCTTCTTCTTCATCGATATCCACGCCCAACCGGTGAGCAGATTCCAGGATTCTGGTAAGGTCTTGAGACTGTTTCGCTAATTTTTCAGCCATTCATGCTCCTTGTGAACAATAACTAAGTTAAAGTATAGCAAAAAGCAGTAGGAATTTGTTGAATGGGATATCTATTCGGCTTGATGCTGTTTGGGAGAAAGGTCGAGTATCTTTCGAAAGATCTCCGCCTGTTCGAGTGCATCTGACAGTGCATTGTGCTTTAGAGTATGTACTTCAAGCATGTGGTCGGAAATGTCTTTAAGTGAGGTTTCGGCCCAACTAACGCCCATTTGACCCATGAAATAGGCTTTGATGTCCAATGCGCTGTGACCAAAAGGGTTCTGCCCCAGGTAGCGGTGAAAATAATCATTGACGAACATCCAATCAAACGGTGCATTAAGCGCCACAAAGACCGGTCTCAAATCTGGTTGGCTGACCAGGTGTACCCAGTTGGCGAATTGCCGCATCGCTGCCTCGGGTTTTTCCCCCGTTTTTTTCAGCGACTCCAGGTTCAAGCCATGAATCTTCATCGCTTCCGGCTGAAAATTCTCGCGGTCGGGTTGCAGTTCGATATAAAATGTTACGGAGGGTTCATCCACCAGGCAGGCCCCGATCGAAAGCAGGGCATACTGCCCCGGGTTGGGTCCGGCAGTCTCTACATCAACACAAATGAATAGCTCATCAGGCATGCTGGGATTATATCAGTTCAACCTGGCAGAAAGTTACTTGGCATACAGTTCATCGCTGATATAGATCAACCCAACCGTATCCCGGTACAAGAGATGGTATCCTGCAATGGAACCGGCGTCCGCATCCCGGTAGAACCGCTGATTTTGCGCAAACTGGGCCGGATTAATCCCCACGGCATCCGGGCTCAGGTAATCGCGGATGCGTTGGTCCAGCAGGAGCAGCACATCAAAATCATTCTCTCGGATGGTATCATAATCCAGCAGGTCGAATCGTGTTTCCAGCTTCCAGGCGGATAATTCGGGCGCATACAGGCGGTAATCGTAGTACACATGCAGGGATGATCCCTCCAGCGGGCTCAACACCTCAAGCGCCTGTGCATAGAACGCGATCCGCTCGTTGTCTTCTGCCCGGTGCAGCCGATTGGAATAAGCCTGGGAATCTGCGATGGCAAACAGGACAAGTTGGCACAGGACGACAGCGATCAATATGAGGTGTACCGCAGCCTTCCAATTCTTCCAACGCACATCTTTTATTTTTTCCGGAAACAGCATCGCCACACAGGAAAAGAGCGGCAGTGCCACCGGCAGCCAGTATTGGAACTTGAAGTGGCTCTGCCACAGCACGGTGATGGTGAGCGGCACGAACCACGCAAGGATCAGGGCATACAGCAGGCGGCGTTTTCCTTGCAGTGCACCTGCAATTGCCGTGCCGGCTGCGCACAACAGGAAGAGCGCCATCCCGTAATACTGGCGGATGGTCGGCCAGGCAGCAGACAATCCTTTGTCGTATAGGATGCCATAGCCTTCAGCCAGCAGTTTTGTCTGCTGCGTAAACGTGGAAAAGTAATCGATCCGTGCCCAGTGCGACAGCAGGAAGGGGTTGGCAACGACGAAGGAGACCACCATGATCCCCAGGAACAATAATGCCGCTTTCACAAACCTTTTCCAGGAGAGTTGTTTATTCCGGAGGCCAAGAACAAGCGTCAGGGCAACGGCAAGGAAAAAGTAAAAACCGACAAGTTTTGTGGCAGCGGTGATGCCTGTAAACACGGCGGCGAGCAAGAAATTCTTCCCGAATCGCAGGTCATCGCGGTTGAGGAAAAACAATGTCAACATTGCGAAGAGGAAGGTCAACCCGTCCGGGTGCCACCAAAAGTTGTTGGAGACCACAGCCGGAACCGCCAGCAGAAAGCCGTAGAGGAGAACCGAGCGGTAGGTGCGGAATTGATCCTGCATGTACACCAGCAGCAGCAAGCCAAGCAGCATCGGCAGCACACTGACAACCTGGCGCAGCACGCCCATC
Organism: Anaerolineaceae bacterium; assembly: GCA_041910365.1. Classification (GTDB taxonomy): domain Bacteria; phylum Chloroflexota; class Anaerolineae; order Anaerolineales; family Anaerolineaceae; genus UBA6107. The sequence goes on along the minus strand of JAYRQY010000134.1, from coordinate 933 downwards.
ACCAGCGGCAAATTGCTGATGTGTCCGGTGAGTTGAATGGGAAGCACCGCCAGCGCGGAAACTGCAAAATACGGGAACCCGTAGTAGTAATAGCTGTAGAAGACAAAATCCCTCAGCGCCTGGTCAAGATTGGGTGAGGGATCGATCATGTCGAGCAGGTACGGCAGCGGCTCTGATTCGTCCGGCTCGAACATGCGCACCATCGCCATGTTTTCTGATGCGGCAGCGTTTGGCGGCATGAATACCACGAACGCGGCCGCAGTGAGCAGCAATAGCAGGATGACGATGGTCTTGTTCATCCCGTTTTGTTTTATGGATTTGACCAATGCTGATGGTGCGCGTTTTTTCAAGTTGATGAGCCCCTTGGATTGTACCGGTGAAAAGTGGGCCCGGATGGATTCGAACCATCGACCAAGCGGTTATGAGCCGCGCGCTCTAACCACTGAGCTACGGGCCCTTCATTAGGGCAATCGGATTATAACATTAACGAAAAAAGAGCTGCGCTCTAACCACAGCTCCCTGCGGGAGTCTTCGAAGCTACGGGCCCTACTTTTTAGGGCAACAAGATCATATCATTAACAAAAAAAAGAGCTGCACTCTAACCACAGCTCCCTGCGGGAGTCTTCGAAGCTACGATTTCTTCGTAAGGGCAACAAAATTATATCAATAACAAAATTACTTCAAAACGTCCCACTTGATAATTGTCATTTTATTTACCGACCCTTTTTTGCTACACTAAATATGCTGATTTTTCGACATTATCTCAGTAAGGAGGACGTGATGCATATTTCCGAAATCGTGTGGTGGATCTACACAGCCCTCGTTGCCCTGACGGCAGTATTTTTCCTCATCTTTGCCTACCTGGTGAAGGAGAAAGGGAAATAAGATGGAAAAGGCAGAACGAAGGTGGCTTTATATATTGATCGTAATTTT
>JAYRQY010000133.1:0-2368 GCA_041910365.1 Anaerolineaceae bacterium | reverse complement strand
GTTGAATTCTCAGTCGAGAAAGGTCCAAAAGGATTACAAGCAGCAGAAGTAAAGCCAGCCGCATAATTTAATTGATACTAAAAAAAATCAGAGCCTCACGGCTCTGATTTTTTACCTCAGCGCATTTGCCATCCGTTCCAGTGCTTCTTCCAGTATCCTCCGGTGACAACCGAAGTTTAGACGCACAAAATCTTTGCCATCTCCGCCAAAATCCGCTCCTCTATTAAGCGCCACTTTCGCATTCTTCAGAAAGAAATCGTACGCTTCCATTTCAAGTTCTACTCCCCGGCAATCCAACCACGCCAGGTAAGTGGCTTGTGGTTTCGTCATTTTTACCCCTGGTATTTTCGATGCGATAAACTCACTAAGGAAATCCCGGTTCAATTGCAAAGTTCGCAACACTTCATCCAGCCAGGGCTGACCGTGCTGGTAGGCAGCAATCGCGGCTGTTGCGCCGAGCAAGTTCACCCCGCCCATCAACCCGCGGCGGGCGCACTTAATTTTCTGCATCATTTCGGCATTCTCGCAAATCAAGACCGAGCAATCCAATCCGGCCAGGTTGTAGGTTTTGCTGGGAGCGATCAAAGTTGCTGTGCGCTGACCTGCTTCCTTGCTCAAAGATGCAATGGGGATGTGCCGGTTGCCGGGATAGACCAGGTCCGAATGAATTTCATCGGAGCAGATCCAAATTTCGTTCTTTACACTCAAAGCCATGATCGATTCAAGGTCATCCCGCGAGTAAACCTTCCCGACCGGGTTGTGGGGATTGCAGAAGAGGAGCAACTTGCTTTGCCCGCCGAGGGTCTTCGACAGCCTGTCAAAATTGATCTCATATCTCCCATTGGCATCGTTTTCCAACGGGCACTGAATTTCATCCACCCCGGCATTGCCCGCCGCGCCAAAAAATGGCGGGTAGATCGGTGGCTGAATGACAATGGCATCGCCCGGCTGCGCCAGCGTCTGGATTGCCAGGTTGAATCCGGAGATCACCCCTGGAACCAGCAACACATCTTCGACCTTAATCTTCCAGGCATACAACCGCTCCATGCGCTCGACGATCAGCTCCGCCAGTTTTCTGGATTCATTGGCATAACCAAATACGCCATGCTTCACCCGCTGCTCCAATGCCGCGATCACCTCCGGCGGAGAGGTGAAATCCATGTCCGCCACCCAGAGCGGCAGTACGTCCTCCGGGTACAAGCTCCATTTGATGGAATCGGTTCCGATGCGTTTGGGGGAAGTAAACAAGGGATGCGTCATTTTTTTCTCTCCATAAATGGAATTCACTCTTCGATTATAAAATCCACATCAAATAATGGCAAATCGGCTCTATTTGCCTTCATTGGTGCTTTCCATCACTCCTGATATACTCAACGCTATCGGTCTATGACTACCCCAACCCCTTCCATCACTACGATCCCTTTGGATTTCCCCGCCAGGTGGAAGGATTACGCGCTACTGGATAGCGGTAATGGACTCAAGCTGGAACAATATGGTGCATACCGCCTGGTTCGCCCTGAAGCCGAAGCGGTTTGGTCTCCGGCGATGGCAGACTCCGAATGGAAGAAGGCCAACGCGGTATACAAACCTTCGCCGGAAGAGAATGGCGGTCATTGGGAATTCCGCGGCAGTAAACTCGATAAGTGGCAGATGAACTATGCCAGTCTTCGCTTTACCGCCCAGTTTTCCGGCTCCCGCCACCTGGGGGTATTCCCGGAGCAAGCCTGCCAGTGGGATTGGGCTGATGAACAAATCCGTTCTGCCGGGTCAAAACCAAGGGTGCTCAATTTGTTTGGATACACAGGGTTGGCTTCGCTGGCAGCTGCTGACGCCGGTGCTCAGGTGACCCACGTGGACGCCTCAAAAAAGGTCGTCCTTTGGGCAAAGGAGAATCAAACATTATCGGGCATTGACCCCACTGCGATCCGGTGGATCGTTGATGATGCAGTGAAGTTCGTTCAGCGTGAAGCCCGGCGTGGATCCCTTTACGATGCCATCATCCTGGACCCGCCCAAGTTTGGCCGCGGTCCAAAAGGGGAAGTCTGGGAGTTCTACAAGCTGCTCCCCAGCCTCCTGGCAGACTGCAGGCAGGTGCTTACCCCCAAACCTCTATTCATTCAATTAACAGCCTATGCGGTGAAAGCCTCGGCGGTAACGCTCTACCAGGCGATGAGGCAGATGATGCAGGAGTTCAATGGCGTCACCACTGCCGGTGAGATCGGCTTGCTGGAGCAATCCGCCGGCCGCTTCCTTTCCACAGCCATCTTTGCCAGGTGGTCGCGTAAGCCAGCCAGCAAATCACGTTCAGGAGAATGAAATGGCTCGTTCTTTCCGCCATTGGACAATTGGCTACATATTTGACCGCATC
>JAYRQY010000132.1:0-12175 GCA_041910365.1 Anaerolineaceae bacterium | reverse complement strand
CACGCTGCCCTTCTCGCACAAACCGCGAGTGGGTGCAAAAACCGCAAGACACAGAGAACACAGAGAAAACCGTATCTGGGAAAATGCCTCACGCAGAGACCCGAAGTCTTGTAGGGGCGGTTCACGAACCGCCCGGAATCTCTGTTGCAGCCTCCGCGAGTGACGACCGTAGAAAAGCAACCACGCTGCCCTTCTCGCACAAACCGCGAGTGGGTGCAAAAACCGCAAGACACAGAGAACACAGAGAAAACCTTATCTGGGAAAATGCCTCACCCAGAGACACAAAGGCACAGCGAAAACCTTAAAAGAATTGAGAAACGAGAACAGAGAACAGAGACTAGTAATAAGTGATTAGTGTGCAGAAGACCCGGGAGCAATTCTTCCGGGTTTTTGCAACAGGAGGTACGGATGCCCGTAGTTGAAATCGACAGGTCAAAACCATTTACCAGGGAAACCGGTTTTGCAATCCTTTCAATCATTGGGATAGCGCCTGAGGTTCTGAGAGAACTGATTCTCCCTGAGGACTATGCCAAATTCCTGGAATGGGAAAACAAGAATACAATGCAAATCACCACCATCACTCCGGCGTCCATGTAAGGGTTTTAGGAACGCCTCAGGCGACGAAGAAGCCGGCCCAGGGGGTGACGAAGCTGACGGCGGCGAGCAGGAAGGCGCTGAGCAGCCAGAATATGATCAGCACGGTGCGGGCGGCGCGGGTGAGCGTGTGCGCCGAGTAGCTGCTCTCGAGGATGAGCAGCGCAATGCCTGCCAGCAGGAGGATGACGTTGGCAGAGACGATCTCGAGCGCTTCCGATGCAAACGGTTTGCCCGTGAATACCGGCAGGATGTACCAGAAGAACATGGACCAGGGCGCCAGGTTGGTGATGAGCAGCCGCGAATCGAAGAAGCGCTGGTGTGCGCCGCGGGGTACTCGGCGCAGGAAGTACTCCCCCAGGCTGGCAAAGGTGAACGCCCAGAAAGCCATTTTCATGTGCTGCACCGCGCCTTCACTGGTGCCGGCGAACACCGCCACCACCGGGGAGGGCAGCCATTCATAGCCAAAGTGGAAGATGAGAAAGAGCACCCAGAATGCGAGCAGCTTAAGGACAAAGGTTTTAGGGGTATGAGTGTAGTTTTTCATCGCGTCATTTTATCATGGGACGGGGGAGAGCAGGGAGCGGCGGATAGCTGATAGCGGATAGGAAGATCAAGATGCGGGGATTCTTTTCTAAGTATCGAAAAGAAACGAATCGAAATGTGTTTCGAATTGAATTGCGTTTCAAAAGGAAACAATTCGAGTCTAGGTTATGAATATATGGTTGGTTAAGAGCCTGATGAACAGGCTCGTATTATAGAACATTATTTCTAATTTGTCAAGTTAATTTAAGATTCCTCATTTTGAGAAAGGGGAATAAGAGTTCGACAATTTGGATAATTGATGCAACCGTAAAACCTTTCGCCTTGGCGAGGTCCACTTTTTGCGACACGAATGACCATATTAGCACCACATTTTGGGCAGATTTTGATATTTGTTTGATTATCAAGAGTTTTTGCAGCAACGGGAATTGGTTCAATTCGACCAGGTTGCGATGGATTCCAATTTATTGACTTAAGAACTCCTTTGAAAATTAATTCTAAATCACTGGTAACATAAGCATTTTTTACCGGGATCCTTAGTAAAGGAATTCCTGATACTTCAAAGGTTCTTTCTACAAAAATGTCTCTTTCTATTCGGTCAAGCCTCTCATGAGATTTATCATCTAGTTCGATCCCAAACAAGGGTTTGACAGTTACTCCATCACAGACAAGAAAATCGATCCGCTTTCGAGAAATCTTATTAAAAGCTGATGAATAATTTTGTTTTGCAGTTACAAAGAATATCGCAGACAACGGAACCTGCGGGCAAATAATAAATCTGTCTGTTAAGGTTTTTTTTGCCACCATGTAAAATGAGTATTCAGCATCTGATAAGAATCTATCTGACGCGCGATAAGGATAATCTATTACTTTTTCATCATCTGCTGGATAATCCACCATTGAAGTAGGACTTGATGCCATTTTAGGGAAAAATATGGAAAGACAACCGCGATTTTTTACTGAAACCATAAACACTGACTCCTAGTCTTTCTCTGATTTGTGTAATTAAGTACAATTATATTCATAAATTATTTTGGCAAAAAATGGACACTAATATGAGACGAGAGTTTTATTCAAATTCAATAGCAGGCTTTCAAAGATCACCTGACAATGAAATACTTGGAGAACTTGTCAAAAATAACGATTTTTCGCTTAAACAAGACCAACGGACTGCCTGGATTGAAGAAATCAAAATATTGAAAAAATCTTTGCTTGGATTTTCTGGAAAAATATTTTTCGAGTACTCAATTCCACGAATGGGCAAACGTATCGATGTTTTATTGCTTCTAAATTCAATCATCTTCATTCTGGAATTTAAAGTCGGCGAGAAAGAGTATCCAAATTATGCTATCGATCAAGTGTGGGATTATGCACTTGATTTAAAGAATTTTCATGAGCAAACCCACAACGCAGTAGTGGCTCCAATACTGATTTCCACAAACGCAAAGAACTCTATCACTGAAATAAGCATGACAAAGGCTCATGATAATGTTATTACTCCGATTAAGTGCAATCCCGATCAACTAACCGAAGTAATAAACAATGTAATCCTCTTCTCAGATGCCACATTACTCGATTACGAAAAATGGGAAGCGTCAAGATATCACCCTACCCCGACAATCATCGAAGCTGCGATGGCTCTTTATAATGGTCACGATGTAAAAGAGATTTCTCGGAGTGATGCAAACGCGAAAAACTTAAGCGATACGTCAAATGCAATTTCAGAAATCATTGATTACTCAAAAACCACAAATAAAAAATCGATATGTTTTGTGACTGGTGTGCCAGGAGCAGGAAAAACGCTCGTGGGTCTCCAAATTACGACACATCATATTGATAAAAACAGTGAAATGTATAGCGTTTTTCTTTCAGGGAATGGCCCTCTAGTTGCAATTCTACGCGAGGCATTGGCACGAGACAAAGTAAGACAAGAAAAGATGTTAGGAAAAAAAATAACCCTTGCGGAAACACGGCGTGACGTAAAGATGTTTATACAAAATGTTCATAATTTTCGTGATGAAGGTCTTATCGACATCAAGAATCCCCCAGTGGAACACATTGCCCTGTTTGATGAGGCTCAAAGGGCTTGGACAGTTGAACAAACGGCCAACTTCATGAAAAGAAAAAAACATATTGCCAGTTTTGACCAATCAGAACCCGAATTCTTGATATCCTGTATGGATCGGCATCCAGATTGGGCGGTTGTTGTCTGTTTAGTTGGTGGGGGCCAAGAGATTAACACTGGAGAAGCTGGAATAAGTGAATGGATTGAGTCTATCAATAGATCCTACACAAATTGGGATGTCTTTATATCCTCTCGATTAACAGATAGTGAATACGGAGCAGGCAAAGTACTAGAAATAATTGATCCGAAAATTCAAGTTGTGTACAAGGATGATTTACACTTATCCGTTTCCATGAGATCATTTAGGTCTGAAAAAGTGTCATTGTTGGTAAAGTGTTTACTCGATTTACAAAAACAAGATGCAAAACAATGCTTAGCAGAAGTAATAGACAATTACCCGATTTTTATCACCCGGAATTTGACCAAAGCAAAAATATGGATTAAAAGCCAAGCAAGAGGTTCTGAAAGATATGGAATTGTTGTTTCATCGCAAGCTTTACGGTTAAAACCTTTTGCCATTGATGTCAAATCTACAGTAGACCCAATTCACTGGTTTCTAGATCCAAAAGAAGACGTGAGGTCATCATATTACTTAGAAGACGTTGCAACAGAATTTGATATTCAAGGTCTAGAGCTTGACTGGGCTTGTGAAATGTGGGATGGCGATTTTCGATTGACCAAGAATGGTTGGGAACACTATTCCTTTTGCGGTGATCGATGGAATGTTATTCGTAAAGCAGAGCGGAAGATGTACCTAAAAAATGCTTATCGAGTTCTATTAACCCGTGCTAGGCAAGGGATGATAATTGTTGTACCTGAAGGAAATCCTGAAGACCCGACACGAAAGTCTGAGTATTATGACCCAGTTTTTGCATATTTACAGGATATTGGATTCCAAGTTATTTAAGGATTGGAATTACAAGATAAATGATTGCGTGGATTTAAATACTTCTTCTTCATACTGATGAACTAAAGCAGTGTAGCCAAGGAATTTAACTCTTGAAGAGATATCGCTAAATGCTTTCATCTTAACTTTGGATTCAAACTCCTTATGACGATGCTCGTCAGCAACAATAATCATCCGAGAATTGAAGTCTTGTAAATCATAAAACTTCAATAATGAGTTTTGCATATCAGTGTTATGTTCCACCTCAAAAAAACTGTGAGGCATATTTCTCTGATTAAACCAAATAACGTCAATCGTGGAACTTCGCTTCACAATATCGTCATAACTAAATGGTGGTACACCCTCTAGAGTTCTAACTTTTTCAAGTGGTTCGCTTATAAAAACTTTCTTCTTGTCTTGATTTGGAATAAAAGTCTGATGATGCCGAAAATTACCGATTGTCGCGATTAAACCTTGAAAATAGGAATGTGTTCTTCCTAAATCATCCTTCTTAGGCTCATATTCATCAAGTTGAAGTTTCGCTTGATAAGATTTTAACGCCCACAATCCTGGACGGACTTTAAAAATCTCTGGTCTTACTTGTACGATTCGTCTAATCGAAGCAAAAGGAGTTTTTGTTTTCCATTCACATTCTTTTATCTTCATTACTTCTTGATACAGTTGACCAAGAGTGGCTTGCCCACCTAGTTTATCCAGAGTAAGAATTACCGCTTCATGTTGTTTCATTGGTTATTTCCCCAGACGATTAGTGTTCAACTGGAAAGCACGTTTATTAATTGTACGACAATGATGGAAACCATGCTTTTCGATTATTTCACCAATGATTTACCTAAGCTCTACTTGATCCCTCACTCCACCGCCGGGTCAGCCGGCAGGGGCGTGCTCCCCTCCCCGCGCGCGGCAATCTCCGCCAGCATTGCCGGGGTAAGGGACTTCATGCGCGCCAGGTGCAGCGTCACCGCGGCGGCAACCGCCAGCAGGAGCAGGCGCAGCGCCCAGTGCTCCACTGCCCAAATCACCGAGCCGCCAATGGTGAGCCACAGCAGAACGATGGCAACGATCTTTGACCGGCGCGGCACGGCGCGGTAGAGGCGGTAGTTGAGGATGAAGGGTCCGAAAACACGATGCGCGGTGATCCACTGGTAGAGCCGGGTGGAACTGTGCATGAAGAGCCCCGCGGCGAGGAGCAAGAACGGGGTGGTCGGCAGCACCGGAATAACGATGCCAAGCGCGCCGAGCAGCAGGCAGGCAAAGCCGGCGGCAACCTTCAGCCGGCGTTTGAGCGGGGAGATGTGCGGAGTCATGGCGTCCATTATACCCGCCGGGGGCAGGGGTTCAGGCACAGTTGCGCAAACTGCTGAACTCATCACCGGGATTTATGCCATAATAATGGGTATGCGAGCGGGAAATGAAACCACAATCCAAAGCTGAACGGCAGGCGCTCTTTGCCCGACGCACCACTGCCGACCTGCTGGGGCGGGCAGCCTTTTATGCCTTCTGGGGCTGTGGGATCCTTGGCGGGGCTGCCGCGGCGCTCTCCCCCAATCTTATCCTGGCTGCCGCCAGGTACTTCGTATGCCGGGGGAGCAGCCTGGTAGAAATGGCTACCACCACAGGCGGGAACACCACCAGTTTTGTGGTCTACTGTGACGGCATGGACCGCACCATCGGCAGCGTTGGGGTGATCCTGGCGGGCGCGTTCCTTCTGCTGTTCTGGCTTGGGCTCGGTATAATGCTGCTGCGCAGGATGAAGCTGGCGGCGGACCTGCCATAATGAGAATGATGCAAATCCCCGCCATTGGCGTCATTTGTGCTGGTGTGACTTGAAACGAGGAAATGATGGCATCCAACCTGGTATTCACGCTGATCGTAATGGTCGCGGCAATGTGCGCAGCCATTGTGCTGCTGGTATTCGGGATACTCCTGCTCATCAGCAACCTTGCCGGCTGGGGAGCGCTCACCCGCAAGTATGAATCCAAAGCCGGCAACCCCAAAGGCGCACTCCTGGAAGAGAAAAAGCAGCGCAAAGCCTGGGTGGGGGCAATCCGGTTTGGCGGCATGGTGACGGCGCGGGCGTATGAAGGCGGGCTCGAACTGACCACGAAATTCCCATTTTCCCCTCCCCTCTTCTTCCCCTGGGACGCGATCAGCGAATACAGATTGAAGCGCTGGCATAACTACCCAATGCTGGATCAGTTCATGGTGGATGGGCGGACGATCCGCCTGACCAATCACCTGCAGGAACTGAAAAAGAGGAAACGGAATCCTGCTAGCAAAACGGAGCTTGAAGGTTAAGCGCGCGCGGCGACCCCGCATCACCGCAGCGCGGCGCCAGAAGAACCAGTGATGGTAAAATACACCAGGCGAAAAATGGCTTTCATATAATAACTGGCTGCCAATGCCAGGAGGCTGCAATGCAAAAACGGATTCTGGGCAACAGCGGATTAGAAGTGTCGGCGATCGGGCTTGGCTGCATGGGGTTCAACCAGAGTTTTCCGCCATTCCCGGAGAAATCAGAAGGCATCGCGATGATCCGCGCTGCCGTCGAACGCGGTGTCACCTTCTTCGACACTGCCGAAGTCTACGGGCCATACGTCAACGAAGAACTTGTGGGCGAAGCACTGGCACCATTCCGCGGCAAAGTGGTGCTCGCCACCAAATTCGGCTTCAAGATCGGTGCCGCCGGCCCAACCGGGCAGGATAGCCGGCCGGAGCACATCAAGGAAGTCGCCGAGGCATCGCTCAAGCGGCTCCAGGTGGAGTGCATCGACCTGTTCTACCAGCACCGCGTGGACCCCAATGTTCCAATCGAAGAGGTGGCGGGCGCAGTGAAGGACCTGATCCAAGCCGGCAAGGTGAAGCATTTTGGTTTATCGGAAGCCGGCGCGCAAACCATCCGCCGCGCTCACGCAGTTCAGCCAGTGACGGCGGTGCAGAGCGAGTACTCCCTGTGGTTCCGCCGCCCTGAAGATGAAGTGCTGCCAACGCTGGAGGAATTAGGCATCGGTTTTGTCCCGTTCAGCCCCCTGGGCAGGGGATTTCTGACGGGAAAGATCGACGAGAATACCCAACTCGGAAAGAACGATTTCCGCAGTACACTTCCGCGTTTCTCGCCTGAGAACCGAAAAGCCAACCAGGCGATGGTGGATCTGCTTAACCAATTCGCAGCGAAAAAGCAGGCAACCCCCGCCCAGATCGCCCTCGCATGGCTGTTGGCGCAACAACAATGGATCGTCCCGATCCCGGGCACAAGGAAACTGCACCGGCTGGATGAGAACCTGGAGGCTGCGGCAATCGAACTGACCCCCGGCGATGTGCGCGAGCTCACCACTGCCGCGGCAAAGATACAGGTGCACGGAGAGCGCTATCCGGAAGCGATGGAAAGAAGCACGAATCTCTAGGCTATGATACGCCGATGACCGCATGGAAATCGGCGAAGGAGAACCTTTGATGAGCAGTTGGACGAACGATGAACTCAACAAGATCGGGGCGGCGGAAGAATTGCTGATCGCCTCACAGCGGAACGACGGTACGCTCCGCAAACAGGTGATCATCTGGGTCGTCCGCGTCGGAGACGAGCTGTACGTCCGCGCCGTGTACGGGCGCACCTCCGCCTGGTTCCGCGGCGCCCAGGTGCGGCATCAGGGTGCCATCCAGGCTGGCGGGGTGGAAAAAGACGTTACCTTTGTGGAAGAACCCGACCCGGAGATCAATCAACTGGTTGACGCGGCCTACCGCGCAAAGTACCGCCGCTATGCCGCCAGCATCATCGAATCCATCGTGAGTGCAATAGCGCGCGCCGCAACCATCAAACTTGTGCCTATCACAGCAGGAGCTTAGTCCGACCCCGTCCGATACCCATTTGCAAGACCGGTGTTTAACGAATATGTTTGGTTTTCAGGTTCGTAAAAATAACCCTCGCATCACAGAAGGAAGCATACACAATGGAATTCACCGACTCCCTCCAGCAAGAAACCACCTCCCATTCCGCAGCCAGGCCGTTGACCTCAACGCGCCTGCCAGATCTTGAGAAGCTGACCGCACTTGTTACCCACGCCGGCGGCAGTCGTGACCTCACCACCGTCCGCGCGCCGTTTACCGGCCAGGTTCTGGGCACCGTGCCGATTTGCACCGAGGAGGATGTTCGGCTGGCAATGGGGCGTGCCCGCACGGCACAGGCTGCCTGGGCGCAGACCTCCCTTGGCGAACGCCGGTCGATCTTTCTCCGCTATAAAGACCTGGTCACACAGCACCGTGATGATTTGCTGGATCTCATCCAACTGGAGACCGGCAAGACCCGGCTGAATGCGCTGGATGAGGTCTTTGATGTGATCATCAATTGCCGGCATTATGCCGCCAATGCCGCCCGCTACCTGCGCCCGCGCCGCCGCAAGGGTGCCGTTCCGCTCTTCACGCAAACGGTTGAGTACCTGCACCCCAAGGGCGTGGTGGGGTTCATTGCGCCCTGGAATTACCCGCTTTCGATGGCCGTCTCCGACCCCATCCCGGCATTACTCGCCGGCAACTGCGCGGTGCTCAAACCGGCGGAAGAGACTCCCTTCACGGCACTTTATGCCGCCAGCCTTCTGTATGAAGCCGGCTTGCCGCGGGATGTCTTTCACATCGTCACCGGAAAAGGCCGCATTATCGGTCCGGTGCTGCTGACCGGGATCGATTTTTTGGGCTTCACGGGCGGCACTTCCACCGGGCGCAAACTCGCCGCCCAGGCTGGCGAGAAGCTGATCAAATGCTCAATGGAACTCGGCGGCAAGAACCCGGCGATCGTGCTGGATGATGCCGACTTTGAGAACACAGTGAAAGGTGTGCAGCAGGCGGCTTTTGCCAGCGCCGGGCAGTTGTGCATCCACGCCGAACGGCTTTACCTGCAGGAAGGAATCCATGACCGCTTCGTCAAAGCCCTGGTGCAGCGGGTGAGCGGGATGAAGCTCTCTACCGCGCTGGAGTTCGATGTGGACATGGGCTCGCTCATCTCACAGGAGCAATTTGACAAGGTGAGCCGGATGGTTGCGGATGCCCTATCAAAGTGCGCCACGCTTCTGGCCGGCGGGAAAGCGAGACCAGACCTGGGTCCTTACTTCTTTGAGCCCACCCTGCTGACAAATGTGACCCCCGAGATGGAAGTCTTTGCCGAAGAGGTTTTCGGGCCGGTACTTTGCATCTACCGCTTCAAGGATATTGAAGAGGTTGTAGCGGCAGCCAATAGTTCTGAATATGGGCTGAATGCCAGTATCTGGACCAGGAATATCCGGCTTGCGCAGCAGCTCGCGCGCCGCATCCAGACGGGAACGGTGAACATCAACGACGGATTCTCGGCTGCCTGGGGCTCGGTGGATGCACCGATGGGCGGGATGAAGGCTTCAGGGATCGGCCGCAGGCACGGCGAGGAAGGCATGCGCAAGTACACGGAATCGCAGACGGTTGCAGTGCAGTCTGTCATCCCGTTCCGGCCATTCGGGTTCTTCAACCCCGCGCGTTATGCCGCCATGATGAGCCGCATCCTGTCAATGATGAGATAATCCAGGTAGATGATCACGGTGGAGAAGGATTCCTGCCTCTCGGGAAAGAAAAGCATGTCCGCCAGCCTCAACCTTCCACTTGAGAAGAAGAGTTCTGCGTATTTTAAATTTGAATGGTCAGGGCAATCGAGGAGTTACCACTTCCTGTCCTTGTAGATCCAGGTCAAAAAAAGAACAACAAGAAGAACAGCCATGCTGCATGCGAAAATAATTGGGGCGGTAATGTTCATCTCAATGGATTGCTCCTAAAGCAGGTTGAATGCCATCTGTGTTTCCCGGTATGCTCCAACGATGATCAGCAGGATGCCAATCACCAGACAAAGCATCTCTGGCTTGGAGAGCCTGACATCACGCAGTTTCATCACTTTTGATGTCGGTTTCCATTGCCACATACTATCGTATTGATAGATGCCATAGCGCACCGTGGAAGCAATGATGAAAAGATACCCCAGCATTTCGAGAGATTCGATACTTAACCCAAGCGCCATCCCATCACGAATGTTGTATTGCGCCATGTCAGAGGCAGCGAACGAATTCGTCCCCATCACAAGCCCGCTGAACACTGCCAGAACGATAGGATACAGGTACCCGAGAGAGATTCTTTTGACTTGGAAGATATTCATTACAAGGCTGGCTACAAGGATGCCTCCCAGATTGAAAAGCAATGTCAGTCCGTATTGTCCCCAGAATGTGCGCGCGTCCGCAGCAATCTGACCTCCACCGGTCGCCGGACTTCCGCGCAGGAGGCCTTCCGGGAGCCAGTGATAACCGATCAGAAAAGCCGCGTTGGATAATAAAGTGTATAGTCCATACATCCAGAGAATGCGGCTGAATACGGATCCTGGTACGTGAACTTGAGAAGTGTTCATCATCTTTTTCCTTATTTGTAATGAAAAGGGATTGCATTTTTTAAACGATTGAGTAATAAACCGCCCTTTCCCACCGGGGTCAGCGAATTCAAGTATTCCTGTCACCATTCCACCTTTCCATAATCGATTCGATACACTAGAACATCCTGTATGAGTTGGAAGTCAAAAGATTCGTACAGGCGCAGGGCAGTGTTTCGTTCCATATCCGTTTCCACATAAATTTTCTCGGCACCGCGGGATTGGAGCCGGTGCAGCCCTTCCGAGAGAGCCACCCTGCCCAGGGCAACCAAGCGGAAATCTTTGTGGCAACCGAGCGGCTCCACCCTGCCCACGCGCGATCCCGCATCGAACCAGCAAATACAAAAAGCGCCTAAGCGCCCATCGGGGGCTTCAACGACGATGTCCAGGTCGGGTTGATAATTTGGATGCAAGAGCGTTCGGGCGCGCCATGCCTCGGTCATGGTGGTCGATTCAAAGGCAGCACGGTGCAGGGCTACGTAGCCCGGCACCTCGTCCATACCTGCCAGTGGGCGGACGGTGAAGCCCACCGGTGGTTGGTACACTTTCACCGGTGCTTGTGAGGCACGCAGCATGAGCACTTTGGCCAGGGAATCCTCACCCACATTCCCCTGCCACTTGTACCCGGCTGCTTCCAAGTCGCGGATGCGATTTGCCTGTCCCGAAAAGACGTTGGCGAACCAACACGGGTGGCCCTGGCTGGTATCGAGGATCTCCCGGGCGCGCCGGTCTGCCCAGATGAGAACGGCGGCATGCAGGTCCTCCTCAGAGTCAGTCCGGCAGACGTAATCGAGCGTCCAGAACGGAACCTGGAGCACAGCCCACGCTGCCAGCCTTCCATCGCGGTCAAACCATAAGCGGGCATTTTCAGGGTCATCCAGTGCACCGGAACTGAACCGGTAAGGCAGGTCGGTCACATGCAGGTTGGCTGCCAGGGTCTGGCGGGCGAGATCCTCCATCAAGAGCTGATCATCCAAACCCCGGTAAGAACGGTGGGAAGTAGTCATTAGTTTTCGCTTCCTTTTTATGAACCTCAATATTAAAGGGTCTGCCTGGGTTGGAACCTGAATCCCCAGGACTTGTTTACGAGGAGGATGATCGCCGCCCACAGGATTACGGCGATGCTGATGACCATGGGGATAAGATCTCCCCAAGCTTTAGAGGCAGTAAAGAGGTCGAAAAGCCCATGCCACAAGGCGACCATCAATACGCTACCGCCACTGCCGTTATACAGCCAGGTGAAAAGCACTGCTCCACTGAGAACGCCAATGGTAAAAGCCGGTAGCATGGTCCAACCCATTGCGAGATAAGTCCCGTGATAGAAAAAGGTGGGCACATGCCACAGGATCCAAAGTACGCCCAGCACCAGCGTGGCGGGCATAACAGGCATCATTTTTTGCAGGCGCGGCAGGGCAAAACCGCGCCATCCTATTTCTTCACCGAAGCCGAAGGTAAGAATCCAGAGAAGGATTGCCCAGCCTCCAAGGTAGGGCAGGTAGTTAACCTCTCCCAGCCGGCGCAGGTCGGGACATTCGCCATTTACCAACCGCATAATCGGCAAGCACAGGGCGAAGATAAGTAT
>JAYRQY010000131.1:0-6519 GCA_041910365.1 Anaerolineaceae bacterium | reverse complement strand
TGGCCCTCGTCGCGCATGCGCCGCGCCATCCACACCGCCTGGATGGCATCAAAGTCCCAGATGTCCATGCGCCCGTTGGGCGGGGGTCCAAGGCGCGGATGGTCGCCGGTGATGAGCAGGATGTTGCGGATTCCCAGCGCGGCTGCGCCAAGGATTTCACCCTGGAAGCCCATGCGGGTGCGGTCGCGGGCGGCAATCTGCATCACCGGTTCCACGCCATGCTGCAGGGCGATCAGCGAGCAGGCTACCGAACTCATGCGCGGGGTGGCGGAGGGGTTATCGGTGAAATTCACCGCCTGGACGTAATCTTTCAACAGCAGCACCTTGCGCGCCACTTCTTCAGGGTTTGCAGAGAGCGGCGGGGCGGCTTCAGCCGTCAGCACAAATTCGCCGGCAGCCAGCGAGCGCTCCAACCTGCTCACAGGTTCATGCTCCGGAGCCGGGTGGGCTTGGTCATCTCCCTGCCACCACTCCGGCTGGCGCAGTTCAAAGAAGAATTTATTCCATTTACGGGTGCGTTCCGTGGGGGGCGCCGTCACGCCGTTCCACACGGCTTTGAAACCGCCTTTTGCCTTTACCAGATGGCGCAGGTCGCGGAAGGCTGATGACCCCGTTTTACTCCAATCCAGCGGCGGCAGCACTTCCATCAGCCGCTCGAGCCGGCCCATCTTCTCTGCCCGCTGGTAGATCTTGAACCAGATGCACGGGCGCTGGGGGTCAACATAACAATGTTCGGGGGTCGATCCGCCGCACGGACCGTTGCGCAGCCCCTTGGGGCATTCCATCGGGCAGATGAAGGCAGTCTCCTGCAGCAGGCAGTTGCCGCACATGCGGCAGCCAAAGAAAGCGCCCTTGAGCGCGCTTTCAAGGGTGTCTTCCACTTTTTCGCCAAAGGTGCGGTGTCTAAAAGGGCGGTAGGCTGCCTGCCAGCGGCGGGCGGGGGTGAATCCGGGCATTGCTCACCTCATCGGGTTGGAATGCCCCAATTATAACGGTTCATTCTGCCAGGTTGACCCAGGCATGTTCGATGTAGTAGAGGTTGTTCATCACACTATCGCTGAATCCAGAGCGGACGAGGCGCACTTCGGCGTCCACCTCTTCAGAATCGATCAATTTTCCCAGTTGCTCACGCGCAGCCATCAGCAGAGCCGGCAGTTCCTTGATCACCTGTTTTGGCGGGGATTTGGGCGAGAGTTCCAGCGAACCGGATTCGACCTTGAGCGTCCATCCCGATTTTTCAGCCTGCCGGTTGAGGATCTCTTCATAATTCACGCCCTGCTGGCCTCCGCCGTTTTCCAACATCACTTCGTAGATACGCTTGAAAAATGGGATATAAAAAGCGTGCATAAAGGCAACTGCATCCTGAGCCTCGCTGGAATTGCTCTTGGTTCGCACCATGTTCACCAGCGATTGCTGATAATCGTTGAGTTCCAGGTCCAGGTTGTTGGCATCTGAAACCACGCGCAGCACCAGCAGCCCCCCCGAGAGCGCTTTTTGTGAATCGAGCAGGTGAATGCCGCATAGTTTTGCCTGCAAGTTCTGACCCTTGCGGTTGGTCACCTCCAGCGGCATATCGGTCAGTTTGCCGCGCTTGAACAGATCCCCCCGGATTCGCGCTGTCTCCTGCGGTGTGAGAGGCAGCAGCGCAGTCAGCGGCTGCCCGGCCGTGGGGGTGTCTTGGAATACGCGGAGGTAATTGGTGCTCACCTCGTCCACCATCATGTGTGGATTGAGATAAAAGAGAATGTGCGTATTCTCCACCAGCAGCGGCTGCACAATGCTTTTTTCCCTGATGCGCGTGGTCATCTTTACCTGCAAGCCATAAAGCCCCATTGACCAAAGGACATACGCAAAACCATACGGCAGCGCATACCCAAGGGTCGAGATCAGGTTCACCTGCCCGCCGGGGAAGAGCAGCCCTGCGTGGGTGGTGTAGGCATAGATCACATCGGTGATATATATCATGACGAACCCGGCCACGATCAAGCGCCAGCCGATGCGGCTGCGGCGGGCATTGTAATCCACCAGCAGGCTGATTCCCAGCATGATCAGCACCAGGTCAAAGATCGGATAGGCAATCGGCAGCGCAGCAGCCAAAAAACCTGTTTCCGGGGTTTGCATCGCCGGCAATACTGCAAAAGCCACCGTGAGCAATACCAGGATGAGGGACAGGATGGCCAGCACCGTGACCTGATGCCATACCACCTTGCGGTTGGTTTCGCGTAAGCGCAATACCATGCCGATGATCAGGCCGATGTAGCCGATGACCAGGAAGATGTCCGGCATGCCGGGGAAGGTCTCATATCCCTTGATCCAGTATTCCACCACAAACCAGAGATCCCCGATTGCCCACATCCCCCAACCCACCAGGAACCATTCCCACAGCGCGCGCCGATTGTAAAATGGCAGGAACCTGCGCCACAGCCAGAAGACGGTGACGCCGGTGATCAACGAGAGTATGGAAGTCACGGCGTAAGCGAGCTCGATGACAAAGGCATCGCCGCCAATAGCAAAGAGCTCGACGGCGGTGTAGATCACACCTGCTGCCAGCACGGCATGGGAGATATGCAGGTATCTCTCGCGCGTGAACAGGGATGCCCGGCTCATAGGGCTCTCGCGGCAGGTACAGTCGGGTGTATCTTGGTTGTTTCGGCGGATTTCAAGTGTTTATCCCCAAAAAAAAGGGTTAACAGCGGTTAACCCTTTTTAGAACCTGTTTATTTTTCAGCGGGCTTATCCGCGTACTCACGCAGGACGTATTCCAGGCAGTCTTTCACCTCGCTGGTGAAGTGGGAGTTCAGCGCTGCCGCTCCGGCGGTGATGGTCTTCTCATCGGTCATGCGCCGCAATTGCTCCTCGGCGGCTCCCTTCAGCTGGTTCAGCCGAGCCACCAGGGTTTGCGGTTCAGTGGTTTCTGAATAGGCAATCCCACTCTCTGTTACTTTAACTCCCCAATTCTCGGCTTCCGCTTTCTGGTTGAGGTTCTCAATGAATACCAGCCCCTGCTGAGGACCCCCATGGTGGAACGCCATCTGTTGATAGTGTTTGATCAACGGGTACGTGTACTCTGCCAGGAATTTGCATGCCAGTTTATCCTCGTTGGAGCCGCTTTTCCTTTTTACCTGTTTGGCGATCGAAACCTGGTACTCGCTCAATTTTGCGTCCATGTCATTGGTGCTGGAAAGTACGCGCACCACCAGCAATGCTCCGATGATGTTGCGCTGCGGGTCAAGCAGTCTGAGCCCGTTCAGTTTGGCGGACACCAATTCGTTGCGCATGTTACGGATGTCCAGCGGCATATCGGTGACAACCCCATCCCGCGTCAGTGCGCCGATGATCGCCTGGCGGTCTTCGCTCTTGAGCCCCAGCATCTTGACCATATCGCTGCCTGGCGGCAATCCGCCGGTTTGCAGCACCCAGGCGTTGGCGCTCACCTCGTCCACCAGCAGGTCACGGTTGACGAAGAAAACGATATGCGTATTCTCCACACAAGCCGGCTGGGCAATTGTCTGCTCAGCCTCGACGCCTGTTTCCTTTATCTGTAAACGATATAAGCCTAACACCCATAAAAAGTAAGCCAGGGTGTAAGGGATGGAACTGCCCAGTGTTGATAAAAGATTCACCTTTCCATCAGGGAAGTACAGGCCATAGTAGTAGCTATAGGTGTACACCAGGTCTGCCACGGTAACCAGCATGAAACCGATAACGACCAGTACCCATCCAAAACTGGAAACGTGCCGCTCCGTGTAATCGAATACGAGGCGGACACCAATCACAAACATGATTAAATCGGTGACGGGGTAAAAGACATTAATAAAGGTTTCCAGCAAACCAGTTTCAGCATAATCAGCCAGGATTGGCGCCAACACGAGGGTGTAAACACCTACAACTGACCCAATGAGGATCAACCAAAAGATAATTTCCTGCACCGTGGTCAGTTTCCGCAGCTGCTGGTTAAGGCGGATGAATAACCCGATGACAAGGATGGTGGTGCCGAGGATGTAGGCAAAATCTGCCACCGAGGGGTATGGTATGTCATCAGTAATGAAAGCGTAAACGACGTAAAGGATCTCTCCGATTGCCCAAAGACCCCAGCCCAACAGCAGCCAGGTCCACAGTTTACGGCTGGCAGTGCCCGGCGAATAGGTGCGCCACAAAAAATACGCAGCCAGGGTGGTAAGTATGGAAAGGGGAATTGGCAGGATATCGCCGAGGCTGATGACGAGGTCATCACCGCCGATGGCGAAGATGCTGATTGCGCTGAAGAGCAGTGCAATGATTACAGCCCCCCAAGCAACCCTGGAAAAGGTTTTTTGTGTGAAAATGGATGTCAGGTTCATGTGGATTCTCCGCTGGTATGGCGTTATTGGTGCTCCGGCGCGCTGGACGCCGGATGTTTACATTATAAGTACAATACACCTTCAATCGCCTTACAGGTTGGTTAGGCAGGTGAGGCAGGGGGGATGCCCGTGCACATGCGGGCAGTGGCTGTTCACACGCGGCAGTCCGGCTAATCTCATTGGCATTTTTCCTAAAATTGAGGGATAATAACCTTAAATCAAATTGGAGGTGACAACATGAAAGGTTCACAAAAAGTAATTGACACCCTGAATTTCCTGCTCGCGGATGAACTGACCGCCATCAGCCAGTACATGGTGCACGCCGAGATGTGTGATGATTGGGGATATTCCAAGCTGGCCGAAGTGATCGAGAAACGCGCCATTGGGGAGATGAAACACGCCGAGCATCACATCGGACGCATCCTCTTCCTGGAAGGGATACCCATCGTCTCCAAGCTCAACGCCATTACCATTGGTCCGGATGTGGAAACGATGCTCAAGAATGACCGCAAAGCTGAGGCGGGTGCGATCAAGGAATACAACAAGGCGGTCAAGGTCTGCGTGGATGAAGCTGACAATGGCACCAAGGAACTGGTGGAAGCCACCCTGCGCGACGAGGAAGCCCACATTGATTGGATCGAAGCCCAGCTCGAGCAGATCAAACAGATGGGGATACAGAATTACCTGGTGGAGCAGCTGGGATAGTTCAAGAGAGTAGAGAATCGAGAATCGAGAATCGAGAACCGAAAGCTGGGAATCGTAACTCGATTGGTCTAATGAGAAAAAGAAATCCTGATAATTAACACAAAAGGACGGTCCACTGTGACCGTCCTTACGTTTTTCGTTTATCGATTCTCGATTCTCATTTTTTTCTGAACCACCCCTACGGGTTTAAATCACTTTCGCAGCCAGTAGAAGAATCCCTTGAGGGCAATGGCATACACGCGGTAAGGCTTGGGACCCACAAAGACATCATCGCCAATGAAGATGGTGGGCGTGCCGTAGAATCCCGTGCTGCGAATCTGAGCGAGCTGGTCTTCAACGGCTGCAGCCGTGGCGGTGTCAGCCACGCAGGCTTGCAGTTTTGGCAGATCGAAACCCAAATCAGCAAGTGATTGTTCGACGAAAGCCTGGTCCTCGAGTTTGCTTTTATCGGATGCGAACATCAGGTCATTGAACATCCAGAAGTACTTAAAAGGTTCCTGCTGGTAAGCACAATAGCCAACCTTGTTGAGATAATCGGTATGCAGTTTCACCGGGTACTCGAGGTACACCAGCTTCGCCCCGTAGCGGTTGGCAAGTTTGCGGATGAGCGGATACGTGGCGCGAGTGTAATCACAGGAATAGCAGCCAATGAAGACGATCTCATCCGGCGATTGGGGGTGAAGGGTGGGGAAATCTGCCACCGTGACCCCATCAAGGGTGAGGTCGTTAATCGTTTTGGGGGTGACGGAGCAGCCGGTATCAACTGAAGAGACATCGTTGTTCGCGCCGGTTGGGTCAAAGACGCAGAAAGCCTCGGAGTTCACCCCGTTGCATGAGCCGGTGGTGTAAAAGAGCACCAGTCCGCGAACCGAAAACACCAAAGCCGCCATACCGATGGCAAAGAAGATCCACGCCAGCATCTCAAAGCGCTTGCTGATGAAGGATGCCAGGCGCTCGGAGCGCATAATGACCTTGCCGAGGATCTTGGCTTTCATCTTTTCGTCGAAACCGGTGTTGCACGGGCGGAAGGTGATGCGGCGGAACACGCAATCCAGCGCTTCTTTTGCCAGGCGGCGGTTGGCAGCGCTGAAGATCCCCAAAATGGAGAGGATGACAAAGGCGACGATGCAGAACATGGGCTAGAGTACCTTTCGGATTTTGATCAGATGCTCAACCAGGAGTTGGGCTTCTTCCAGCGTGTTGTAAAAATATGCCGAGGCGCGGACGGATCTGGTGATGCCGCGGGAGTGGAACCAGGAATGGACGCAGTGCTGCCCGGAGCGCACGGTGATGCCGCGCATCTGGTCGAGCATGAGGGCGATACGGTGAGAGTCGATGCCGTCAATGTAGAAGGTGGTGATCCCGCCGCGCAGGGCGGGGTCGGCCGGACCGATGAGGTGCAGCCCGGGGATACCCAGATTGCCGGCAGTGATGGCGCGGGTGACCTCCTGCTCCTGCTTTTGGATGGCCGCGA
>JAYRQY010000130.1:0-6204 GCA_041910365.1 Anaerolineaceae bacterium | reverse complement strand
TTTAAAGGCGGCGGGGTTGTGGGGGGCCGGGGTGGAGGAAGATTTGTCATGATTTACTCTTTGATATGAGGCGTAAAACGAAAGGCGGAGATTCTTTCTCTCCGCCTTTGGATTTAGTGATTATTTGAGCGAGAAATCGATCCCGGCCACTTTCCAATCATCGCCGGATTTGTAGAGGATCAAGATCACGTTGTAGTCATCGCCGTTGAGTGTGGCGGTACCTTCCAGTGTAGCCTCATCATTTTCCACATTGGTGGAGTTGAATGAAAAGTCCTCGAAGTTGCGGATGCTGGCAAAATCCACCCAATGTTCGTAGCTGCCGATCTCATTCTGGATATCCGTTGTGCAAAGGTTCCAGGATGTTTCGTGGTCGCCTTCCTTCAAGGCCGTCATGAATTCCTTGCCGGTATCACTCGCGCTGCCCAAACTCTGGGTGAGCCCGCATGCCGGCAGGATAAAGAGAGAGACAACCAATAACAACAATAAATACCGTTTTTTCATAATTCCTCCTGATTTTTTATATTAGTAATTATAGACCAGATTTGTCTGAATTGCTAGTTGATATTTCCCAATTCGCTCAGGAAATAATCGCGGTCTTCTTTTTCTTTGATCCCTTTGGCTGCTTCCCTGGCGAGGGCAATGAATTCTGCGGTTTTATGTGCATCCTGATTAACACGGGACGCTCTCGCAAGCGCTTCATACGCAAAAGCCAGGTCAAAATCGGCGATGTTGTTTTCCTGGCAGATGCGCAGGCTGTTCTCAGCGTGATGCAGCGCGGGCTCGGCGCGGTTGCACAGACTGTACACCCTGGAGACCTGCCATTCTCCGCGCGCAAAATTGACTGCCGTGCCCGCCTGCATCCAGTGGTACAAAGACGCATGCGCCGCGTTGATCATTAACTCGCATTCCTCGCGACTACGGTCTTTCTTATCGATCAGTTCCCAAACTTTGTTGAACAGGCTGATGCCAAGTTTCTTGTGGATTTCGGTGGTTATCTCGCTGCTCATTATTTTCTCCGATGGGTAACCCTGTGGACGATGAGGTAAACCAGCCCAGCGACCAGCAGGAGGAAGAGTGCTCCGATGGCTGCGGCTGCTGGTTTGTCGAACTTGTGTTTGACCTGCGGCACAACTGCCGGCGGCGGAGTGTTCGGTCGTTCGATCACAAAAACGGCTGTGGTGATGGCCGGGATGGTAAACGTACCCGCCGCGGAGTACGTGGCCGAGCGCAGCACGCGGTCATTGGAGTTCTGCTGAACCGGGTGCAGAACAAACTCCTTACCTGCCAGCAGGGCGTCACTGAATGTGACTGCTTCATGGTTTGCATTGACGAGCACCACAATCTCTCTGAATTTCGGATCGATACTGTCGAGATCCTGAAGGCGCATTACGATCAGCCCGGGCTGCTGTTCAGGACCATTATTGAGGAACGTGAGCATGCGCATCACCTGGTCAGCAGTCTGCAGGCGGAAGAGCGGGGAGCTCTTGCGGATTTGCAGGAATTCGCGGAAGACCACGCTGGAATTGGTGATATCCGATTGAATAGGTGTGAGGGTTTCATCCGCCAACAGGGCTTTGTTGAAAGCAATATTTGCGTTTCCTTCGATTGGCAATCCAATGCCCCAATTGTTGCTGCTATACGTCCAGTCGATGCTGTTGTACCAGTCACCAGAATCGTACGAGTTCCCGTCGAGCGACTTTGAGCGGAGGATATCATCGCCGGCGTGGAAGAACGGTACTCCCTGGCTGAGCATGGGGATGCTGAGCACCAGGTTGTTCATCCGGATGCGCTCCTGCAGGTTCGACTCTTCGGAGGATTTTATCTGGATTGCGTCAAAAAGGGTTTGGTTATCATGCGCGGAGACATAAACGATGTTTTCCTGCGGGTCCTGGGTGTACCCGGCAGGAACGCCGTTGTAAAGCACATGTGCCCCATCCACCGCCTCCCCCTTGGCATTGATGAGCTGGAAATCCGCCAGGTTGCCGGCCATGCCGAGTTTGATCCAGTTGGTGTAATCCAGCAGCTTATCCTTTTGGGTGCCCTCAGTGCGGGGGTCAGAAGTATTGGTATCGAGGAAGAGACCGGTACTGAATCCCTGCAAGCGCGGATCATCAAAGGGATTCCCGCCCCGAACGGCATCGCGCAGGCGGTCGTTGAAAACGCCGATGCCACTGCCGCCAATGTTGCGCTGCGTGGCATTGACCCCGCGCGCATTACTGGCAACTTCGCCAAAATCCCAACCTTCGCCGTAGATGTAAATGGCTTTGCCATCCACGCCGTCTTTCTCGAGGGTGAGCGCGTCGAGGGCAGCCCGGACGGCCGTCATGTTGCTGAGCATGTGATGCCCCATCAGGTCAAACCGGAATCCATCCACCTTGTATTCTTTTGCCCAGGTGACCACCGAATCGACCATCAGTTTTTCCATCATCCGGTTTTCGGTGGCAGTATTCTGGCAGCAGGTGCTTGTGGTGATGTTCCCTTCGGTGTCGAGCCGGTAGTAATAACCGGGAACGATCTTATCCAAAACAGATTTGGGGTCCTGCCCGCTTTGCGATGTATGGTTGTACACAACATCCATGACCACAGTAAGGTTGGTCTCGTTGAGCGCTTTGACCATCTCGCGGAATTCAAGGATGCGCGTCGTGCCATCCGGGTCGGTTGCATAGCTGCCTTCGGGGGTGGTGTAGTGATAGGGATCGTACCCCCAATTAAATCCGTCGCTGCCTTTGATCAGAGACACCGCAGCCGCCTGTTGGTCTGAATCCGGGGCGTAGGAGGCGAGCAGTTTTGCATCCGCTGATTCCCATGCCGATTTATCCTCGTCCACGCTGGCAATATCGAAGGCTGGCAGCAGGTGCACGGTGGTGAGACCGGCAATGGCCAGTTTGCGCAGGTGCTGCATGCCAAGGGAGTTCTTGACGGTAAAGGCTTTAAATGTTCCGCGCAGAGACTCCGGCACTGTCGGATCAGCGATGCTAAAATCGCGGATGTGCAATTCGTAAATGACGCCGTCCTCCGGGGCTGCCAGGGAAGGTTTGGAGAGCGTATCCCAGCCGGAGGGCTTGAGCGCCGCATCGGAAAGGTCAACGATCTGGCTGCGCAGGCTGTTCATCGAGAGGCTTACCGAATACGGGTCGGTGACCAGGTTGGTCTCGATCCTGCCGGTTTCGGGGACGAATACCTCGACCGAATAGAGGTAATACTTGCCCAGCCAGGAGGTATCGCCGGTGACGCTCCAGACGCCGCTGGCGACATCACGCGTCATTGGGAAGGCGTTGAAGGTCTTCACCCTCGAATCATCATACAGCTGCAGCGTCACATTCAGGGCAGTGGGAGCCCACACGCGCAGAACGGGCTTAGCTTCTTCAATGCTGATACCAAGCGGACCATCGTAAGGAAAAACTGCGTCAAGCGCACCGGCAATTTGCACCCCGGTTGCATCAATGACCTTACCGGTCTCATCCATCACTGCAACCGCGAGCTGGGATTGCAGGGCTGTCGCGATACGGCTGAATTCCGCAGGGTCGATTTTAAGTGCGGTATATCCGCTCAGGTACGGGTGTTTCTGGAACACCCCCTCACCAGGACCTGACTTGCTAAACGTCAGAGGGATGGGCTCACCGCCGCTGATCCCCGTGGCAGTGAGTTCCAAAGAGGCATCCGTTGAGTAATACAGGGCGTACGTGTACTTTGAAGTGCCGACCACATTCCACAAGAGCGTGTCCTGGTTGACCCAAATGGCTTTCTGTTTAGCCAGGCTTCCCTTTGGCGCGCCGGTTGTACTCACGATCAACTCCTTCTTGACGTTATCAAACCCGAGGTAAATTTCTGTATTGTCTTTCTCCACAGTGAAGGTTACCGGATCCATGTTGGTTGATTGAGTTTTCTGGCTGATCGCCAGCGATACGCTGTAGGTTCCGGCAGCCAGCGCTTTGGTGGTGAAGGCAAATGCACCGTCTCCTTCGGGGTCTTGGAGCCAGGCGCGCATGCAGGCGGGGTCGTTATCCGCACTGCAGCCGAGTTGAGATTGGAAATCGCCATAGGCGACGACAATGGGGGCGTTGTAATCATCGGTAATGAGGTGGGTTTTATTGTCATAGTAGAAGGTGACGTCTATGGGGCTTTCCACCAGCAAGGCGATATCCGAGCCGCCCTGGCTGGCATTGGCGCCATAGTTCCAATCCCAGGAACCGTTGAGGGCAACCTTGTAGCGCGAGCCTTTCTTATCCTGGTCGTTGCCGGGGGTCACATTGAATGTGCCTTTCCAGATATCAGAATTGGCGTCGTACGCCAGGTACGTGGCTTCACAGCCGGGCATCCAATCGCCGCTGCAGCCCAATTCCGATTGGAGCGTGCCGGCAATAGTGGCGGTATCCGGAGTATCGCCATCCGCCGCCAGTGCGGGTGCGGCGAACATCGGAGCAAACGCCAGGATGCCGGCAACAGCCATCGTTAACGCTTGCAGGATCCATGGCTGCCTTTTCATGTGAACCTCCTTGATTAATTTCGATAAGAATTGCTAAATGTCGATAACATCCTCACCGGGCGGGAGCAGCGGCGGGGGCGTGTGGGCTTCTCTCTCCCAGCGGCTGAATTTGCCGAGTTCCGACCTGATCTGCGCAAGGACAAACACCACCACGGCGGCATCATCCACAAAACCAGCCAGGGGCAGCCAATCCACCAGCAGGTCGATGGGCGAGACAAAATAGAGGATGGCGGCAATGACGATGACGATCGAGCCCCAGCTGATGTGGGTGTATTCCTTGCGCTGATAGGCTTTCAGCAGGCGCATCAGGGTCTTGATGTCGCGCCAGAAATCGGCAAGCGGACCGTTGTTTTCTTCATACGACCCGGTTTTCTTGTAGGCTTTATCGAGCAGCTCTTTGGATTTTTGAGGGTCATTGATGTATTTTTCTGCCCGAGTTTTGCTGCGTTCAACGGCTTTCTCGATCTGTTCAGGGTCAGGGGTGAAGCGGGAGGGTGTGGTCATTGGTTATCCTTTGTCAGCGGAAATTCGGCCAGGTACTCGATGGGTCGGAATGAAACGATGCCGAGGCTGGCAAATTGCCCCTGGATGGGGGTGAAATACTTTTGAGCAGCACTGAAGGCCAGGGTAAATTGCGCATCCGGCAGCTCGAGCTCCAGCGTGCAATGCGGCACCCATTTGCCCGGATGGTAATAAGATGATGAGCGCTGGTGGGCGCATTTCAGGCGTTTGTGAAAATCACGGTGCACCTGCAGCAGCCTGCGGTCAGGCACCGGCGCAAGGAAGAGGACGTTGTCGGAAATTGGAAAAGTCCCAATTGCTGCCAGTGCAACCGGGAACTGCGGCAGCGTGCTGGCAAAATCCTGGCACATCGCCTCCACGCAGGGCAGGTCGATCTCGGAGAACACCGCCAGGCTCACGTGCGGGCGGTCGCCCATCTTGCCGGAGACCGGTTCGACCCCGGCGGCATAGACCTTTTCCCGAAAGCCGCGGATGGTTAATTCAGTCAGGCGGTCAAAATAAAGTTCAACGGCAAATCCATGCGGGGTTTTGGTTTGAACAGGTGTCATGGCATCCTTTATTGCCTGGGCAGAAGAAGGTAAACCCCGGCTGCCATCAGCACCAGTCCGAGGATGCGCGGGAGGGTGACGGGGATGGGTTCTGCGCCGCCCCAGCCGCGGGCATCCGCGAGGATGGAGACCGCCATTTGCCCGAGGATGATGGTGGCCAGCCCGGCAGCCACGCCAGCCCGCTGTAATGAAAATGCCACGCCGGTGATAATGAGGATTCCCAGCGCGCCGGCAATGACCAACAACAGCCATGCGATCGGAGGGCTCTTGAGATACACCCTCCCGTTAACAAGCACAAGTACAATGCACACCAACCCGGCCAATGCACCGCCAACCAGATTCATCAGCACGCCGGTCTTAAAGCTGCCAATGAGCGTACCAATGCGGCTGCTGAACGTCGATTGCACTCCGATGGCAATGCCGGTGAGGAGTGCGCCGATGACACCTATCATCAGGTAGGAACTCACTACAGATGTCCTTTCGATCTTACTCAAGGTCAGCCTTTTTGAACTTCTTCCATGTAGTTTTTTATCGCCGGCAATCCAACGAGACGCTCGTAGAAGAAATTATTCACCAGGTTGATCACCATTGCCCTGGCGGCTTCGGCTTCACGGGTTAATATTTGCTTTGCCTGGGCATCCGATAAGG
>JAYRQY010000129.1:0-4813 GCA_041910365.1 Anaerolineaceae bacterium | reverse complement strand
GGCGAAGGAGCCATTGCCCTGGCAGAAGCCGTGGTCAAGGCAGCCGAGCTGCCCGCAAAATTCAAATTCCTCTATCCGCTGGAATGGTCGATCAAGCAGAAGATCGAATGCATCGCCAAAGAAGTGTATGGCGCGGATGGCGTGGATTACCTGCCTGAAGCCGAGGAGCGCATCGCCGAGTATACCCGCCTGGGCTTCGACAAGCTGCCCATCTGCATGGCCAAGACACACCTAAGCCTCTCGCACGACGCAACGCTCAAAGGTGTGCCCAAAGGGTTCCGCATCCCCATCCGCGACATCCGCGCGTCCGTAGGCGCCGGCTTCCTTTACCCGCTGCTGGGAACCATGTCCACCATGCCCGGTCTGCCCACCCGCCCGATGTTCATGGAGATCGATATCGAAACTGAAACCGGGAAGATCCTCGGGTTGAGTTGAGAACTAATTACGATTTACTAATCACTGGTTACTAATACGAGTTACTAGTGATTCGTTATTGGCGCACCTCACTCCAGCGGATCATAGACTTCGACGAAGTCAAAATCCACCTGGGTGTTTGCGCTGCTGCCGCCGGGAACCACCCCCAGACCGATCTTCCCGATGGGAAAATCTGCGTTTTCAACTTGCGTTACATAGACCCCGTTGACGTAGAGCGAATAGAAATTCCCTTCGCATACTCCCTCAACGTAATTGGCGTTGATGCCCGGATTGATGGCATCGGAGTATGTCCAATCTGTCAGCGGGGTTAACTGGCTGCCATCCCATTTTTGGATGATGCCGTAGCCGTCACCGCGGATCCCCATGAACATGCCGCTGCCATCATTCTGCACCCGGCACATCACCCCAAAAACTGCCTGGCTTTCATCCGCTGCCTTCACCAGGGATGCGTCGGTTCGCAAACGGACATCCAGGGCAGCATAATTGATTACTGAAGGTGAAAAACCAATACCGGAAGGAACATCCATTGAGTAGTACTCCCCCTGCCGGATCGAAGCGCTCCCCTTGTTCAGGCTGCCAGGCCATCCCGCCAGGCTGGAAAAGTCATACCGCTGCTTGAGCACCGGGTCGTTGATGACGATCGTGTTGGAGGCAGAGACGTCCACGTTGTACACTTCCAAAAGGCGCAGGGAATCGCATGTCCTCGCCAGAACATCCACGATCGCATTGTCGTTCTCATCAATGGTCAACGTTGTGCCGGCTGCCATGGGCTTTGATGGATTGATCCATGAATCCCCCCAATAGTCACTGATTGGCGAGGTGATGTACAATACGCACACCTCATACCCCGATGTATTGATGATATTGACCGGATACATCTCACCGTCTTCATACTCGTAAGCATTGCCAATGGATTGAACGATGATGTCATCGAACAGCACTTCAACGGGGTCATCCGAGTAGGAGATGGCGGATAGTGCCAGGTCTCCCGTGCTGAAGGTGTCATCCACGACCTCGGCAACAAATTCGTCATTCACCAATAATGACAAATGGCTTCCCTCACAAATTGCAGTGATATGGTTCGTTGCACCATTTACCCTGACGGCAGCAGATTCTGTCCATTCATAAAGAGCGATTGACTCACCATCAGAAAAGAGCACGATTTCCGCCATTCCATCCGACCCGATGCGGAACCCATAGCCATCTCCATTATCCTGGATGCGGCAGTCAACGCCAAAACCATCCTCCAGGTTACCGGGTGCCACGAGTACAGTGGCATCAACTTCAATACGCACATTGTCGAAATTAACCCCCGCCACCCCCCAGTTATATTCTTTCGAAATAATCGCGCTCACCAGGTAACCGCCCTGTTCGTAGCCTGCCGTGCCATATTCACCTGAATAGGTCTCCCAGCCTGAGTTAGGATTGCTGAAATCATCCTTCATCAGGATAAAAGGTTCCTCGCTGCCCGGGACCATCGCCGTGGCATAAGGCACGGTTGCTGCGGTCGGAAAGAGCGTATTCCCTCCCGGCGTGCCTGAAAGCGTGGCCACCTGCATCCCCTGGGCTGGGTTTGAGGATGTGGAAACCTCCGAAATTAAGCTGCACCCCGCCAGCACAAATAGAGAACAAATAAAGAACAGAACTCCCAAACCTTTTTTCATCTTGCGCCCCTTTCAAATATTTGGTTAAGCATACAAAAAGAAGTATCAGAATGCAAGTGCCCGAGAAGTGTATAATCTCCTCATCTCGGAAAACAGGAACCCCCTCATGCCCACTTACTATTTTAAATCACTGGATCTGGAAGACTACATCTTGCGTTACTTCACCCATTTCGGCGTCCCGGCGGCGGATGCGCACCTGGCTGCCGATGTTCTGCTCTCCGCCGATGCCCGCGGCGTGGATTCTCACGGCATCATCCGCCTGAGCAGTTATTATGGCGCACGCCTCCACCAGGGGCTCATCGATCCACTTTCGCCCATGAAGATCATCCGCGAAAGCAGCACCTCGCTCAGCGTAGATGGCGGCAATGGGCTTGGGCACCCGGTCAGCGTGAAAACGATGAGGCTTGTCATTGAAAAAGCCCGCACCGCGGGCATGGCAATGGCGACCGTGCGCAACAGCAATCACTACGGCATTGCTGGTTACTATGCCATGATGGCCCTCCCTGAGGAGATGATCGGCATCTGCTTCACCAATTCCGGTCCGCTGGTAGCCCCCACCTATGGAAGAAAAGCCATGCTTGGCACCAACCCCATCGCAGTGGCAGTGCCGGCAGGTCAGCAGCGCCCATTCGTGCTCGACATGGCCACCAGCATCGTACCGATTGGGCGGGTGGCAGTTTATCAAAAAGAGAACAAGCCCATCCCGGCAGGCTGGGGCATCAACAAAACCGGTGATGTCACCGAGGAACCCGGCGAAGTTATCAACGGCGGTGCTCTCATGCCGTTAGGCGGCACCGCACTGATGCGCGGCTACAAAGGCTACGGCCTGGCGCTGATGGTGGATATTATCTGCGGCGTGCTGGCCGGCGGCGGATTTGCTGACCGGGTGTATGGCGCGGGGGCAACGCAGCCGGCAGATGTGGGGCATTTCTTTGCCGCCATCCGCATCGATGCTTTCCGTGAGATGAATGTGTTCAAACAGGATATGGACGCACTGCTAAGCACGCTGAAGGATTCCCCCAGGGCAGCCGGCGAGGAACGCATTTACATTCATGGCGAAAAGGAATTTGAGAATGCGGATCGCGCCGCCAGCGAAGGGATTCCATTATCCCAAGCAGCCGTGACCACGCTGGAGAAAGCCGGCATCGAATACGGCGTTCCGTTTGACCTGAAGCCACTGCAGACCAGGTAAGCGAAGACCCCCGGGAAAACTCCGGGGGTCATTGTTTACTTCTGCAGCAAAATACACACTTCATCGCCCTGCAAAGCCAGCCAGCCGTTGGCAACATCCGGCATGGTTTCGCGCTTGTTCGAGAGCAGCAGTTCCCATTGCGCATTGCACAGAGAATCGCCCAGCGCCAGCCGCACTTTGCGCCTGCCGAAATTGAGCGCCACCAGCACCGTCTGGGTGCCATCCTGGCGGAGATAGCCCAACACGCGCATCGGATTGAATGTGATTGCCATGAAACTACCGCGGCGCAAGGCGGGGGTTTCCCGGCGGAGCTTCAGCAATTTGCGGTAGAAGGTCAACAGCGAGTCCGAGTCTTTCAACTGCGCAGCCACATTGCGGATGAGATAGTTGGGATGCACCTTCAGCCAGGGCTTGCCGGTGGTAAACCCGGCATTGGCATCCGCATTCCATTGCATCGGCGAGCGGCAGCCATCCCGCCCCACATTGATCGGCCAGTAGTGCTTGCCCACCGGGTCCTGGATCTCAGCGCGCTTGACCTTGATGTCGCGCATGCCGATCTCCTCCCCGGCATACAGGAAGGGCGTACCGCGCAGT
The DNA here is from genome assembly GCA_041910365.1 of Anaerolineaceae bacterium. Lineage (GTDB taxonomy): Bacteria > Chloroflexota > Anaerolineae > Anaerolineales > Anaerolineaceae > UBA6107. The sequence goes on along the minus strand of JAYRQY010000129.1, from coordinate 928 downwards.
GTCAGCAGCAACCCGGCGGCAACCTTAAGGCGTTCGTCATCCTCTGGCGCATTAAAGCGCGTCGCGCTGCGTTTGTTGTCATGATTGTTAAGCACGTAGGTCGGCCAGGAATCCGGGCTGATGGCGCTCTCCCACTTCTGAATGGACTTCAGGAAGGCATCCGGCTTCCACTTGTTCCAGAGCATCGAAAAATCGAATGTGGCGTGCAGCATGCCTTCGCCGCAATAATCGGCAGCCGTTTTCATGGTGGACATAAAGGTCTCGCCCACCGCGTATCGCTCGGGGTAACCATCGAGGATGGTGCGGATATCGTTGACCACGCCCATCATCTCCGGCTGGTTGGTGTCGTAAAGGTGTTCCTGCGCGTCAAACGGGCGGCGCCCCAATTTAGAAGGGTTATCGCGGAACTCGGCATCCTTGAAGTATTCATTGAAAACATCCAGGCGGAAACCATCCACGCCGCGGTCAGCCCAAAAAGTGAATACCGAAAGCAGTTCCTTGCGCATGGCGGCATTGCGCCAGTTGAGATCCGGTTGCTCCTTGACGAACATGTGATAGTAATACTGCCCGGTTTTTTCATCGTATTCCCAGCCCTTGCCGCCGAAAATGGACTGCCAGTTATTGGGAACGCCGCCATTTTTGGGGTCGCGCCAGATGTACCAGTCGCGGTAGGGGTTGTCTTTGGAGCTGCGGGATTCAACGAACCAGGGATGCTGGTCGGACGAGTGGTTGAGCACGAGATCCATGATGATGTGGAGGTTGCGCTTATGCGCTTCCCGGATGAGCAAATCGCAATCGGCAAGCGTGCCGAATTTGGCATCGATCCCCTTGTAATCCGACACATCATAGCCAAAATCCTTATCCGGTGAGGGATTGATTGGGGAGAGCCAGATGCCGTCCACCCCCAGGTCTGCCAGGTAATCCAGCT